>NZ_CP027792.1:348750-697500 GCF_003013695.1 Pulveribacter suum | reverse complement strand
CGTCAGCAGGCCGGTGACCACGGCCCCGAAGATGCCGACCAGCACGTACAGCAGTCCGCAGGACACGGCTGCGGCATAGCGCCGCTCGCGCTCCGGGTGCGCTTCCGGACCCATGCAGATGGCGGCGGTGATGGCGCTGAAGTTCAGCGCAAAGGCCCCGAAGGGCGCCAGCACCAGGGTGGCCAGCCCCGTCATGGAGATCAGGCGCGACACGGGCAGCTGGTAGCCGGTGGCGCGCATGACGGCCACGCCGGGCAGGTTTTGCGAGGCCATGGTGACGATGAACAGCGGCAGTGCCAGGCTCATGAAGGCCTGGAAGGTGAACACCGGCGCGGTGAACACCGGGCGCGCCAGCTCCAGCTGCACGGCCGACCACTGCATCTTTCCGCCCGCGGCCGCCCATACGATGCCGGCGGCCAGCGTCAGCACCACGGCATAGCGCGGCAGCAGGCGGCGCGCCAACAGGTAGGTCAGCAGCATGGCCAGCACCAGTCCGAGGGCCGTCTGCAGCGCCGAGAAGGCCTGCATGCCAAAGCGCGCCAGCACGCCGGCCAGCAGGGCCGAGGCGATTTCCATGGGGATGCGGTTCATGACGCGCTCGAACCAGCCGGTGACGCCCGCCAGCGTGATGAGCGCGGCGCAGGCCATGAAGGCGCCCACCGCCTCGCCCATGCCGAAGGTGCCTGACGCTCCGGCCGCTGCCAGCACTGCCGCGCCAGGCGTGGACCAGGCCACCATGACCGGCTGGCGCAGGATGAGCGAGGGCACCAGCGAGCACAGTCCCATCCCCAGGCCGAGCGCCCACATCCACGAGGTGGTCTGCGCCGGCGTCGCGCCGAAGGCCTGCGCGGCCTGGAACACCAGGGCGACGGAGCTGGTGAAACCCACCAGCACGGCAACGAAACCCGCCGTGGCGGCCGACAGGCTCAGGTCTTTGAAAAAGCGCATGGCGGCCGATTGTGGCACCGGCCGCGCCGCCGCGCTGGTGCGGGCTGTCTCAAGTTTGATAGCTGCCAGCGCTTATGCAGCAAGGGCTAGAGGCCAAAATGACTCATATTTCAACCACGGAGCCCAGCTCCACCACCGCGTTGCTGGGCAGGTTCAGGAACTCCGCCGCCGCCGTGGCGCTGTGGTGCATGTGGGCAAACAGCTTCTCGCGCCAGGGCGCCAGGCCCGAGCCCAGGGTGGGCGTGACGATGTCGCGCGACAGGAAGTAGCTGGTCGTCATCGTCTCCAGCTCGATGCCGCGCGCGGCCAGCAGCTGCAGTGCCTTGGGCAGGTCCGGGTCGTTCTTGAAGCCATAGTTCAGCACGATCTGCCAGCAGCCGCGCCCCAGCGGCTCCAGCTGCAGGCGCTGCTCCATGCCAATCCAGGGCACCTCGTGGTTGCGCACCGTGACGAACAGGTTCTGCGCATGCAGCACCTTGTTGTGCTTGAGGTTGTGCATGAGCGCGTTGGGCACCAGGCCCGGCTGGGCGGACAGGAACACCGCCGTGCCCTCCACCCGCGCCGGCGGGCTGATGAAGACCGCGTTCAGGAAGGACCGCAAGTCGATGGAGCTCTCGCGCAGCGTGCGGGTGAGCAGCTCGCGTCCGTCCTTCCAGGTGGTCATGAGGATGAACACCGCGCCGCCGATCAAGAGCGGGAACCAGCCGCCGTCCACCAGTTTGAGCAGGTTGGAGCTGAAGAAGGCCAGGTCGATGGTCAGGAAGAAGCCGGTGGCTGCTGCCGCCAGCGCCAATGGGTAGCCCCAGCCGTAGCGCACCACGAAGAAGGTGAGCACCGTGGTGATGGTCATGTCCAGCGTTACCGCGATGCCATAGGCCGCCGCCAGGTTGGAGGATGAGCGAAACAGCACCACCGCCAGCACGATCATCACGAACAGGCTCCAGTTCACGAAAGGCAGGTAGATCTGCCCCCGGTCGCGGCTGCTGGTGTGACAAATCTTCAGGCGCGGCAGGTAGCCCAGCTGAATGACCTGCTTGGTCACGCTGAAGGCACCGGAGATCAGCGCCTGCGAGGCGATCACCGCCGCCACGGTGGCCAGGCAGACCAGGGGCAGCGTCAGCCACTCGGGTGCCATCATGAAGAACGGATTTTTGACCGCCTCGGGCCGCGCCAGCAGCAGCGCGCCCTGGCCGAAATAGTTCAGCGTGAGCGCCGGCATGACGATGGAGAACCAGGCGATGCGGATGGGCTTGCGGCCGAAGTGCCCCATGTCGGCATACAGCGCCTCGCCGCCCGTCACGCACAGCACCACCGCGCCCAGGATGATGAAGCTGATGCCCGGGTGCTGCCAGATGAAGCGCAGCGCGTGGTGCGGGCTGAGTGCGGCCAGGATTTCGGGGTGGCCGGCGATGTGGTACAGGCCCAGCGCCGAGATGGCGATGAACCACACGACCATGATCGGCCCGAAGAACTTGCCTATGCCGGCCGTGCCGCGTTTTTGCACCAGAAACAGCACCAGCAAAATACCCAGGGTCAGCGGGATGACGGCGCGGCGGAACGCCGGCGAGACCACGTCCAGCCCCTCCACCGCCGACAGCACGGTGATGGCCGGGGTAATGACCCCGTCGCCGTAGAACAGGCAGGTACCGAAGATGCCGATGAGCAGCATCCACTTGCGCAGCGCGGGCGCCTTGTCCTTCACCGAGCGGGACGCCAGGGCCAGCATGGCCACCAGGCCGCCCTCGCCCTCGTTGTCGGCGCGCAGCACCAGCGTCACGTACTTGAGCGAGACGATGATCGTGAGCGTCCAGAAGACGATGGACAGCACGCCGTACACGTTGGCCGGCGTGAAGGGCACGTGGCCGGAGCCGAACACCTCCTTGAGCGTGTACAGCACGCTGGTGCCGATATCGCCATAGACGACGCCGATGGCGCCCAGGGTGAGCGCCGGAAGCGACGATTGATTGGTGTGTTGCACGGCAGGAAAAGGCGGCACGAGCCGGGCGCCCGGCCGCCGTCTGTTGCGATGGGCGCCATTGTGCGCGTGGCGCAGGCGCCGTGCGCGCCGCATGCAGGGGTCAGCCGGTCAGTCGTAGACCTCGGCCTCCGGATCGGTGGCCTCCAGCTCATAGCTGGCCGCCAGCATGGCCAGGCGCGCCACCACGCCATACATATAGAAGCGGTTGGGGGCGCTGGCGCCCGGGCGTGCGCCCGGCTGGGGCAGGCGGGTGCTGTGCTCGAAGGCCAGCGGCACGAAGCTGGCGCCCGGCGCGTTCAGGTTCTCGTCGGTGCCGCGCTCGGCGTGCATGCGGTAGAAGCCCCCGACCACGTAGCGGTCCATCATGTAGACCACCGGCTCGGCCACGGCCTGGTGCACGCGCTCCTGGGTCAGCACGCCCTCCTGCACGATCACGTCATGCACCGGCTGGCCGTCCTTGATGACGGCCATCTTGTTGCGCGTCTTGCGGTTCAGGCCATCGAGCTCCTTGGCGTCGCGCACGGTCATGATGCCCATGCCGTAGGTGCCGTTGTCGGCCTTGACGATGACGAAGGGCTTTTCGTTGATGCCGTATTCCTTGTACTTGCGCCGCACCTTGGTCAGCGTGGCGTCCACGGCGGCGCGCAGCTCCTCCATGCCCAGCCCCTCGTTGAAGTCCACGCCCTCGGCGCGGGTGAACAGGGGGTTGATCAGCCAGGGGTCGATGCCCAGCATCTTGCCAAAGCGCTTGGCCACCTCCTCGTAGCTCTGGAAGTGGCGGCTCTTCCTGCGCACGCTCCAGCCGGCGTGCAGGGGCGGCAGCAGGTACTGCTCGTACAGCTCTTCCAGGATGCCCGGCGCCCCGGCCGACAAGTCGTTGTTGAGCAAGATGGTGCAGGGGTCGAAATGCTTGAGCCCCAGGCGGTGGCGCGTGCGGATGACCGGCTCGAGCACCACGCGCTCGCCATGCGGCAGCTCGATGGTGGTGGTCTTCTTGATGTCCGGGCTGACTGAGCCCACGCGCACGTGCAGCCCGGCCATGTTGAAGATGCGCACCAGCTGCGCGACGTTGGCCAGGTAGAAGGTGTTGCGCGAGTGGTTCTCGGGGATGATCAGCAGGTTGCGCGCTTCGGGGCAGATCTTCTCGATGGCCGCCATGGCTGCCTGCACTGCCAGCGGCAGCATCTCGTCGGTCAGGTTGTTCCAGCCGCCGGGAAACAGGTTGGTGTCCACCGGCGCCAGCTTGAAGCCGGCGTTGCGGATGTCCACGGAGCTGTAGAACGGCGGCGTGTGCTCCATCCACTCCAGGCGGAACCAGCGCTCGATGGCCGGCATGGAGTCGAGGATGCGCTGCTCCAGCTCGTTGATCGGGCCGGTGAGCGCGGTGATGAGGTGCGGAACCATAAAAGCCCTGCGGTTGCGGTCAAGCGGGCCATTGTAGGGACGGGTATGCACCGTTCCTGTACGCACTTTTCCTGCGCTTGTCTGCTGCGCTTCTTCGCCGCGCCTGCCTCCCTGCGCTTTTTCACCGACGCCAGAAGGCCGGCGTCAGCAGCGCCATGAAGCTCAGGATCTCCAGGCGGCCCAGCAGCATGGCCAGCGTGCACACCCACAGCTGAAAATCGGTCAGCACCGCGTAGTTGGACGTGGGCCCCAGCAGCCCCAGGCCCGGGCCCGTGCAATGCACGCTGGCCAGCACGGCGGAAAACGCCGTCACCATGTCCAGGTCGGTCAGCAGCAGCACCATGCTCAGCACGATCACGGTGGCGCCATACATCAGCATGAAGGCCAGCACCGAGAACACCATGCGGTTGTCCACCACCCTGTCGCCCAGGCGCAGCGGCTGCACGGCGCGCGGGTGCACGGTGCGCGTCATCTCGCGCCGCGCCTGCTTGAGCAAAATCAGCATGCGCACCATCTTGATGCCCCCGCCCGTGGAGCCGGCGCTGGTGGCCACACCCGACAACAGCAGCATGAACACCGGGGCGAACACCGGCCAGGCCAGGTAGTCGGTGGTGGCAAAGCCGGTGGTCGTGGCCACCGACACCACGTGGAACAGCCCCAAGCGCAGCGCCTCCAGCGGCCCGTACATGCCCTTGGCCCACAGCAGCAGCGCCACCAGCAGGCCGCCGCCCAGCAGCGCGCCGATGGTGGCGCGCATCTCCTCGTCGCGCCAAAAACCCTGCCAGTGCCCCTTGCGCAGGGCGACGAAGTACAGGGCGAAGTTGCAGCTCGCTCCGAGCATGAACACCAGGGCGATGCACTCCAGCAGCGGCGAGGCAAAGTAGCCAAAGCTCGCGTCGTGCGGCGACAGCCCCCCTAAGCTCACCGTGGCGAACATGTGCATGACGGCGTCTTCGGGCGTCATGCCGGCCGACCAGTAGGCCAGCGCGCAGGCCAGCGAGAACACCACGTACACGCCCCACAGGCCCTTGGCCGTCTCGGTCATGCGCGGGGTCAGCTTGGTGTCCTTGACCGGCCCGGCGGCCTCGGCCTTGAACAGCTGGCTGCCGCCCACGCCCAGCACCGGCAGGATGGCCACGGCCAGGATCAGGATGCCCATGCCGCCGATCCACTGCATGAAGGTGCGCCACATGTTCACCGACAGCGGCAGCTCGTCCAGGCGCGACAGCACCGTGGAGCCGGTGGTGGTGAGGCCCGAGACGGCCTCGAAGTACGCGTGCGTGAACGACAGCGGCCGCCCGATCTCCTGCATGACCAGCAGCAGCGGCAGCGCCGCAAAGAACGGCGTGACCACCCACACCAGCGACACCAGCATGATGCCGTGGCGCGGCAGCAGCTCGCGCCGGTGCTCGCGCAGGCCCCACCACAAGATGGCGGCCACGCCCAGCGTGACGGCCATGGCCAGAGCGTATTCATGCCACAGCGCCTCGCCGGCCCACAGCGACGCGGCCAGCGGCACCAGCAGCGACAGCGCAAACATGGCCAGCAGAGCGCCGAGCACGCGCAGAACGGGCAGCAAATCAGACATGGGCGGACAGCGCGGTCAGAAAAATGTGGCGCTGACGCGAAACAGCCGCTCGACTTCGCGCACCAGGCGCTTGTGCGGCAGGAAGAACACCACGTGGTCGTTGCTCTCGATCACGGTGTGGCTGCGCGGGATGATGACCTGCGGCTCGGGCAGCGGCTCGGGTGCGGCGCTCCCCGCCTCTGCGGGCGCCGCATCGGGCAGGCCGCGCACGATCAGGCCCATGTGCACCTCAGGGGGCAGGCGGATCTCATCGACGCGCCGGCCGACCACGCGCGAGGTCTTGCGGTCGCCGCGCGCCACGATCTCCAGCGCCTCGGCCACGCCCCGGCGCAGGCTGTGCACGGCCTGCACGTCGCCGCGGCGCACGTAGGCCAACAGCTCCCCGAGCATGGCCTGCGCCGGCGACAGGGCGATGTCGATCTGCGTGCCGTGCATCAGGTCGGCGTAGCTGCGCCGGTTGATCAGCGCCAGCACCCGGCTGGCGCCCATGCGCTTGGCCAGCAGGCAGGCCATGATGTTGTCTTCGTCGTCGTCGGTCAGGGCCAAAAACAGGTCCACCTCCTCGATGCCCTCGCCGGCCAGCAGGTCCTCGTCGGTGGTGTCGCCGTTGAGCACCAGCACATCGGGCGGTAGCTCGGAGGCCAGCTGCATGCAGCGCCCGGCGTCTTCCTCCAGCACCTTGATGTGAAAGCGCCCTTGCTGGCCCAGTTGGCGCGCCAGGCGCAGGCCCACGCGCCCGCCACCGGCGATCATGATGCGCCGCACGGGCCGCGTGGGCTGGCCGCCCCGGCAGTGCAGCGACGACAGGATCTGCGCCACGCGCTCGCGCCCGGCCAGCACGAAGACTTCGTCCAGCGGCTCCACGCGCGTGGAGCCGTCGCAAGGCACGAAGCGGTCGGGCTCATCGGGAAAGCGCCGGTAGATCGCCACGATGCGCATGGCCACGTCCGGCGCCGACTCGCGCATGGTGGCGATCTGCATGCCCACCAGCGGCGCGCCGGCGCGCGCGCGCACCGACACCAGGCAGGCCCGTCCGCCAGCGAATTCGCGCACCTGCAGGGCCTCGGGGTACTCCACCAGCTTGCCGATGTAGCGCGTCAGCGACTCCTCCGGGCAGATGATGCGGTCCACCCCGAAGCCGTCCTTGCCCAGCAGGCCGCTGCCCTCCTCCAGCGCGAAGCCCGAGGAGCGCACGCGCGCGATGCGCGTGGGGATGCTGAAGACCAGCTGCGCCACCTTGCAGCACACCAGGTTGGTCTCGTCCTGCGCGGCGCAGGCGATGAGCAGGTCGGTGTCGCGCGCGCCGGCCTCGGCCAGCACGGCCGGGTCGATGCCGTTGCCCACCACGCCGCGCAGGTCGTAGCGGTCCTGCAGCTCGCGCAGGCGGCGCGCATCGGTGTCGATGACGGTGATGTCGTTCTTCTCCGACACCAGGCTCTCGGCCACGCTCTGGCCGACGCGGCCGGCCCCGAGGATGATGATCTTCATGGCTTGGTCGCGCGCGTCAAACGCGCACGTCGCCCTCGCCCAGCACCACCCACTTGAGCGAGGTCAGCCCCTCGATGCCCACCGGCCCGCGGGCGTGGAACTTGTCGGTGCTGATGCCGATTTCTGCACCCAGCCCGTACTCGAAGCCGTCGGCAAAGCGCGTGCTGGCGTTGACCATGCAGCTGGCCGAGTCCACGTCGCGCAAAAAGCGCTGCGCGTGCAGGTGGTCGCGCGTCAGGATGGCGTCGGTGTGGTGGCTGCCGTAGCGGTTGATGTGGCAAATAGCCTCGTCGATGCCGGCCACCACCTTGATGCTGATGATGGGCGCCAGGTATTCCTCGCTCCAATCCTGCTCGGTGGCCTCGGCCAGGTCGGCGCCCTGCACTGCGCGCAAAATCGCCAGCGATTCGGGGCAGCCGCGCATCTGCACGCCCTTGGCGGCATAGATGGCGCCGATCCTGGGCAAAAACTCGTCCGCCACGCCGCGCGCCACCAGCAGGCTTTCGGTGGCGTTGCAGGGGCTGTACTTGCTGGTCTTGGCGTTGTCGGCCACGCGCACGGCCATGTCGATGTCGCAGGGGTCGTCCACATAGGTGTGGCAGTTGCCGTCCAGGTGCTTGATGACGGGCACTTTCGCTTCGGCACTGATGCGCTCGATCAGCCCCTTGCCGCCGCGCGGGATGATCACGTCCACGTATTCGGGCATGGCGATCAGCTGGCCCACGGCGGCGCGGTCGGTGGTCTCCACCAGCTGCACGGCGTGCGCGGGCAGTCCGGCCTCGGTGAGCGCCTGGGTGACCAGCGCGGCCAGCGCGCGGTTGGAGTCAATCGCCTCCGAGCCGCCGCGCAAAATCGCCGCGTTGCCGCTCTTGATGGACAGGCTGGCCGCCTCGATGGTCACGTTGGGCCGGCTCTCGTAGATCATGCCGAACACGCCGATGGGCACGCGCATGCGGCCCACGCGGATGCCGCTGTCCTGCTGCACCATGCCCTGCGTCTCGCCAATGATGTCCGCCATGGCGGCCAGCTGCTCGCAGCCCAAGGCGCAGGTCTCCAGCACCCGGGGCGTGAGCTTGAGGCGGTCCACCATCGGCTCGGCCAGGCCGGCCGCGCGGGCGCGCTGCAGGTCCAGCGCATTGGCGGCGGCCAGCGGCTCGCCGCTTTGGCGCAGCAGCCGGGCCAGGGCCAGCAGTGCTTTGTTTTTGATAGCTGCCGGCGCTTGCGCCATAAGCGCGGAGGCCGCTTTTGCCTGCAAACCGAGGGTCTGGGTGTATTCAGCGATGTTGAGCGCGTTCATGGGCGCGATTTTGACGCATCGCGTTCAACCGCTACGCTCGCCGGCCATGACCGCCTCCCTTGCCCTGCAGCAGCTGCACAACTTCCAGTCCGACCTGCGCCAGCTGGCCGACCTGCGCCTCACCAACCACGCCTTCAGCCAGGCCGCCCGCGGCCACGCCGTGCTGCTGGCCGCCCTGCCCCCACGCTACGGCGAGGTGCTGCTGGGCCTGCTGGACCGGCTGGAGGCCGGCGCGCTGTTCACCGAGGAAAGCTGCTCGTTCAGCCACCAGGCGCTGGTGGACGGCCTGGGGCAGTGGGCGGGCCAGGCGCAGGCGGCGCTGGCCGCCGGCTGATTGTTCGCTTCTCTATTGATAGCTGCCGGCGCTTTTCCAGCAAGGGCTGGAGGCATTTTTCATGCTCTTTTAGGTGCAGTGCCTGCCACCCAGCACACCTGCTGCGCCAGGCGCTGCAGGGCCTGCCAGGCGTCCTGCGGCCAGTCGGGGGCGCGCAGGCCCTTGACGATGCCGTCCACGGTGTGCGCGGACTGCAGCAGGCGCGACAGGGCGGCGTCGCTGGCGCGCTCCACGATGGGGGCGAACAAGCGCTCGCGCGGGCCCCAGACGCGGTTTTCGCGCAGCGCCACGGGCAGGGGCTTGCCGGCGTTCAGGGCGTCGCGGGTGCGCTTCAGGGCGCGGATGTCCTCGGCCAGCGTCCAGTGCACCAGCACGGCGGCCGCGCCTTCGGCCTGCAGGCCGTCGAGCATGCGCTGCACGCGCAGGGCCTGGCCGGACAGCACGGCCTCGCTCAGCTTGAAGACGTCGTAGCGGGCCACGTTGAGCACGGCAGCCTCCACGGCGCCCTCGGGCAGCTCGCCCGCAGGGTGCAGCAGGGCCAGCTTGCTGATCTCCTGGTGCGCGGCCAGCAGGTTGCCCTCCACCCGGTCGGCGAAGAACTGCAGCGTGCGCTGGCCGGCCTCGCCGCTGGCCACGCGCTGGCCCTGGGCGGCCAGGCGCTGGGCGATCCAGGCGGGCAGCTGGGCGCGCTCGACCGGGTCGATCTGCACCGCCACGCCGCCGCCTTCCAGCGCGCCGAACCAGGCGCTGCTTTTGGTGGGCTTGTCCAGCCGCGGCAGGGTGACGATGGTGAGCACGCCGTCATTGCCGCGCGCCGCCTCGGCGATCTGCTGCAGCGCTGCCGAGCCGTCCTTGCCGGGCTTGCCGGTGGGGATGCGGATCTCCACGATCTGCCGGTCGGCAAACAGCGACAGCGAGCCGCCGGCGGCCAGCACGGCGCTCCAGTCGAAGTGGGCGCCGGCCACCGTGAAGCTGCTTCGCTCGCTGTAGCCAGCCGCGCGGGCGGCGGCGCGGATGGCGTCCAGCGCCTCCTGCTGCAAGAGCGGCTCGTCGCCGTGCAGCACGTACAGCGGCTGCACGCTCTTGGCCAGGTGGGCGGCCAGCTGCGGCAGGGCTAGCTGCATGGGCGCCCTGCCGAGTTACAGCCAAATCGGCCTCCAGCGCTTGCTGGACAAGCGCCAGCAGCTATCAAAAGCATAGTCAACGCGGCACCTTGGCCGCTGCCAGGCGGCGCAGCAGCTGCTGCACCACGTCGGTCTGCATGTTGCGAAACAAGAGCGCCTCCTCGCCTTCCTTGGACAGGGCGATGGTCTCGTTGTAGCTGACGTCGCGCTGCTGCACGACCTCGGTGGGGGCGATCCACTCCTGCCCGTCCTGCCCGCGCAGGCGAAAGCGCACGCGCAGGCGCAGCTGCAGCTCGCGCACCTGGCCGGAGGCGTTCTGGCCGACGACCACGCGCTCTTGCTGCTCGGAGAGGATCTCCAGCACGGCCTGGGCCTGGGGCAGCTGCTGCGGCTCGGTCAGCACCGTGAGCGCGCCGCCCGAGCCTTCGAGCGTGCGGCGCAGCTCGCGCGCCAGGGGCGAGGCGGCCGGCGCCTGCACGTACAGCGACGAAAAGCCGAACTGCGGCACGCCGCGCAGGCGAAAGCCGCAGGCGGCCAGCGGCGCGGTGGCCAGCAGGGCGAGAAGGGTGCGCTTGTGCAGCATCATGGCGGGCAGTCCTGCGGATTCGGTCAGACGACCACGTTCACGAGGCGGCCGGGCACGACCACGACCTTCTTGGGCGCGCGGCCTTCGGCGAACTTGGCGAATTCCTCGCTGGCCAGGGCCGCCGCCTCGATGGCGGCCTGGTCGGCGCTGGCGGGCACGCGCACGGCGCCGCGCAGCTTGCCGTTGATCTGCAGCACCAGCTCGAGCTCGTCCTGCACCAGGGCAGACGGGTCCACCTGGGGCCAGGGCGCGTCCAGCAGGTCGCCCAGCTCGGCGGCGTAGCCCAGGTCCTGCCACAGCGCGTGGGTGATGTGCGGCGTGGCCGGGTACAGCACGCGCAGCAGGATGGAAAAACCCTCGATCAGCGCCACCTGGCCGCCGGCGTCGCCCTGCGCGCTGAAATGCTCCAGCGCGTTGATCATCTTCATGGCGCCCGAGACCACGGTGTTGTACTGCATGCGCTGGTAGTCGTAGTGCACCTGCTTGAGTACCGTGTGGATCTCCAGGCGCAGCGCGCGCGCGGCGGGGCCGAAGGCCACGTCCTGCAGGCGGGCGGCGCCGGCCACGCTGGCCTGGGCGGCGGCCTGGTCGATGGCGGCCAGCTTCATGCCGAAGTTCCAGACCCGGCGCAAAAAGCGGTGGCTGCCCTCGACGGCGGCGTCGTTCCACTCCAGCGTCAGCTCGGGCGGCGAGGTGAACATGGTGTACAGGCGCGCGGTGTCGGCGCCGTATTTCTCGATCAGCTCCTGCGGATCGACCCCGTTGTTCTTGGACTTGGACATGGTGCCCACGCCCTCGTAGTCGATGGGCGTGCCCACGGGCAGCAGGCCGTCGGCGCTGTCCACCGCGGTCTTGAGCTGCGCGCCGATGACCTTGCCGTCGTCTTGCAGCACATGCTCCACATCGTGCGGCCAGAAGTATTCCTTGCCGCCGCGCGCCGTGCGCCGGCTGTAGATGTGGTTGAGCACCATGCCCTGGGTGAGCAGCTTGGTGAAGGGCTCATCGACCTTGACCAGCCCCAGGTCGCGCATGACCTTGGTCCAAAAGCGCGCATACAGCAGGTGCAGGATGGCGTGCTCGATGCCGCCGATGTACTGGTCCATCGGCATCCAGTAATCAGCGCCCTCGGCCACCATGCTCTCGTGGTTGTTCGCGTCGCAGTAGCGCATGAAGTACCACGACGAGTCCACGAACGTGTCCATGGTGTCCGTCTCGCGCCGCGCGGCCTTGCCGCAGCACGGGCAGGTCACGCCGGCGTGGAAGGCCTCGCTATGCACCAGCGGGTTGCCCGAGCCGTCCGGCACCAGGCCTTCGGGCAGCACCACGGGCAGGTCTTTTTCGGGCACGGGCTGGGGGCCGCAGTCTGCGCAGTGGATGATGGGGATCGGCGTGCCCCAGTAGCGCTGGCGCGATACGCCCCAGTCGCGCAGGCGCCAGGTGGTCTTGAGCTCGCCCAGGCCCTTTTGCTGCAGGGCGTGGGCCACGGCGGCCACGGCGTCCTTGTGCGGCAGCCCGCTGAAGTTGTCGGAGTTGACGGTGACGGCGCGCTCCTTGTCGCCGTACCAGTCCTGCCAGCGCTGGAAGTCGAACGCCTCGCCATCGACCAAGATGACCTGCTTGATGGGCAGGCCGTACTTCAGCGCAAAGGCGAAGTCGCGCTCGTCGTGGGCCGGCACGCCCATGACGGCGCCGTCGCCATAGCCCATGAGCACGTAGTTGCCCACCCACACGGGGATGTGCTCGCCGGTGAGCGGGTGCGTGACGTGCAGGCCGGTGGGCATGCCGGCCTTTTCCCGGGCGGCCAGCTCGGCCTCGGTCGTGCCGCCCTTTTTGCATTCCTCGATGAAGGCGGCCAGCTGCGGGTTGGCGGCGGCTGCGTGCTGGGCCAGCGGGTGCTCGGGCGCCACGGCGCAAAACGTCACGCCCATGATGGTGTCGGCGCGCGTGGTGAAGACGTACATGCGGCCGCCTTCGATCGGCGCCCCGTCCGCCCCGCGGATGTCATGCGGGAAGGCAAAGCGCACGCCGCTGGATTTGCCGATCCAGTTCTCCTGCATCAGCCGCACCTTGTCGGGCCAGCCGGTGAGCGTGGCCTTCTCGCCGCCCAGCTGCACATGGTCCAGCAGCTCCTGGGCGTAGTCGGTGATCTTCAGGTAGTAGCCGGGGATCTCGCGCTTTTCCACCGGCGCGCCGGTGCGCCAGCCGCGTCCGTCGATGACCTGCTCGTTGGCCAGCACGGTCTGGTCCACCGGGTCCCAGTTGACGACCTGTGTCTTGCGGTAGGCGATGCCCTTGTCCAGCATCTTCAAGAACAGCCACTGGTTCCACTTGTAGTACTGCGGGTCGCACGTGGCGATCTCGCGGCTCCAGTCGATGGCCAGGCCCATGGCCTGCATCTGCCGCTTCATGTAGGCGATGTTGTCCCAGGTCCACTGCGCGGGCGGCACCTTGTTTTTCAGCGCCGCGTTCTCCGCCGGCAGGCCGAAGGCGTCCCAGCCCATGGGCATCAGCACGTTGTAACCCTGCATGCGCAGCTGGCGCGTGAGCATGTCGTTGATGGTGTAGTTGCGCACGTGGCCCATGTGCAGCTTGCCGCTGGGATACGGCAGCATGGAGCAGGCGTAGAACTTTGGCTTCGAAGCGTCTTCGGTCACGCGGTAGGCGTCGCGCGCGTTCCAGTGGGCGTGCGCGGCGCGCTCCACCTCGGCGGGGTTGTACTTGTCTTGCATGGCTGGGGGGAAAGAGAAAAATCCGTGCGCCGGGCAGGCCCGCGGCGTCGCTGTCGTGTCCGATTCTAGGCCCACGCCCCGCAAGGGCCGGACTTCAAAAACAATAGCTGCTGGCGCTTGACTGGGGCGCCTTTCAGCACCAAATCAAGCGCAAACGCCCGCAGTCACTGCGCAGGCAGCTCTTTATTTGGTAGCGCCGCCGGTTCCGTCACGAAGCCGATGCGCGTCAGCCCGGCCGCGTGCGCCGCGGCCATGACCTGCACCACCCGGCCGTAGGGCACGGCAGTGTCGGCGCGCAGGGCGATCTCCGCCTGAGGCTGGCGCGCCGCCAGCTCGCGCAGGCGATCGGCCAGGGCGGCGTCGGCCACCGGCTGGTCCTGCACGTAGGCCTGGCCGGCGGCGTCCAGCACCACGCTCAGCGGCCGGCCGGCGCTGGCCGGGCCCTGCACGGCGTCGGCGCGCGGCAGCTCAAGGCGGATGCTGCTGGCCAAGAGCGGCGCCGACAGGATGAAGATCACCACCAGCACCAGCATCACATCCACCAGCGGCGTGACGTTGATGTCGCTCATGGGCACGCTCGTGCGGGGGCGTTCGAGGCGGCCGAATGCCATGGTCGGCCTGCGCTTCAGTCGGCGCCGGCGCCGCCATCCAGCAGCAGGGCGCGCAGGTCGCGGGCAAAGCCTTCCAGCTCGGCCTCGACGGTGGCGATGGAGCGGCCGAACCAGTTGTAGGCCAGCACGGCAGGAATGGCCACGGCCAGGCCGGCGGCGGTCATGACCAGCGCCTCGCCCACCGGGCCGGCCAGGCGCTCGATGGTGATCTGCTGGTTGCCGGCCAGCGCCGCCAGCGCGTGGTGGATGCCCCAGACGGTGCCCAGCAGCCCCACGAAGGGCGCGGTGGAGCCGACAGTCGCCAGCAGCACCTGGCCCCACTGCAGCCGCGCCAGCACGCCGTGCAGGGCGCCGCGCAGGCTGCGCGTCAGGCGCTGCTCCAGCCCGCCCTGCCCGGCCAGGGCCGCGTTGCGGGCAGCGGGGTCCACCGTGCGCGCGGCGGCCTGCACCAGCGGCAGCACCAGCGCCGCGCGGTCAAAGGGCGCCACGCGCGCCGGCGCCTCGTCCAGCGCGCCGGCCTGCCAGAAGGCGGCGGCCGCGCGCGGCACGTCGGCGCGGGCACGCGCCGTCAGGTACAGCTTCCAGAAAATGGCGACCCAGCTGGCCACCGACATGGCCAGCAGCAGCGCCGCCGTGGCCTGCGTGACCGCATCGCCCTGGCGCAACCACTGCAGGCCGTTCATGGGGCCGCGGGCGTTCAGTCGCGCAGGTTCAGCACGTCGAACATGTCGAACATGCCCGTGCGCTGGCCCGCCAGAAAGCGCACGGCGCGCAGGCTGCCCTGGGCGTAGCCGGCGCGGCTGCTGGACTTGTGCGTGATCTCCACGCGCTCGCCGGTGCCGGCGAACAGCACCGTGTGGTCGCCCACGATGTCGCCCCCGCGCACGGTGGCAAAGCCGATGCTGCCGGCGCGGCGCTCGCCGGTGTGGCCGTAGCGCTCATAGACGGCGCGGTCGGCCAGCTGGGTGCCCTGCGCCTGGGCGATGACCTCGCCCATCTTCAGCGCCGTGCCCGAGGGCGCGTCCACCTTGTGGCGGTGATGGGCCTCGATGATCTCGATGTCGTAGCTGTCGTCGAGCGAGCGCGCGGCCAGCTGCAGCAGCTTCAGGGTGACGTTCACGCCCACGCTCATGTTGGGCGCCAGCACCATGGCCACCTGCTGCGATAGCGCCTGCAGCTGCTGCTTTTGCGCGTCGGAAAAGCCGGTGGTGCCGATGACCAGCTGCACGCCGGCCTCGGCGCAGGCGGCGGCGTGGGCCAGCGTGCCCTCGGGGCGGGTGAAGTCGATCAGCACGTCGGCGCCGGCCAGGCCCGCGCGCAGGTCGCTGGTGATGGCCACGCCGCTGGCGCGGCCCAGGAAGGCCATGGCGTCCTGGCCGATGCCGGGGCTGCCGGGCTGGTCCAGCGCGCCGGCCAGGGTCAGGTCGCCACTGGCGGCGATGGCCTCGATCAGCATGCGGCCCATGCGGCCGGAGGCGCCCGCCACGGCCACGCGGCGGGGAGCGGAGGAAGATAAAGCAGCAGCAGCGGTCATGTCGGCAGCGGGGCGGGAGGGGGGCGGGCGGCGCGGCGCTCAGCGGCGCGGCGACTCCAGCGGCGGGTAGTGCGCGGCGGGCGCCTCGGGCTCGGGCGGCTGGGCGTCCAGCGCCGGCGCGGTGGCAGGCCTGGCCGGGAAGCGCTCCAGCTGCGCCTCGGTGGCCTCCAGCTGCGGCACCTTGGGCTTGGACACCTTGGTGGACAGCGAGGCGACGAAATCGGCTTCGCTGGGCATCTCGTCACCCTCGGTGCGCTCGAGCACGCCCTCCTTGAAGAACACCGTCAGGCGGCGCGACTGCACCTCCACGCCCGGACGCTTCAGGGTGAAGACGTATTCCCAGCGATCGGCGTGAAAGAGGCTGCTCATCAGCGGCGTGCCCAGGATTTCGCGCACCTGCTGGCGGCCCATGCCGGGCTGCAGCGCGGCGACCTGCTCGCTGGAGATGAAGTTGCCCTGCACCACATCGATGCGGTAGGGGGTGACCGCATTGGCCACGCGGTGGGCCGTGCCGGAGCAGCCGGCCAGCCCGGCGCCAAACACGACGAGAGCGCCCCAGCGGGCGAGCCAAAGGGCGGCAGAGGACATGGAAACAGGCATAAGGCTATGATCCGGACCATTGTAGCGGCAGGATTTTCGGGGCCTTGAGCGCGCAGCCATCCGGCACACGACTGGCACACCAGGGGGCTTACATGAAAAACATCGAGGAACTCAAGAGCACGGGCCTGAAGGCCACCCTGCCGCGCCTGAAGATCCTTGAAATCTTTCAAAGCGGCGCCCAGCGCCACATGACGGCCGAAGACGTGTTCCGCGTGCTGCTGGACGAGCGCTCGGACATCGGCCTGGCCACCGTGTACCGCGTGCTCACGCAGTTCGAGCAGGCCGGCATCCTGATCCGCAGCAACTTCGAGGGCGGCAAGGCGATCTACGAGCTCAACGAAGGCCAGCACCACGACCATTTCATCTGCACCGTGTGCGGCCGGGTCGAGGAGTTCTACGACCCCGAGATCGAAAAGCGCCAGACGCTGATCGCCCGCGAGATGGGCTGGGTGGTGCACGACCACGCCATGTCGCTGTACGGCCAGTGCGCCGCCTGCGCGGCCAAGGCGGCCAGCACCTGACGCTGGCGCCTCAGGTGCCCCCGCGCTCCATGGCGCGGCGGTGGCGCTCGATGAATTCCTGGTAGGTATCGATGCCGCGCAGCTGCAAGATGGTATTGCGCACGGCGGCCTCCACCAGCACGGCGATGTTGCGCCCGGCCACCACCTGGATGATCACCTTGAGCACCGGCACGCCCAACACGTCCTGGGTGAGGGGCTCGTAGGGCAGGCGCTCGTAGTCGCGCTCCAGCGTTTCCTTGCGCACCAGATGCACGATGAGCTTCAGGCGCATGCGCCTGCGCACGGCCGACTCGCCAAAGATGGCGCGGATGTCCAGCAGGCCGATGCCGCGCACCTCCAGCAGGTTTTGCAACAGCTCCGGGCACTTGCCCTCGATGGTGGTCTGGTTGATGCGGTACAGGTCCACCGCATCGTCGGCCACCAGGCCGTTGCCGCGCGAGATCAGCTCCAGCCCCAGCTCGCTCTTGCCCAGGCCCGATTCACCCGTGATCAAGACGCCCAGGCCCAGGATGTCCATGAACACGCCGTGCATGGTGGTGCGGTCGGCAAAGTGCTTGGACAGGTAGGTGCGCAGCACGTCGATGACGAAGGCCGCCGACTCGGCCGTGGCGAACAGCGGAATCTGCGCCCGCTCGCACATGGACAGCAGCTCGGCCGGCGCCTCCTGGCCGTCGGCCAGCACCAGTACCGGCGGCTCCAGCGTGACGATGCGCGCGATGCGCCGCTGGCAGTCCTCGGGCGTGGCGTTGGACAAGTATGCGATCTCGCGCTCGCCCAGGATCTGTGCGCGGTAGGGATGGATGTAGTTCAGGTAGCCGACCAGGTCGGCACTGGAGCGGGCGGCCCGTACCGCCACCTCGGCAAAGCGGCGCTCGGAGGCGCCCAGCCCCGCAATCCACTGCCACTTGAGCAGGCCGCGGAACTCTTCGAACAGAACGTCTGCGCTGACGACGTTGGGCTTCACGGCAGCGGGTGCGGGCGGTGCGCGCCTTAAGGGTTGTCGTCGCGCGGCAGGGGTGCCTGCGCGGACTGCCAGTTGGCGATCATGCCGTGCAGCTGCTCCGCGTTCTGGCAGGCCTTCAGGCGCTCGCGCAGGGCGCTGTCGCTCAGCAGCTCGGCGATTTCCGAGAGGATTTCCAGGTGCTTTTGCGTGGCCGCCTCGGGCACCAGCAGGAAGATCAGCAGCGCCACCGGCTGCTCGTCCGGCGCGTCAAAGCCAATGGGCTGCGCCAGCTGGAACACCGCGGCCATGGGCGACTTCAGGCCCTTGATGCGTCCGTGCGGGATGGCCACCCCGTGACCCAGGCCCGTGGAGCCCAGCCGTTCGCGCGCAAACAGACTGTCCGTGATCAGCGCCCGGGACAGGCCGTGCTGGCTTTCAAACAGCAGCCCCGCCTCTTCGAATGCACGCTTTTTACTGGTGGCATCGACGCCTACGAGCACGTGGGCGGCGGGGAGGATGGAAGCAAGTCGATTCATGGTCAGTGAGCGAGGATTATGCACCCCTGGCGAAAACCCTTGGAGTGTATCCAAGGGCAACAAAAAACCGCCCCTTGGGGCGGTCGATATCCCTGCCTGTGGCAGGCGGGGCACACCAGCGCAATCAGGCGGCAGCGCTGGCGCCGGCGGCCTGCAGGGTAGCGCGGCGCACGCCGGCCTGGTGGTCCTGCATGCGGTCCTTGTAGCGCACCACCATGCGGTCGAGCTTGTCCATGAGCTCGTCCACGGCGGCGTACAGGTCGGCGTGACTGCTTTCCACGAACAGGTCGCTGCCCTTGACGCGCAGCGTGCATTCGGCGCGCTGGCGCCGGTCTTTCTCCTTTTGCTTTTCCACCGTGAGGAGCACCTTGACATCGACCACCTGGTCGAAGTGGCGGGTGATGCGATCGAGCTTGGTGACCACGTAGGCACGCAAGGCGGGGGTCACTTCCAGGTGATGACCGCTGATCGTCAAGTTCATAAAAGAAGCCTCCTGCGACTGACACCGTTGAAGAACGCCGCCCGGCACACCCGTTGCAGGCTGGCGGTACGGCTGGCGAACTTGAATGCATCCAGATCTGCGGCCACTATGCGCGTGCGGCCAGTCAAAGGCAAACCGATTGCCGGGTGCTACGCAAGGAATAAGGCAGGCAGATGTCAAAGCCGGGGAAAGGCTGCACAATCGTTTGCTTGGCCCCGCGCGCAGGCCGCCCGCTAGAATCGCGCGCCGCTCTGCAGGCCCACCGTTTCCCCTCCCCCTTTTTCTCCTTTTTTCGTCCGCCCCGCTGCGCCGCACGCCGGCCAGCTTCTGCACGCCCTACGCCATGACCCAGCCTTCAGCCCCCGCCCTGCATACCTCGGCCCTGACTTCGCTGCCCCTGCTGGCGCGCGGCAAGGTGCGCGACAACTACGCCGTGGGCGAGGACCGCATCCTGATGGTGGCCAGCGACCGGCTCTCGGCCTTCGACGTGATCATGGGCGAGCCCATTCCCGGCAAGGGCGAGCTGCTCACCCGGATGGCGCTGTTTTGGTTCGACAAGCTGGGCCACGTGGTGCCCAATCACCTGACGGGCGAAAGCCCCGAGAGCGTCGTGGCGCCCGAGGAGGCGTCCCAGGTGCGCGGCCGCTCCATGCTGGTGCAGCGCCTGCAGCCCATCCCCGTGGAGGCGGTGGTGCGCGGCTACCTGGCCGGCAGCGGCTGGAAGGAGTACCAGGAGTCGCGCTCGGTCTGCGGCGTGCCGCTGCCGCCAGGGCTGACCAACGCCGCGAAGCTGCCGCACAGCATCTACACCCCCGCCGCCAAGGCGGCCATGGGCGCGCACGACGAGAACATCACGTTCGAGCGCACCGTGGAGATGATCGGCCTGGAGCTGGCCACCCGCATCCGCGACGTGTCCATCCAGCTGTACGAGACGGCCGCCGCCATCGCCCTGGAAAAGGGCATGATCATTGCCGACACCAAGTTCGAGTTCGGCCTGGACCCAGCCGGCCAGCTGGTGCTGATGGACGAGGTGCTGACCCCCGACAGCTCGCGCTACTGGCCGGTGGAAGGCTACGCCGACGCCCTGGAGCGTGGCGAGAACCCGCCCAGCTATGACAAGCAGTTCGTGCGCGACTGGCTGGAGCAGGCCCAGGTCAGCGGCAAGCCCTGGGACAAGACGGCGCCCTCGCCGCGCCTGCCGCGCGAGGTGGTCGAGAAGACCGCCGCCAAGTACCGCGAGGCACTGCAGCGCCTGGCCGGCTGAAGGCGCCCTGGCCTGCCTTCACTGCGGCAGCATCTGCGGCTCGTCGTCCTCCAGCCGCAGCTCGCCGCGCTCGGCGGCGACGAAGCGCAGCAGCGGCTGGCCCTTGTCGCCGCGCAGCTCCAGCGTGCGGGCTTCCTGCAAATAGGAAGTGACGGCGCCCAGCTGCTGCAAATAGGCCAGCTCGCTGGCGCCGCCGTCCAGGCACAGGCGCAGCGACGAGCCCAGGCCGAAGAAGCGCAGCCGCCCGCCCTCCAGCGCGAAATGCCCGGCAAAGCGGTTGCAGCCGCCCGAGCCCACCACGCGCGCCTCGTCGCGCGCCAGCACCAGATGGGCCGGGCCCGCCCCGGGTGCCGGCTCGCCCACGGGCGGGCCGTCCACCAGCTCCACCAGCCGCCACCAGGTCTGGCGCAGCGGCACGGCGGCGTCCTGCGAGGCCGGCAGCTGCGGCAGGCGCGCCAGGATCACGTCCACGTGGCGAAACTGCGGGCTCAGCAGCACCGGGTGCACGCCCGGCGTGTCCAGCCACAGCCGGCCGTGCAGGGTGGTGGCGGCACGCACCTCGTAGCGGCCGCCGGGGCGGATGTCGGCCTGGTGGTAGGGCAGGCGCAGTGCGTAGGGCGGCCCGCCGGCGTCGGCCACGCGCTGGCGCGCCAGCACCAGCGGCGGCTCGCCCACGCGCGTCACGTCCACCAGCGCGGCCTCGAAGACCGCTTCGGGCGGCACGTACAGGCGCTCGCGCGAGATCGCCGTGCCGGTGATCAAGGCGTCGGGCGGCGGCGGCGCGCTGACGCAGCCGGCCAGCAGCAGCGCTGCCGCCGCTGCCAGCGCCCCGGCGGCGGCGCCGCGGCGGGCCAGGGGCGTCAGCTGAGCACCACGCTGGACAGGCGGCGGCGGTAGCTGGCCACGACCGGGTCCTCGGGCGGGATCTGGCCCTCGGCCACCTTGGGCTTCGGGGGATCGATGATCTCCAGCACGGCCACGTAGGCCTTGCGCGCGGCGCCGCCCTCCCAGGCCTTGTCGCGCATCAGGATCTCCAGCAGCTCGTCCATGGCGTCCGTCCAGCGCTGCTGGGCGATCAGCCAGCGGGCGCGGGCAAAGCGCGCGTCGAAATCGCGGCGGTTGGCCGCGATCTTTGCATCAAATTCGGCCTCAGCGCCCGCCCCGTAAGCGCTGGCAGCTACAAAATCAAGAGCATCCAGCCACACCTTCAGGGCGCCCAGGCGCTGCACGCCCTCGGCCTTGGCGATGACCGGGGCAAACGCCACCTTGGCGTCGTCCTCGCGGCCCATCTGCAGCAGCAGGCGCACGTAGTCAAAGCGCGCCTCGTCGTTGGCCGGGTCGGTGGCCACGGCGTGCTGCAGCTGCTCCAGCGCGCCCTCGGTGTCGCCGCTCTCCAGGGCCTCGTGGGCGGCCTCTTCCTGCGCCTGGCCGGCCAGCTCTTCCAGGCTGGGCAGGTGCTTGTCCAGGAAGGCACGCAGCTGGCCTTCGCTTTGCGCGCCCATGAAACCGTCCACCGGCTGGCCGTCCATCATCAGAATGCAGGTGGGGATGCTGCGGATGCCGAACATGGCGGCCAGTTGCTGCTGCTGATCGGAGTCGATCTTGGCCAGCTTGAAGCGCCCGTCGTACTCGGTCTCCAGTTTTTCCAGGATGGGCCCGAGCGTCTTGCACGGGCCGCACCAAGGCGCCCAGAAATCGACCAGCACGGGCACCTGCATCGACGCGGCGATGACTTCGGCTTCAAAATTCTCTACGGTGACATCCATCATGTTCTCGTGACCCTGTGAATCGGCAAGCGCGCCGGGCGCGCGGGTGGGGTTGTGCCGCCGATTGTCTGGCATTGCACCGCCCCGCCTAAAATCGTGCGGTTTCAGCCCGGCGCGCGCTGTCAGCCTGCGCCTTTTCACGTCATGCAAACCATTCAGATCGGTGTGGTCATGGGCTCCTCCAGCGACTGGGAGACCATGCAGCACGCAGTGGCCATCCTCGAGCAGTTCGGCATTCACCACGAGGCGCGCGTGGTCTCGGCCCACCGCATGCCCGACGACATGTTCGCCTACGCCGAGGAAGCGACCGGCCGGGGCCTGAAGGCCATCATCGCCGGCGCCGGCGGCGCGGCCCACCTGCCGGGCATGATCGCCGCCAAGACCGTGGTGCCGGTGCTGGGCGTACCGGTGGCCAGCCGGCATCTGCAGGGCGTGGACTCGCTGCACTCCATCGTGCAGATGCCCAAGGGCGTACCGGTGGCCACGTTCGCCATCGGCGCGGCCGGTGCGGCCAACGCGGCCCTGTTCGCCGTGGCGCTGCTGGCCAATGAAGATGCGGCCCTGCGCGATCGCCTCACGGCCTTCCGCGCCGAGCAGACGGCCGCCGCGCGGGCCATGCAGCTGCCGCCGGTGGCGCCATGAGCGGCGCCCCCATCCTGCCCGGCGCCACGCTGGGCGTGCTGGGCGGCGGGCAGCTGGGGCGCATGTTCGCCCACGCCGCCCAAGCCATGGGCTACGCCACCGCGGTGCTGGACGCCGACCCCGAAAGTCCCGCCGGCCTGGTCAGCCAGCAGCACATCCGCACCGCCTACGACGACCCGCAGGGCCTGGCCACGCTGGCCGCCGCCTGCGCGGCCGTGACCACCGAATTCGAGAACGTGCCCGCCGCCGCGCTGCAGACGCTGGCGCGCAGCATGCCGGTGTCGCCGGCGGCCGCCGCCGTGGCCGTGGCCCAGGACCGGGCGGCGGAGAAGGCCCACTTCGTGCGCTGCGGCGTGCCCGTGGCGCCGCACACCGTCATCGATAGCGAAGCGGCCCTGGCCACTGTGGATGCCGCCGCGCTGCTGCCGGGCATCTTGAAGACCGCCCGGCTGGGCTACGACGGCAAGGGCCAGGTGCGCGTGGCCACGCCGGGCGAGCTGGCCGCCGCCTGGCAGCAGCTGGGCCGCGTGCCCTGCGTGCTGGAAAAGATGCTGCCGCTGGCGCACGAGTGCTCGGTCATCGTCGCCCGCGGCGCTGACGGCTCCCTCGTCCACCTGCCGGTGCAGCGCAACCTGCACCGGGACGGCATCCTGGCCGTGACCGAGGTTTTTGAAGGAAATGTGCCTCCAGCCCTTGCTGGACAAGCGCTGGCAGCTGCGAAATCCATAGCGCAAGGGCTGGACTACGTGGGCGTGCTGTGCGTCGAGTTCTTCGTGCTGGAAGGCGGCGGCCTGGTCGTCAACGAAATGGCGCCGCGCCCGCACAACAGCGGCCACTGGAGCCAGAACGGCGCCGACGTCTCGCAGTTCGAGCTGCAGGTGCGCTGCATGGCCGGCCTGCCGCTCACGCAGCCGCGCCAGCACAGCGCCAGCATCATGCTCAACCTGCTGGGCGACCTGTGGCTGCGCGGCCCGGACGGCGCCGCCGCCACCCCGCCTTGGTACCAGGTGCTGCGCCTGCCCGGCTGCCACCTGCACCTGTACGGCAAGGCCAGCCCGAAGCCCGGGCGCAAGATGGGCCACCTGAACGTCACCGCCGCCAGCCCGGAGGGCGCCCGCGCCACGGCGCTGCAGGCGGCAGCGCTGCTGGGCATCGCGCCCTTTTAAACCGGCCCGCCCATCGTGATCCTGGACGCTGCCGCCCCCACCGCCCCGCAGGCTGCCGCGCAGGCCCTGGCCCGGGGCGAGCTGCTGGGCCTGCCCACCGAGACCGTCTACGGCCTGGCCGCCGATGCCGACAACGCCGAGGCCGTGGCGCGCATCTTCGCCGCCAAGGGCCGCCCGGCCGATCACCCGCTGATCGTGCACGTGGCCGGCAGCGCCGCCGTGCCGCACTACGCCCACGAGGTGCCGCTGTTCGCTCAAGCGCTGATCGACGCCTTCTGGCCCGGCCCGCTCACCCTGATCTTGCCGCGCCTGCCCTCACGCGCCGCAGCCGCGGCCGGCGGCCAGGCCAGCGTGGGCCTGCGCTGCCCGGCGCACCCGGCGGCGCAGGCCGTGCTGGCCGCCTGCGCCCAGCTGCCCGCGCCCATCCACGGCCTGGCCGCGCCCAGCGCCAACCGCTTCGGCCGCGTCAGCCCCACCACCGCCGCCCACGTGGCCGATGAGTTCGGGCCCGAGCTGCTGGTACTGGACGGCGGGCCCTGCGAAGTGGGCATCGAATCGACCATCGTGGACTGCACCCGCGGCGTGCCCGTGCTGCTGCGCCCGGGCAGCATCTCGCGCGACGCCATCGAGAGCGCCTGCGGCCTGCGTCCGCTATCGAAAGATGAGCTACCAACGCATGCCCCGCGGGCCTCAGGAACGCTTTTGGCACATTACGCACCCAGCGCCACGGTGCGCCTGATGGACGCGCGCCAGCTGCAGTCCGGCCTGGACGTGCTGGGCACGGACGCCGCCCACCTGGCTGTCTACGCCCGTGCGCCGCTGCGCACGCCCTCGCGCCGCGTGCTGCTGCGCCCGATGCCGCAGGACGCGGCCCTGGCCGCACGCGAGCTGTTCGCCGCGCTGCGCGGCTTCGATGACGCCGGCGTGCGCCTGATCTGGGTGGAAACGCCCCCCGACACCCCCGAATGGGAAGGGGTGCGCGACCGCCTCGCCCGCGCGGCTGCGGCCGCCCCTTAAACTCTGTTCCACTTTTTTTCGGAGAAAACTCCATGGCAGCACATTGGATGCGTCGCACCCTGCTGGCAGCGGCCTGCGCTTCGGCGGCCCTACTGGCGGCCTGCGGCTCCAGTTCCACCGAGTCGGCGCTCACGCCCGAGCGCCTGATTTCCTTTGGCGACGGCCTGGCCGACGTGGGCCAGACCGGCTCGCGCTACACCGTCAATGACGGCAGCGTGAACAACTGGACGCTGCAGGTGGCCGAGCACTACGAACGCACGCTGACGCCCGCGGCCAGCGGCGGCCTGGCCTATGCGCAGGGCAATGCCCGCGTCGCGGCCACGCCGGACGCAGCCGGCAACGCCGCCACGCCCACGGTGACGCAGCAGATCGACCAGTTCCTGGCCACGCACCGCTTCGGCGACAAGGACCTGGTGCTGATGAGCGCCGGGGTGTCCGACATCGTCGCCGGCATGGCCGCCGTGCGCGCCGGCACGCAGACCGAGGAGCAGTACGTGGCGAATGCCCGCCAGGCCGGCCTGGACCTGGCCGCGCAGGCCCGCCGCCTGGTCGACTCGGGCGCCAAGTACGTGCTGATGACCGGCAGCTACGACCTGAGCCGCTCGCCATGGGCCAAGGCCATCGGCCAGGAAGACCTGATCGGCCGCGCCAGCCGCGCCTTCAACCAGGCGCTGCTGGTGGCCATCGAGGACCTGGGCAAGAACGTCCTGTACATCGACGCGGCCTACTACGTGAACGTGTTCGAGGGCTCGCCCGGCTCCTACGGCTTCGAGGACGGCGAACGCGCCGTTTGCACCTCGGTGGATGCAGGCCCGGGCATCGGCATTGGCGCGGGCGAAGTCAATTCGGCCCTGTGCACGCCCAGCACCCTGCTGGCGGGCGCCAACGTCGAGCGCTTCGTGTTCGCCGACAAGATCTATCTGGCCCCGTCGGCGCAGCGCCAGCTGGGCAACTACGCCTACGACCGCGTGCACCAGCGCTGGTAAGCACCGGCCGGCCAGGGCCGCGCCTGGTTGCGCCGCATAAAAAAAAGGCCGGCTCCCTTGCGGGAGACCGGCCTTGAAAGCCTTGGAGTTACGCAAAAACCATCAGAAGCGCCAGCCCACCCCGATGGCGAACACGTTGGGGTTCAGACGCATGTCGATGCTCTGGCCGCTGGACAGGTGCGACGTGGTCTTCAGGAAGCTCTTGTAGTACGCCACGTCCAGAAACATGCGCTCGTTGAAGTTCCACACCAGGCCCACCTGGGGCGTCAGGCCAAACTTGTTGTCGATGCGCGCGGTGGTGGGGTTGGCGGGCGAGCCGCCCGTCACCCCCGTGAGCGCCGCCGTGCTGCGGTTCTTGAAGAACTTGCTGTAGGTCACGCCCAGGCCCACGTAGGGGCGGAAGGTGGCATTGGGTTCGCCAAAGCGGTACTGCGCGAACAGCGTGGCCGGCACGACCTTGGTCTGGCCCAGCTTGCCCACGCCGTCGATGGCGCCGTCGCCGTAGAACGAGTGCTTGAAGGGCAGGCCCACGGGCAGGTCGAGGGCCCAGTGGTCGGTCAGCATGTAGTTGATGCCGCCCGTCAGCGCGCTGGCGCTGCCTACGTCCACCTTGGTGCCGGGGAAGCTGGGCGCGCTGAGGTCGTCGCTCTTGGTCTGGGGCGCGATGTGGGTGGCGCCCACGCGCACGCTCCAGGTGCCTGCCACCTGGGCCTGGGCGGCGCCGAAGGCCGCCAGCAGGGTCAGCGCGCAGCCGGCCCGCAAGATTTGCTTGGTCATGGAAAAGTTACCTTGCTGCAAAGGGTCGGTGCATCACAGCCAGCCGGCTTGCGACAGCGAGCGCGAGACGAGCTGGCCCATGAGCTGGTGCGCGTAGGGCGTGGGATGGAAGGAGTCGGAGAAGGCGTAGCGCTGCCACCAGTCGGCGCCGGCGCCGGCCGGCGGCTTGGCCGACAGGGCGGCGGCGGTGCAGGTCGGGAAGGTGTAGGTGGGCAGGCCGCTGCCGTCCACGCCGGTGACCGGGCACACAGGCGTGGTCACGTTGTCGTAGGAGTACTGGGCAGGGTGTTCGGACTGGTCCTTGAAGGAGGCGTAGAAGTCCACCACAGCCACGCGCTTGTCGCCGGCGAACTGCTCGGCCAGCTTGGCGTTGAAGGCCTGCACCCAGCCGTCGAACAGCTTCTCGGCCTGGGCTGCGGCGGCCTGGCCGTTGGCCTGGGCGATGGAGCCCAGCACCGTGCGGAACTTGGGCGTCAGCGTCACGCCGGGCATGTTCAGCACGGCAACGCGGGACGCGCCCTTGTCCAGTGCCTGGGCCTTGATGGCGCCGGCAAAGCGCACGGCCAGCGCCTGCATGTAGGCCCCGCCCGCCTGCGCCATGCCGGCGGCGCCGCCGCCCAGCAGCTGCTGCACGGTGGCGGCGTTCAGCACGGTGCCCAGCAGCGCGGCGTAGGCCGCGCCGCCATCCTTGGAGGCGCCCAGGTAGGCGCCGATCAGGTCGCTGGCGTCGTTGCCGCCGCCATCGACCAGCAGCAGGTCACCGGCGCCGTAGCCGGCCGCGCCCAGGTCGGCCAGCTGGCGCAGGATGGACTGCGGCGCATTGGGCGCCTTGAAGTAGTTGATGGCGGCGCCGCCCACGGCGTAGTTGGTGCAGCTGGCGCGGGTGTTGAGCGCGCCGCTGGTCAGGTCGTAGTGCGGGCACAGCTTCTGGCTGTAGCTGCCGGCCACGCGCTCGGGCCAGATGAGGGTCGGCCCGCCGTTGTCGCCCGCGCCCTGCACGGTGAACTTGATGCCGAAGGTACCGCTGTCGGCCAGGCTGTCGCCCGCAACCTTGACGGAGGTGACCGGCGCGGCCGGCGTGGTGTCGGCACCGCCGCCGCCGCAGGCGGCCAGCAAAGTGGCGGCTGCGGCCGCTGCCGCCCAATGCATGCGAAATTTCATCAGATGCTCCTGGAGGGGGGAAACCTGTCGTTGAAAAAATAGTACGAACGTTCGTTTATGGGCGATCTTAACGGCCGCCGGCCACCGGCAGGAGCGGGAAAACACCAAAATCACCCCCGCGCCGCACCTATTTTTTTTCTGCGTCGCGGCGCGCCCAGTCCACCAGCGCATCCAGCGCCGGGCGTGCCGCCGGGGCGTTGTGGTGGTTGACGATGGCCACCAGCACATGGCGGCGGCCGCTCTCGCCCAGCACGTAGCCGGCGATGGCCGTCACGTCGCGCAGCGTGCCGGTCTTCAGGTGCGCCGCGCCGGAGGCTTGGCCCGGGCGCCGGCGCAGCGTGCCGTCCACGCCCATGATCGGCAGCGAGGCAACGAACTCGGGCATGACGGGCGAGGCCCAGGCCAGCTGCAGCATGCGCGCCAGGGCGCGGGCGCTGACGCGGGCTTCGCGGCTCAGGCCGGCGCCGTTGTCGGCCACCAGCGTGCCGGGCAGGCCCACGCGCTCGTCCCACCAGCGGCCCAGCACGTCGCGCGCGGCCTGCGGGCTGCCCTGGCCGGTGCGCTGCAGCGCCAGCGTCAGAAACAGCTGCTGCGTCATCACGTTGTTGCTGTACTTGTTGATGTCGCGCACCACCTCGGCCAGTGCCGGCGAGGTGGTGGAAAACGCCGGCGCCAGCCCTGCCGGCACGCGCCCGTCGCGCACCTGGCCCGTGAGCCTGCCGCCCAGCTCGCGCCACATGCCCTCGATGGCGCGGGCGGCGTAGCCCTGCGGGTCGGCAGGGGCAATGCTCCACTGGCGCTCGCCGCAGGCCGCCGGATAGCTGCCCGCCAGCGCCAGGCGTGCGGCGTCGGTGAAGTCGGCGCGCAGCCCGGCGCGCCAGTCGCCGCAGGCCGTGCCGGCAGGCGCCAGCGGCACGCTGGCGGGCAGCTCCAGCTGCGCCAGTGGCGGCTCGTGGCTGACGCGGGCCACGCCGGCGGCCTCGTCGGGCACGAAGCCGAAGGTGAGCGACTTGAAGTTCACCAGCAGCGCATCGGGCGCCACGTTGTAGGGCCGCCAGGGCTCGCCGTCGAACTGCGCCGCGTCGTGCGCCGGCACGGCAAAGGCGCTGCGGTCCAGCACGATGTCACCCACGATCACCGAGATGCCCTGCGCGCGCAGGCGGCGCATCAGCAGCCACAGCCGCTCGACCACCAGCCGGGGGTCGCCCTGCCCCCTGATATAGACATTACCGCGCAGGCTGCCGCCCTGGGGCGGGGCATCCAGGTACACCGGCGTTTCCCAGGTGAATGCCGGGCCCAGCAGCTCCAGCGCCGCAAAGGTGGTGACCAGCTTCATGACCGAGGCCGGGTTGGCCGCCGCGTCGCCCTGCACGGACAGGCGCGGCTTGGCGCCCTCCACGTCGATCACCACGGCGGCCAGCGCCTCGCGCGGCACCTTGGCGCGCTGCAGCGCGGCCTCCACCGGCGCAGGCAGGGCCTGGGCCGCAGACTGCGGCGGCACCTGGCGGGCGGCCAGGCCGAAGGGCAGGAGGGCGGCCGTGCAGGCCGCCAGGCAAAGCGCGCGGCGCGCGCACAGGAAACGGGATGCGTGCATGCGCACAAAGTCTAGAGGCCCCGCGGCGCGTGCGCCGATGCGCACGCCGATAATCACCCGGCCATGAACCTGCTTGCCTTCGACACCAGCACCGATACCCTGACCATTGCCGTGCAGCGCGGCAGCCAGGTGCTGGAGCACGACGGCCCGGGGGGCGCGCAGGCCTCCACCACGCTGATCGCCGCCATCCGCACGCTGCTGCAGCAGGCCGGGCTGTCCTTCGACAGGCTGGACGCCGTGGTCTTCGGCCGCGGCCCGGGCTCGTTCACGGGGCTGCGCACCGCCTGCTCGGTGGCCCAGGGGCTGGCCTATGGGGCGCGCGGCGGCCAGGGCGTGCCGGCGCTGCCGGTGGATACGCTGCTGGCGGTGGCCGAGCAGGCCCGCGCCGAGCACGGCTGCACGCGCGTGCTGGCCGCCCTGGATGCCCGCATGGACGAGGTGTACTGGGCGCCCTATGAATGGCGGGGCGACGCCTCGGCCGGCCACTGGTCGTGCCCGCCGGATTTCGGCCTGTCCGCGCCCCAGGCGATTGCCGTGCCCGAGGGCTTCACCGTGGCCGGCAACGCCCGCGCCGCCTATGGCGAGCGCCTGGCTCCCCAGGCCCCGCACGTGCCGGCGCGCCCCACCGCAGCCGCCCTGCTGCGCCTGGCGCCCGCGCTGCTGGCCGAAGGCGCGGCCGTGGCGGCCAACGCCGCCCTGCCGCGCTATGTGCGCGACAAGGTGGCCCAGACCACCGCCGAGCGCGATGCCGCGCGCCGCGCCGCGGCCCGGCCATGAGCGCACTCGCCCGCTCCGCCGCCACCGCGCCCGTCCAGGCGCACCTGGAGCCGCTCACCCCCGCGCGGCTGGACCTGCTGATGGCCGTGGAGACCAGCGCCTACGATCACCCGTGGACCCGCGGCAACTTCATCGACGCCATGGCCGCCGGCTACCAGTGCCAGCTGCTCATGGCGCAGGACGAGCTGCTGGGCTACTTCATCGCCATGCGCGGCGTGGACGAGGCCCACCTGCTCAACATCACCGTCGCCCCGCGCCACCAGCGCCAGGGCTGGGCCCACCTGCTGCTGGACGCGCTGGCGCTGTGGGCCCGGGCCCAGGGCGCCCAGTGGCTGTGGCTGGAGGTGCGCACCAGCAACCTGCGCGCGCAGCAGATCTATGAGCGCCACGGCTACCGCCGCGTGGGCGAGCGCAGGCACTACTACCCGGCCGTCCATGGCCAGCGTGAGGACGCCATCGTCATGAGCCTGCCGCTATGAGCCTGGACCTGGACAACCGCCAGCGGGCGATGCTGCAGGAGATGGGCATCGCCCTGTTCACCGCACCGGCCACCCGTACGCCGCCCGCTGCACCGGCACCGGCGCTCGCTCATGCGCCCGCTGCGGCACCGGCGGCTGCGCCCCGCCCTGCGCCGCAGCCGGCGCCCGAGGTTGCCGCACCCGCACCCGCACCCCCACCCGCACCCCCACCAGCACCCGCACCAGAACCAGAACCAGAACCGGCGCGAACGCCGGCAACGGCAGCGAGCGCCCTCCCGCCCGTGCTGCTGGCCCCGCCCGTTGCGCCCTATGCCCAGGGCAGTGCAGGCACCGGGCCCGGCAGTGGCTGGCTGGTGATCCTGGAATGCGCCGACCCCGCCGATCCGCTGGCGGGCGACGCCGGCCTGTTGCTGGACAACATGCTGCGCGCCGCCGGCCTGCACCGCCAGGGCGGCACGCAGCTGGCGGCCCTGGTGCGCGGGGCGGCCGACGGCGGCGTGTCCGCCGCGCCGCTGGCCGAGAGCCTGGCCGCCCTGCGCCCGCCCATGGTGCTGCTGCTGGGCCTGGGCGCGGCGCGCGCCGTGCTGGGCAGCCCGCTGCCGCTGGCCCGGCTGCGCGCCGGCGCACATCAGCTGCCCGACGGCACGCCGGCGCTGGTCAGCTACGACCCGGCCTACCTGCTGCGCGCCCCGCAGGCCAAGGCGGCCGCCTGGGCCGACCTGTGCCGCGCGCTGGCGCGGGTGCGCCACGGCCTGCGCTGAGGCACCGCGCCAGCCCACGCGATGGGCGCGCCGATGCCATAATTTCGGGCTTGCCGCGCAACGCGCCAAGCCTTGCCCTCCTTCCACCTCCAGGAAAAAAGACGCCATGGAAAGCTACCCCAGTCGGTAGCTTTCACCCTCCCGCACTGCCGACGGCCTGCAGGGGGTTGAAAGCACCTTCGCCCCATCACCGCAAACGCCAAGAACACCAAGGAGTGCGAGCCATGCTCAACATCTTTTCGCTCGCCAACGGCCGGCTGGTCCAGGAAGAAATCGAGTCGCTGGAAGAGCTCAAGCGCTTCCAGCCCATCTGGGTGGACCTGCAGTCGCCCACGCTGGAAGAAAAGCGCTGGATCAAGCAGCACTACGGCCTGTCCATCCCCGAAGACGTGATGGACGAGGACATCGAGGAATCCGCCCGTTTCTACGAAGAAGACAACGGCGAGCTGCATCTTCGCAGCGACTTCCTGGTCGATGACGAGGACGAGCCGCGCAGCGTGCGCGTGGCCTTCATCCTGAACCAGCACAACGCCGAGCTCAAGAGCTGCGGCGTGCTGTTTTCCATCCACGAGGAAGACATCCCCGTCTTTCGCCTGCTGCGCATGCGCGCGCGGCGCGCCCCCGGCCTGATCGAGGACGCCAAGGACGTGCTGCTGGCGCTGTTCGACACCGACGTCGAATACTCCGCCGACACGCTGGAGGGCATCTACGACGACCTGAAGGCCGTCAGCGTGCGGGTGCTCGATGGCAACGTGACGGACGACTACGCCCAGAGCGTGCTGGCCGACATCGCCTGGCAGGAAGACCTGAACGGCCGCATCCGCCGCAACATGCTGGACACCCGCCGCGCCGTCAGCTTTCTGATGCGCAGCAAGATGCTAGGGGCCGAGCAGTTCGAGGACGCGCGCCAGATCCTGCGCGACATCGAGTCGCTGGACAGCCACACGCAGTTCCTGTTCGACAAGATCAACTTCCTGATGGATGCGCTGGTCGGCTTTCTGAACATCAACCAGAACAAGATCATCAAGATCTTCTCGGTGGCTAGCGTGGCGCTGCTGCCGCCCACGCTGATCGCCAGCGTCTATGGCATGAACTTCCGCGTCATGCCCGAGCTGGAATGGCGATACGGCTACGCCTATGTCATCGCCCTGATGATCGCCAGCGCCGTGGGACCCATGCTGTACTTTCGCAAGCGGGGCTGGTTGAAGTAGAGGCAACCCCCTGAGCCGCTGGCGCGGCTCGCCGCCTCTCTGGCGCGGCTTCGCACGCTGGGAAGGGGACGACGCTACTGGGCCGGCGGAGCCGGACCCACGGCGTCCGCTGGCCTGAGGTGCGCCCCTCAATAGGGGTCAGTCAATAGGGGTCAGATTCCAATTATTGCTATTAAAAAAATAGCTGCCAGCGCTTGATGGATGGGCGCTAGCAGCTGATTTTGCTCTGGAAATTCCGGCGCATGGTGGATACACCGGGTTGCCTGCGGCTTAGAACGGGATGTCGTCGTCCATGTCGTCAAAGCCCGAGGCCGCGCGCGGGGGCGGGGCCATGGGCGCCGGTGCCGGGCGCGCCGCGGGGGCAGCAGGCGCCGGGGAGCGCGCAGGCGCGGGCGCAGGTGCCGGGGGGCGGCGCGGGGCCTCGTAGCCGCCGCCGCTGTCGCCGCCGAAGCTTTCGTCATAGCCACCACCCTGCCCACCCATGCCCTGGCGGCTGCCCAGCATCTGCATGGCATCGGCGCGGATTTCGGTGGTGTAGCGTTCCTGGCCGCTCTGGTCGGTCCACTTGCGCGTGCGCAGGCTGCCTTCCACGTACACCTGCGAGCCCTTTTTCAGGTACTGGCCGACGATCTCGGCCAGGCGGCCGTTGAAGACCACGCTGTGCCACTCGGTGGCTTCCTTGTTCTCGCCCGTGTTCTTGTCGCGCCAGCGGTCGGTGGTGGCGATGCGTACGTTGGCCACCTGGTCGCCGCTGGGGAAGGTGCGCATCTCCGGGTCGCGGCCCAGGTTGCCCACGATGATGACCTTGTTGACGGATGCCATGAGAAATTTCCTGTTGAGTTGATGACAGCCCGAGTGACGAAGAGAAGGTTCGGGCCAGATAAGCGAAAAAGTGGCTTCTCAAACCACCGGTGCGCAGCATAGCTGCCTGACGGCGCGAATGTGCAGGCGCACCCTTGAAAATGGTGGCGGCCAGGGGATTTGCAACCCGGCGCGCGCACGCTTGGCGCCTGTTCACGCGCGCTCAGTGCGCGCCGCGCCCCACCGGCCTGAGCGGCCAGGTGACGGCCAGCCACAGCGCCGTCAGCAGCGCAGTGGCGGCGAACAGGCCCGTGGGGCCGGCCCACTTGGCCAGCGCCCCGCCCAGGGCGCCGCCGGCGAACAGGCCCAAGGACTGCAGCGTGTTGTAGGCGCCCAGGGCGGCGCCGCGCAGGTTGGCCGGGGCCATGCGCGAGACCAGGCTCGGCTGGGTCGCCTCCAGCGCGTTGAAGCCGCAGAAGAACACGAAGAGCAGCCCGCCCAGCACCCACAGCGTGGGCTGCGCGCCGCCGGCCGACAGCAGCGCCAGCGCCGCCTGCACCACCAGCACCAGGGCAATGGCGGTCAGCAGCGCCGCGCGCAGGCGCCCGCGCCGCTCCATGGCGAACAGGCCGCCCATGGCGACGAAGGACAGCACCACCGCCGGCAGATAGACCTGCCAGTGCGCGGCCTTGGGCAGCCCGGCCTGCAGCAGCATGGCGGGCACGGCCACCCACATGGCCATCTGCACCGTGTGCAGCACGAACACGCCGGCGTTCAGGCGCAGCAGGTCGGCGTGGCGCCAGACCTCGGCCAGCCGGCCGCGGGGCACGTCCTGGTGCAGCGCGGGCTCGGGCGGCACGACCCACAGCACCACAGCGATGCCGGCCAGCGCCAGCACGCCGGTCAGCCCGAACAGCCCGGCCAGGCCCACGCGGGCGGCCAGCGGCGGCGCGGCCACCAGGGCGATGGCGAACATCAGCCCGATGCTGGCCCCCACCAGGGCCATGGCCTTGGTGCGCACGGCGTCGCGCGTCTGGTCGGCCAGCAGCGCGGTGACGGCCGCCGACACGGCGCCCGCACCCTGCAGCGCGCGGCCCGCCAGCAGGCCGGTGATCGAATCGGCCAGCGCGGCGATCAGGCTGCCGGCGGCAAACACCAGCAGGCCAGCCACGATGACACGCTTGCGCCCCAGCCGGTCGGACGCCATGCCCACGGGCAGCTGCAGGAAGGCCTGCGTCAGCCCGTAGATGCCCATGGCCAGGCCGACCAGGGCCGGGTCGTCGCCGCCGGGGTACTTGCGCGCCTCCAGCGCGAACACGGGCAGCACCAGGAACAGGCCCAGCATGCGCAGCGCAAAGATCAGCGCCAGGCTGATGCTGGCGCGGCGCTCGTCGCGCGTCATGGCGGTGGAGGGGCTGGGGCTGTCTTTGCGTGGCACGGGGCGGTGATCGGGGCAATATGAATGAAAACGGCCTCAAAGCCGCGCCAGGCAAGCGCTGGCAGCTATTGTTTTTGCAGCTTACAGGCCCAGCATCAGCTTCAGGTTCTGCACCGCTGCGCCGCTGGCGCCCTTGCCCAGGTTGTCCAGGCGCGCCACCAGCAGGGCGTGGCGGTGGTCTTCGTTGGGGAAGACGCGCAGCTCCAGCCGGTTGGTGTCGTTGAGCGCCGTGGGCTCCAGCTTGCCGTCCTCGGTGGGCGGCAGCACCTGCACCCACTGCTCGGGCGTGTTGCTCTTGGCGTAGTGCGCAGCCAGGGCGTCGTGCAGGTCGGCGGCCGTGGGCTTGCCCGGCAGCAGGTCCAGGTGCAGGGGCAGCTGCACCAGCATGCCCTGGCGGAAGTTGCCCACCGAGGGCACGAAGATCGGCCGGCGCTGCATGCCGGTGTACTTCAGGATCTCGGGCAGGTGCTTGTGCGACAGGCCCAGCGCGTACAGCTCATAGGGGGCGGCGCTACCGGCCTCGTAGGCCTCGATCATGGCGCGGCCGCCGCCGGAGTAGCCGCTCACCGACGGCAGCGCCACCGGGTGGTCGGGCGGCAGCAGGCCGGCATCGACCAGCGGGCGCAAGAGCGCGATGGCGCCGGTGGCGTAGCAGCCGGGGTTGGACACCCGGGTGGCGCTGCGCACCGCATGGGCCTGGCCGGCGCACAGCTCGGGAAAGCCGAAGACCCAGCCGTCCGCCGTGCGGTGGGCGGTGGAGGCGTCGATGATCTTGATGGCGCGGCCGGTCTCGGCCTGCAGCGCATCGACCATGGCCGCGCTTTCGCGGGCGGCGTCGTCGTGCAGGCACAGCACGACCATGTCCACGCCGGCGACCAGGTCGCGCTTGGCGGCCGCATCCTTGCGCAGCTCGGGCGCAATGCTGACCAGCTGCACCTGCGGCAGGGACTGCAGGCGCTCGCGAATCTGCAGGCCAGTGGTGCCTGCCTCGCCATCGATGAAGACCTTGTGGACCTGGGACATAAGGGCCGTTCTCCTGCCTGGGCGCCAGCGAAAAGCCGGGCCGGCTGTCAAGTTGCGTTAGGTTTGCGCCAAGACAATGGTGCGTCGCAGCATGATACAGTCGCCGGCTGCCTGTACCGAGTCTGCGGTCCGACTGCCTCTGGTTGTTGTCGTCTTCTCATGCCGCGTGTCGCGCACGGGTACCTCAACCCACCCTTCCCCTGAGAGAGACCTCACTCATGAAGATTCACGAATACCAAGGCAAGGAAATCTTGCGCAGCTTCGGCGTGCCCGTACCCCGCGGCATTCCTGCTTTCACGGTGCAAGAAGCCGTGGAAGCCGCACAAAAGCTCGGCGGCCCCGTGTGGGTCGTGAAGGCCCAGATCCACGCGGGCGGCCGCGGCAAGGGCGGTGGCGTGAAGGTCGCCAAGACCATCGAGGACGTCAAGGCCCGCGCCAGCGACATCCTGGGCATGCAGCTGGTCACGCACCAGACCGGCCCCGAGGGCCAGAAGGTGCGCCGCCTGTACATCGAGGACGGCGCCGACATCCAGAAGGAGTACTACCTGTCCGTCGTGACCGACCGCGGCACGCAGAAGGTGGCCTTCATCGCGTCGAGCGAAGGCGGCATGGACATCGAGGAAGTGGCCCACTCCTCGCCCGAAAAGATCATCACCGTGTTCGTGGACCCGCTCAAGGGCCTGACGCAAGAACAGGGCGAAGAGCTGGCCCGCGGCGTCGGCATGCCCGATGACTCCAAGGCCCAGTTCATCGACGTCTGCCAAAAGCTCTACAAGTGCTACATGGAGACGGACGCCTCTCTGGTCGAGATCAACCCCCTGAACCGCGACAGCAAGGGCAACATCTGCGCCCTGGACGCCAAGTTCAACTTCGACTCCAACGCGCTGTTCCGCCACCCCGACATCGTCGCCCTGCGCGACCTGGACGAGGAAGACCCGGCCGAGGTGGAAGCCTCCAAGTTCGACCTGGCCTACATCAGCCTGGACGGCAACATCGGCTGCTTGGTGAACGGTGCGGGCCTGGCCATGGCCACCATGGACACCATCAAGCTGTTCGGCGGCGAGCCGGCCAACTTCCTGGACGTGGGCGGCGGCGCCACCCCCGAGAAGGTGACCGAAGCCTTCAAGATCATGCTCAAGAACCCCAAGGTCGAGGGCATCCTGGTCAACATCTTCGGCGGCATCATGAAGTGCGACACCATCGCCACCGGCGTCATCACTGCCTGCAAGGCCGTGAACCTGCAGGTGCCGCTGGTCGTGCGCATGAAGGGCACGAACGAAGAGCTGGGCAAGAAGATGCTGGCCGAGAGCGGCCTGCCCATCATCAGCGCCGACACGATGGCCGAGGCGGCCACGAAGATCGTCGAAGCCGTGAAGTAATGACGAGGTAAAGCAAACATGTCGATCTATATCAACAAGGACACCCGCGTCATCACCCAGGGCATCACGGGCAAGACGGGCCAGTTCCACACCGAAAAGTGCATCGAATACGCCAACGGCAAGAACTGCTTTGTCGCCGGCGTGAACCCGAAGAAGGCCGGCGAGAAGATCTTCGACGTGCCGATCTACGCCAGCGTGCGTGAGGCCGCCAAGGAAACCGGCGCCACCGTCAGCGTGATCTACGTGCCCCCGGCAGGCGCCGCGGCCGCCATCCTGGAGGCCGTCGAGGCCGACCTGGACCTGGCGATCTGCATCACCGAAGGCATTCCCGTGCGCGACATGCTGGAAGTGCGCAACAAGATGCTGGCCAAGGAAGCCGCCGGCGGCAAGCGCACGCTGCTGCTGGGCCCCAACTGCCCCGGCCTGATCACGCCCGACGAGATCAAGATCGGCATCATGCCCGGCCACATCCACATGAAGGGCCGCGTGGGCGTGGTCAGCCGCTCCGGCACGCTGACCTATGAAGCCGTGGCGCAGCTGACCGAGCTGGGCATCGGCCAGTCGTCGGCCGTGGGCATCGGCGGCGACCCGATCAACGGCCTCAAGCACATCGACGTGATGCGCGCCTTCAACGACGACCCCGAAACCGACGCCGTGATCATGATCGGCGAGATCGGCGGCCCCGATGAAGCCGAAGCCGCCCGCTGGTGCAAGGACCACATGAAGAAGCCCATCGTCGGCTTCATCGCTGGCGTCACGGCCCCTCCCGGCAAACGCATGGGCCACGCCGGCGCGCTGATCTCCGGCGGCGCCGACACGGCGGATGCCAAGCTGGCCATCATGGAAGAGTGCGGCTTCAAGGTCACGCGCAACCCGTCGGAGATGGGCCGCATCCTCAAGGGCCTGCTGTAAGCCAGCAGCCCCACATGGCCCGGCGCGACGCCCGCCCCCCGATGCACGTCGCGCCATGCCAGGAGACAAAAAAGCCAGCGGCCCCGCTGGCTTTTTTTCTGCCCGGCGAACGGCCGGATACCGCAGACACAAATGAAAGCGCCGCGTGACAAAAATGGCGACACCTCAGGGCGAGCACCCTGGCGCCATGAAGTAACATAACGCAACATATTCGAGACACCGGCCCACCACTGCGCCTTTATCCACACATGCCGAGCTACGAGTTCTACGCACTGACCGACACCGGCCGCGTGCGCACCAACAACGAAGACGCGGTGGCCGTCCACGAGGCCGCCGGCCTGGTGCTGCTGGCCGACGGCATGGGCGGCTACAACGCCGGCGAGGTGGCGGCCGTCATGGCCATCGAGCAGGTGGGCGCCGAACTGGCCCGTTGGCTGGAGGCGCCCGGGGGCCGCAGCGCCAGCCCCGCCGAAGTGCGCGAGCGGCTCGACGCCTGCGTGGAGCAGGCCAACCACGCCATCCTGGGCGCGTCCCTGTCCGACCCGCAATACGAGGGCATGGGCACCACGCTGGTGGCGGGCGTCTTTATTCCCAGCGGCGGCCGGCTGGTGCTGGGCCACGTCGGCGATTCGCGCTGCTACCGGCTGCGCAGAGGCAGCCTGGAGCAGCTGACGCGCGACCATTCGTGGCTGCAGGAGCAGATGGACGCCGGCCTGCTCACCCCAGAAGAGGCCGCGCGCACCGGCATGCGCAACCTGGTCACCCGCGCCCTGGGGGTGGAGCCCGTGGCGCCGCTGGAGGTCAATGAATTCACCGTGGAGCCGGGCGACCTGTACCTGCTGTGCTCCGACGGTCTGACCGACCTGATGACCCACGAGGAACTGGCCGAGCTGGCCCGCCAGCCCCTGCCCCTGGCCGAAAAGGCCAGCCGCATGGTGGCCCTGGCCAACGCCCTCGGCGGGCGCGACAACATCAGCGTGGTGCTGGCCCAGGCCGCTGGCGACGCACTGCCTGCCGAGGCGCGCCGCGGCGGCCTCGTCAGCCGCCTGCTGCGCGGCAATTCGTAACTTTTATAAAACGTTTAGACACGAACTGCGCCCGGAAATTGCTTGGTCCCCCTGCCGGCCCAGACCCGAAAATCTCCCGTCCAGTCTCTCTCTTTTCTCCCAGCTCACGCGCCCGCTGCACTCCAAGGAATAACAAGCATGTCCCGAATGGTCGTAACGATTGACGGCGTCGTCATCAAGGAAGTCCCCCTCACCAAGGAACGCACCAGCATCGGCCGCCGCCCCTACAACGACATCGTCATCGACCACCTGGCCGTCAGCGGCGAGCATGCGGTGATCCTGCTGTCTGCCGACGGCAGCGCCGACGTGGAGGACATGGGCAGCACCAACGGCACCTTCATCAACAGCCAAGCCATCAAGCGCCACACCCTGCGCAATGGCGACATGGTGGAGGTGGGCAAGTACAAGCTGCGCTACATGGCGGATGAGGCCGCGCCGGATTATGAGAAGACCGTCTTCCTCAAGCCCGGCATGCTGCCCCCCGCCCTGCCGCCGCGCGCCGCGCCGGCCCCAGCCCCTGCCGCCGCCCCCTTGAACGCCTCGGTACGCGTCATCTCCGGCCCCGCGGCCGGGCGCGAGGTGGCGCTGACCAAAGTGGTCACCACCATTGGCAAGCCCGGGGTAGCAGTGGCGTCCATCACCAAACGCCACCATGGATTCGTGCTGGCGCATGTGGAGGGCGGAGACATGCCGCTGCTGAACGGGGTGGGGGTCAGCAGCGAGCCGGTGCCGTTGAAGACCGGGGACCGGATTGCGCTAGCGGGGACGGAGATGGAGTTTGTGTTGGGGTGAGGCGCGGGCAGACGGACTGGCTGCCGCTTCTGTATTGATAGCTGGCAGCGCCTGATGGGCAAAGGCTGGAGCTGTTTTTTACCAAAACTCCAGCGCTGCCAAGCAGAAGCTCTTGGGCGCTCTGCAGGCAGCCAGGCAACAACGTTTGCTAACAAATCCCCTGTGGCTTTCCGCCAGTCATGGCATGGAAGCTGCTTGAGATAGTCCAACCCACGGGGCTTCTTCGTGGGGAATCTTATTACTCATCCGAGGAGGATTTATGAAGCGTACCCTGCAACAAGGTTTCACCCTGATCGAACTGATGATCGTGGTAGCGATTATTGGTATTTTGGCTGCTGTGGCCCTGCCGGCTTATCAGGACTACACTATTCGTGCTCGTATTTCTGAAGGCCTAAGCTTGGGGACCGCCGCGAAGACGGCAGTAGCCGAGTCTTTTGCAAACGTGGCGACTGGAAAAGTCATTGCTTATGCTGGCAACGGCGCGCAAACTGCCCCAGGAAAAAATGAAGCCACTTACGGTTACGAATACACTTCGGGCACCAACGTTTCCGACATTAAGATCGCCGAAATTGCTGACGTGACAAAGCCTGCCGCGGATGAAGGTATGGTCACTGTGGTTTACACTGCGACCGGTGCTCCTGGCGCGGCACTTATCAAGGCTGTTGCTAGCGGAAATGAAATTTATATGACCCCAGGCTCCGGAACGGTGAACAACACTGCAACTCCTTCCGGACTGCTAACCCAAGGAGCTCCCGTGGTGTGGGGTTGCGGCGTCAAGGACAGCAAGGTGTTTAAATATGTTCCTGCAAACTGCCGCTTTGTGAAGTAAAACAAAAAAATTCAAATTGGGCGCTTCGGCGCCCTTTTTTAATTTATAAATTCAATTATAATATTACAAAATTTTTAGATCCAAATTGCAGCAAGTTTTATAGATAAAAATGATTTTTTCTTGACCGCTTATGATAATTTCCACAAAAATATAATAGGCAAATATTTTCTATTTTTTGCTTATAGACCTCTCCTTATTGGGCGAAATTTTTTTCACCACATAAAGCAGAACCAAATTATTGCTTATAAAAGTAGTTATCTGAGTAGGAAACTCCACATTTCTATTTTATTCTGTGATGATGCCCCCCCTATCAGAACGGCTTTATTTTGCTGGTCGCTGCACAGCCCTTCACTTGCTAATTTCTCTTGCAGTCGCCTTAATGTCGGCTGCCGCCGTATTTAGTCTGTGGTATCCTCCGCCCTATCGGGCATTGCTGCAGGTGGGCCATATTTATCTGCTCATCTTGGGAGTCGATGTGGTGTGTGGTCCATTGCTGACCCTCGTGCTCGCCAGCCCCAGGAAATCACAGCGCGAGCGTCGGCTCGACTTTTCGCTCGTGGGCATTATCCAGGTAATAGCTTTGGTATATGGCATGTATACCGTCTGGGTCGCACGCCCAGTGGCACTAGCTTTTGAGGTGGACCGGCTAGTTATAGTAACCGCTAACGAAGTCCAAATGAGCGCGCTGCCCGCGGCACCAGAAGGCATGCAGCGGCTGCCGTGGTACGGCGTGGAGGCAGTTGCTATCCGCACACCCGCCAACAGCGAAGAGTTGATACGCAGCGTAGAACGAGGCCTTGCCGGAATTTCTCTTGCCATGCAACCCGACTGGTGGATGCCCTGGACTAACGCGCGTAAAGGCATGGAAGAAAAGGCCAAGCCGCTTTCCGCGCTGATTCATGAGCGTGCTAAAGATGCTTCTGCCCTACGCGCCGCTGCACATGCCACGGGCTACCCCATTGAGACCTTAAAATACCTACCTTTGGTCAGCAGCAAAACTATGGACTGGATTGCTTTACTGGACCAGGATCTAAACATCGTGGGCTATGCCGAAGTGGACGGGTTCTAGGCACTTTCAAGATTTGGTTCTGAAATTAAATATTAGCCCTGAACAATTCCGCTCTAAGAAGTAGGTCGGCACGCCGGTGAGACTAGCGGGCCGGTGTAATTAATTGGGTTCAGAACTAAATCATTAAGTCAAATAAAGGACACCCACCCAGTTGATGGTCAACTCGCCGCCTCTTACCCTCCAGCCCTATGACCCGCCCACGCTCCACCGTCATCAGCCTTGCCGACACACCGTGGTACCACTGCATCTCGCGCTGCGTGCGCCGTGCATTTCTGTGCCACCATGACCACCACAACGGACAAACTTCGAGCACCGGCGCGCATGGATCGCTCCGTGCATCAAGGAGCTGGCGCGCGTCTTCGCCATCGACGTGGCCGCCTATGCAGTGATGAGCAACCATTACCATATGGTGCTACGTATAGGCAGCGCGCGGGCGCAGGCGTGGAGCGACGAGCAGGTGCTGCAGCGCTGGACGCAGCTGTTCACCGGCCCGCTGCTGGTGCAGCGCTATTTGTCGCCGACCCGGGCGCAGATGGGCCAGGCTGAGCTGGAGAAAGTGCAGGAGATGGCCGGCACGCTGCGCGGCTGCAGGACCTGTCGTGGTTTATGCGCGTGCTCAATGAATCGCTGGCCCGCCAAGCCAATGCGGAAGACGGTTGCACGGGCCGGTTCTGGGAGGGCGCTGCAAGAGCCAAGCGCTGCTGGATGAGCGGGCTACTCCACGCTGGGCTACAGCTGGCCGATTCAGTTCCTTCAGGACTGGCTCAGCAAGCATGTCCATCGGCAATCCAAGGCGGCATGAGTGCGACACGTTGGAAGGCGAAGTTCGATGGGCACCTTACGATGGTTACAAGCTTTATTTTTGCTTTGTCCATGTGCTCAAAAACTCAAATGGAATAACGCTTGAGTTAAGCTGCGCCGCGAAGCGGCGTCGCCTTGAACGAATGGTTAGGAGCCAAGCCGGCCGTAGATTTCGCTAAGACGCGCGAAGAACGACTCCCGTGCTTGAAGGATGTACTTGTGGTAGTCATCGATCTCTTCTTCCCGTAGTGCGTCTGTTGCGCGTGAGGCTTGGCGGCGGTAGACCATGACATGTTCGCCGTAGGTACGCAGCTGCTGCTGTGCCTCCTTCTCGCCAAGTAGGAGAAGGAACGCCTCAGCCGAGGTCAGCTCATTGAAGCGGCTGAAAAGCTCCCTTTGGGTTGTGAGCATGGTCTCTGACTTCTTCGCGTCAGGGTTCGTGCGACGTGCTCTGTGCCAGTCCGCAGAGATTGCCCAGTATTTCAGCGCACTGTGGGTAAACCGTTCTACTTTCTCCGCAATGTCTTTGAGGAGCTCAAACTCCCTTGAGACCTTAGTCCGACGTAAGTCGTGCCCGTACTGACTGCGAGCGAGTAGGAATGCGCTGATGCCGGCAATTAGGGCGCCAAGTCCGATCTTTACTGCTGAATCTATGACCTCAACCCAAGTCATCTCTGGCCCCTAACGCCTGAGTTCAGCCGCCGGCGTAAGCGATCGGCTGCGACGAACAGTTAGACCCGAAGGTCAGAAGGGGCGCCCAAACTTGATTGAAGACGGGCGCGGCCCATGGAAAAAGCGTTGCGCCAGGGAAGCGGTGCAGCGCTACAAGAATGATAGCTTTTAGCGCTTTCTGCACAAGCCCTACAGTCCAAAAAGGCTTGAAACCTGCGCTGCGAATGCAGGCGAAGCCCAGCACGGCAGATAAGAGGACATCCACTTAGTTGCCCCTGCCCGCCCCCCTCTAGCCTCCTGCCCCATGACCCGCTCACGCTCCACCCTCGTTAGCCTGATCGACACGCCTTTGTACCACTAGCGTGCCCCGCTGCGTGCGCCGCCCTTTCCTGTGCGGCCATGACCAACACAGCGGCCAGAACTTCGACCACTGCCGCGGCTGGACCGCCACGCGCTTGAAGGAGTTGGCGCACATCTTCGCCATTGACGAGAGAGTGGAGTCAGAGTAGAAATTGGAGTCAGTTTCCAACTTCCTTTACCTCTAGCACATCAGTGCCGGCGAAGGCAACCGGCCGGGCTCCTGGGGGCCGAGGGCCGGGCTAGACACTGACCAGACTTCAGTGCGCCTGCCCCATCAACATCACTGCACCCTCTGCGCGCCCTCATGCAGCGCCGGCAGCAGCTCCATGTTCGTGCGCCGCACCAGCTCCGCATAGCTGACGGGCCGGCCGGCCTGCGTCCGAGGCGCGTTTTCCTGCCAGTGCGCCCAGGCTCTCTTCCTGCGCGGGTCGTACACCAGCTTGAACAGGTGCGTGGGCACCGCCACCCGCCCGCCGATCAGGCGCCGGCTGCCCTGGCCGAAGACTGCGCCGGTGATAACATAGACGTCCCCGGCGGCGCGCTTGGCATAGGCGCGCGTATCGGCCTCGATGTCGGCCCAGGGGCCGGCGTTGTGGGTCTGGTCCTGGGGCACCATGTTGGCCAGCGAGAAGCTCTGCGCCATGGCCGCCGGGGTAGGCATGTCACCCGCCGGCGCCAGGTGTCCGCGCGAGTAGCCCGAGCCGCGGTAGTCGTCCAGCTCGGCGCGCTCGAAGGACGGCACGCGCGCGTCGGCGTAGAAGCGGTCGGAGCGCGCCAGCCCCTGGCCCTGCTCGATCATGCGGCGGTTCAGGCGCTCGGCGACGATCAGCGGCGTGCGTGTCTGGCCCGAGTGCAGCACGGCGAAACTATCGAAGCACAGCTCGCGCAGGCGCGGCGCGCTGGGCACGGCCGGCATGCCACCCGGCGCGAAGAACTGCGGGCAGCCGGCGAAGCGGGTATGCACCTGCTGGCCGGTGGGTTTCAGCGCTGGCGCCGTGATGCCGAAGCCTTCCAGGTCCAGCCAGTCGGACAAATAATCCCAGCCGCCGCCCTGCAGCGCGGCGACGGCGGCAGCGAAGGCCAGCACCAGCAGGCGGCGCAGGCGCGAAAAGCGGGAAACGGCGCGGCGGGAGCGGGAACGTGAGGGAGAGCGAGGCTTTTTTTTCCGGGGCATGCAGCAGGGGGGGCAATGGAGTCAGATTCCAATTTCTCGCACCAGTGCACACGCAGGGAGTCATAAGGACGACTCCCATGGGTTGACGAGGGTCACGCCCGTCGGGGTGAAATCAGCCACGTTGCGCGTAACCACCGCCATGCCATGCACCAGCGCTGTCGCTGCGATCAGCGCGTCACGCTCACCGCGCTTGTCTGGTACGTGCAGCCGGGCGCAGCGCTGGGCCACAGCGGTATCGATAGGCAAGGTGCGCCCCGAAAATTCGGGCAAGACCTGCTGCTCCAGCCACGAGCGCAGCATGGCCCCCTGGGCAGCATCCCGGCGTTCAATCGACAGAACGCCAAGCTCCAGTTCCATGATGGTGATGGCCGACACGAACAGGTCGGCGGCATCGACGCTTTCCGTCCATGCCGCCACGTTTGCATCGGCCCTGCCCAGTCGTACCTTGCGCAGTTCAGACAGTACGTTGGTATCGAGCACGTACATCACGAGAGGTCAGCCAGCCGGGCTCCGATGGCCATACGTGGCGGGTCAAACTCAATGTCTGCAGCATCCGGCATTGCCAGGACATCGGCAATGTTGCGCCGCTGCCTTGTCAACCGCTGGTAGTCTTCAAAGCTGAGCAATACGTGGGCAGGCTTGCCGCGGTCCGTAATGAACACGGGCCCGCTTTTGGCGGCCTTCTTTGCCCGGGTCACGTCCTGGTTCAGTTCCCGGCTCGATAGGGTTGTGATGGTCACGGCACACCTCCTGCAGCAATGAATGTAGGCACGATACTACGTTCTCAAAACTTTGGACGAGCGCTGAAGGAGAAATTGGGGTCAGATTCCAATTCAACTGATCATGAACAGCTTACGAATTTTCGTCGAGCGACAGGGCCAATAGATGCTCGGGCCCGGCACCAACAGCGGCTTTGTAATCAATCCGCGCATCAAAACTTACAAAGCGGCATTGGTGCCGAACGGCCAAACCCAGCAAATAGGCGTCAGTGACCTGCCGATGGCCCAGCAGATGGCGCCAATGCAGGGCGCCAGCGTCCAGCAAGCTGTATCGTCGGACAAAAAGGCATGCGCGGGATGCGCAGCCGCTTGTGCCAGCCGTCCGGCAACGGCAGCTAGCGGCAGCGCTTGGGGGTATGCGGGCTGGGCCATGACGCTCAGACAGCCGTTTTGCGTCAGCGGACAGGATGCCCAGCCGTGGCCAATCTCCCTCTGCAGTCATTGAGTGGCCTTGGCATGGTGCAGGTGAGCGGCGTCCAGCAGGGCAATCAGGACGTTGACGTCCAACAGTGCGCGCATGGCTTAAACGCTTTCTGCATCGCGCAAGCGGTTGATCAGTTCGTCGCTCACAACCACTCCGCGCGCATCGAAAGGGACAAAGCCTGTAGCTGCCGCTGCAGCCGAGCTATTCGTGGGTTGCGGGGCGGCGCCCCCGGTGAGCGCCTGGCGTATCAGCCGCGAGATGACCTTGCCCAGGCTTGTGTTTTCGGCGCGGGCAATTTCCTTTACTGCGATGAGAGTGTCGTATTCCAGATCGATGGTAGTGCGCAATGATGCTTCCTCCTGTAGAGCGGCATGGCAGCTGATTTTAATACGCGATGATGTTTTGATGTTTTGATGGTTTGATGGTTTGATGGTTTGATGGTTTGATGGTTTGATGGTTTGATGGTTTGATGGTTTGATGGTTTGATGTTTCGTTGCGCGGATTGATTTCAAAGCCATCCCCGAGGGTGGCGTGGAGCATCGCTGGTCAGCCAATCGCCTAACTCGCCCTGCCGAATGTATTTACGCCTGCGCAACCTGACGTGCCCGCGCTCCAGATCTAAGTCGAACCAGGCATCTGTGCAGCTATCGAAAGCATCTGTGCGGCTATCGAAAATCGGCTCCAGGGATACTGGCATGAGAGGCGAGTGCGTTGCCGCAATGCGCTGCACCTTGGCTCCCTGGGCTCCCGTCAGCGCGTCCATGACCTTGAGCAGCGCGGGCACGACGCGGCGCTGCCGGCGCGCATGGCCTGGAGGCCGAGGCGTTCATCGCCATGGCCGCAACGTTTTTGCAGGGGTTCGGCTGCGCCGTGGGCGCGCCGGCGCAGCTGGCACGCCTGTGCGCGCAGCGGCAAACGCGCTTTTTGCACGGGATGCGGGCGGCGCGCAGGGTGTTTGGGCGGTAGGCAGCCGGGTCATGCGGAGTGATTGGATGCATTGGCAAAAGACACTTGCCCAAGTACTTTTTGCCAACACAATAAGTACTGTGGACATCGAATACGGTGAAGCGAAGCGGGCCCGGACGCTGCAGGAGCACGGGCTTGATTGCACGAGCGTAGTCGATGTGTTTGACAGCCCACAACTCACTGCTTTAGATGAGCGAGTGGACTGCGACGAGGCAAGCAGCGAGCGCTGATGGGCCGCAGCAACGTTCCACCCAGCAATTGCCTTGGCATGAAAACCAGGAAGACGTACCGGCCGCAGCCATCCTGCCTATCTCCCGCATGCGCGGTTCATGGGGATGAAGATCGGGCAGGACGGCAGGCACGTCGGACTGCATTAATTGAGGTCAGAACCCCATTACCTGCACCTCACTTGGCGCGGTAAACGCTCGTATCTTCCTTGATGGTCTCAAGTACCTGCAGGGTGGACAGCTGCTGACGCGGCATGGTCACGGGGTTGTCCGACAGCACCACGAAATCGGCGAGCTTGCCCTTCTCGATCGAGCCCTTGCGGCCCTCCTCGAAGTGCTGGTAGGCAGCCCACAGCGTGAGCGACTTGAGCGCCGTGGCCGGGTCCACGCGGTGTTCGGCACCCAGCACTTTGCCGGTGCGCGTGGTGCGGTTGACGGTGGCGTCCAGCACCCGGATGGATGAGGGGAACGCCACCGGCGCATCGTGGTGCGAGGTAAAACGCATGCCGCGCGCCAGCACCCAGCCGGTGGGCGAGATGTTCTCGGCACGCTGCGGGCCCAGGACCGAATCGCGGTGCCAATCGCCCCAATAGAAGGTGTGCATGGGGTACAGCGACGGGAAGATGCCCAGCGTATCGAGCTGCGCCACTTGGTCCTTGCGCAGCGTCTGGCCGTGGATCAGCACCGGACGCGAATCCTGCGCGGCGGGCACGCGTTGCTGGGCCACGCGTACCGCGCCGATGAGCTGGTCGATGGCGGCGTCGCCATTGGCATGCGCGATCACCTGCCAGCCCTTGCTGAAGGCCTGGGTCATCAGCTCATTGGCCTTGTCGCTGGTCAGCACGCCGTAGCCGGCGTAGTCGGCGGGCTTGCCCTCGGGGGCCTTGTAGTAGGGCTGGGAGAGCCAGGCCGTCTTGCCCTGGGGCGAGCCGTCCAGCGTCATCTTCACGCCGCCGATACGGAAGTGCTGGGTGTAGTCGCGGCTGTAATAAGGGCTCTGCATCATGCTGCCGTCACCCAGCTCCAGGATGTCGGGATAGGACACGACGTCGATCTTGAAGACCCCAGCCTTGGACGCGCGGATGGTCTGGGCCACGTTGTCGGGGCTGGAGCGACCGTCCTGCACGGTGGTGTAGCCGTACTGCAGGTACAGGGCCTGGGCCTTGGCCAGCCAGCCGGAGGCCTGGGCTTCGGTCAACTTGGGCATCAGGCGCATGGCGGCGCCGAAGAAGGCGTTCTCTTCGAGCAGGCCGTTGGGCTCTTGCGAGCCAGTCTTGCGCCCGATCACGCCGCCCTGGGGATTGGGCGTGGCGGCGCTGATTCCCGCCTGCCTGAGGGCCACGCTGTTGAGCACGCCGAAGTGGCTGGACTGGTGGATGATCATCACCGGCACGGTGGTGGAGATGGCATCGAGCTCTTCGCGCGTGGGGTGGCGCTGCTCCTTGAGCTGCGAGTCGTCGTAGCCAAAGCCCAGCACGATGCCCAGCTCGCGCGCTTCGGGCGAGGTCTGCATATGGCGGCGCAGGTTCTCCTGCAATTGCGCGACCGAGTCATTGTTGCCGTCGGGCGAAGGCAGCATGTTGGCCGACACGGCCTGCAGGCCGACAACGCTCAGGTGGCTGTGCGGATCGACAAAGCCTGGCAGCAGCGTCTTGCCCTTCAGATCCACCACGCGGGTGGCCGGGCCCTGCAGCTTCATCACGTCCGCGCGGCTGCCCACTGCGGTGATGCGACCGCCCTGCACGGCCACGGCTTCGGCGTTGGGCTGCGCATCGTTCATGGTCAGGATGGGCCCACCCATATAGATGCTGTCGGCCGCCCCTTGCGGCGCGCCGGGGCTTGCACAGCCAGCCACCATCGCAGTGAAAAGGCTGGTGGCGGCCAAGGCGACGATGCGTTGCTTCATAGGAAATCTCCCTGAGTGAAAAGTCTTGTAGGCTGTAACTAGCAGATACAACCGGCGCGAGTATGAAACATCTTCTGGTTTTTACCTCGTGATCGCAAGTTCTTCTTCCCTCTGCTCGTGAGCGCACCACGTCGGTGCCGCACCCGGGCTGCGCGAGCGTTCGCGCCGCGGCAGCAGGCCTGGAGCGAGGCTCATGAACAAACTTCCGGCAAGCCCAGAAGCAATCGGCGAGAAATCAGCGCCACGGACATCGGGGCCAGATCTCCGGGGCGCCCTGCCATTCAATCACACCGGGGCAGTATGATGCCCACCCTTGGCGGGCGGCCCCGCCCTGCCACTGCTGCCCGTAGCTCAACCGGATAGAGCAATTGCCTTCTAAGCAATAGGTCGGGGGTTCGAGTCCCTCCGGGCAGGCCAGATTCCCTCCCAGGAAAAAACCCATGATGGACGCCCTCATCGCAGGCAAGCTGCACGCCCGCCCCGAGCAGCGCACGGGCGCCAACGGCAAGCCCTTTGCCACCGCGCGCCTGCGCGCAGCAGCGGGCGACGGCGAGGGCGACTTGCTGTTCGTCAACTGCATCGCCTTCGACCACGCCGCCATGGACGCGCTGCTGGCGCTGGATGCGGGCGATGCGCTATCGGTTGCCGGCAGCATCACGCCCAAGGTGTGGACCGACCGGGACGGCAATACCCGCCCGGCGCTGGACCTCGTAGTCACCCGGGTGCTGACGGCCTACCAGGTGGATCGCAAGCGCCGCGCCGCGCCGCAGGCGGACGAGGCGCCGCCGGACTGCTGAAGGCCCAAGCCGCTCAGCCCACCCAGCTGCCCGACTTGCCCCCGTGCTTTTCCAGCACGCGCACGCCTTCCATCACCATGCGCTTGTCCGCCGCCTTGCACATGTCGTAGATGGTCAGCAGGGCGACCTGCACCGCCGTCAGCGCTTCCATCTCCACGCCGGTGGGGCCCACGGTTTCCACCGTGGCGGTGCACTGCACGCTGCTCGCACCCCGCAGCAGCTCGAACTCCACGGCCACCCGCGTCAGGGCCAGGGGGTGGCACAGGGGGATCAGGTCGCTGGTCTTCTTGGCAGCCATGATGGCGGCGATGCGCGCCACGCCCAGCACGTCCCCCTTCTTGGCGCTGCCCGACTCGATCAGCGCCAGCGTGGCCGGCTGCATGTGGATGCGGCCCGTGGCAATGGCCACGCGGTGCGTGGCAGCCTTGGCGCCCACATCCACCATGTGGGCCTGGCCCTGGGCGTCGAAGTGGGTCAGGGGCGATGCGGGGGACGGGTCGGTCATGAAAGGATCAGCGGCAGCAGCAACGGAGGAAAGGCGCCGCGCGGGGAAACCATCGCGCGGCCCGGGCATCATACGGGGCCGTGATGGCAGGTCGGTGAAAGGAGCATGGTGCCGGACTTCAAGCAAAAAAGGCCTCTAGCCCAAGCGGGTCGCGCGCTGGCAGCTTCTCTTTTGATAGCAACCGGCGCTGCTCTGGCGCCTGCCCCCGCGGCCCACGCGGCACTGCCCACGCTGGGCGACGGGCTGGAGCTGACGGCGGCGGCCGAGCGCCAGCTGGGCGACCGCATCATCCGCGAGCTCTACCGCGACCCGGACTACCTGGACGACGCGGTGCTGCACGAATATGTGATGGGCATCTTCGAGCCGCTGCGCGCCGCCGCCCGCGCGCGTGGCGAGCTGGGCGTCGACATCGACGAGCGCTTTGCCTGGCAGGTGCTGCTGGGCCGCGACCGCACGGTCAACGCCTTCGCGCTGCCCGGGGGCTACTTCGGCCTGCACCTGGGGCTGATCGGCGTGACGGCCACCCAGGCCGAGCTGGCCTCGGTGCTGGCCCACGAGCTCAGCCACGTCACGCAGCGCCACATCTCGCGGCTGATCGCCCAGCAGGGCCGGCAGACGCCCCTGATGATCGGCGCGCTGATCCTGGGCGCCCTCGCTGCCAGCAAGAGCCCCGACGCCGCCCAGGCGCTGATGATGGGGGGGCAGGCCCTGGCGGTGCAAAACCAGCTCAACTTCTCGCGCGACATGGAGCGCGAGGCCGACCGCATCGGCTACGGCCTGATGCAGCCCGCCGGCTTTGCGCCGCAGGGCTTCGTGGGCATGTTCGACAAGCTGCAGCAGGCCAACCGCATCAACGACAACGGCAGCTGGCCCTACCTGCGCAGCCACCCGCTGACCACGCAGCGCATCGCCGACATGCAAAGCCGCATCGCCCACGACGCGCCGCACCTTGCCCCGGCCTCGCTGGAGCATGCGCTGATGGCCGCGCGGGCGCGGGTGCTGATGCGCCCCGGACAGGACGCCTGGCGCCAATGGCTGGCTGGGCCGCAGGACGCCGGCTTTGCCGCCCGGCCCGCGCGCGAACGGGCCACCGCCTGGTATGCCGCCGCCTTGAGCGCCGTGCAGCTGTCGGACTGGCAGGCCGCGCGCCGCGCCGTGGCCGGCCTGCAGGGTGCGGTACCGGGCGACGCCCCCGCCGCGCGCCAGGCGCGCCTGCTGGGCGCCGAAGTGGAACTGGCCGCCGGCGCCCCCGCGGCCGCCCTGGCCCAGCTGGACGAAGTGCCCGCCGCCGGCGCCGTGGCCCGGCCGGAGCTGGTGCTGCGCACCCAGGCGCTGCTGCGCACGGGCGACGCCGCCGCCATGACCGGCCCGCTGCAGACCCGCGTGGCCACCCACCCGCAGGACGCCGCTGCCTGGCAGCTGCTGGCTCAGGTGTGGCGCCAGCAGGGCCAGGGCCTGCGCGCCATCCGCGCCGAGGCCGAGGCCCAGGTCGCCCAGCGCGACTACGCCGCCGCGGTGGACCGCTTCAAAGCCGGCCAGGACCTGGCGCGCAAGAGCGCCGGCGCGGCCGACTACATCGAGGCGTCGATCATCGACACGCGGCTGCGCGCCGTGGAGTCACTTCTTCGCGAACAGGCCGCCGAGCGCTGACTCGATCACCAGCCCGATCAGCGAGTACAGCAGCGAGCCCAGCAGCGCCGCGCCAAAGCCCGCCACGTGAAAGCCGCTGAGCAGCCCCGAAGCCGCCCAGAACATCAGCGCGTTGATAACGAACAGGAACAGGCCCAGGGTGAGGATGGTGGCCGGCAGCGTCAGGATGACCAGGATGGGCCGCAGCACCACGTTCAGCAGGCCGATGACGAAGGCCGCGACCATGGCGGCGCCGAAGCTGCTCACCTGCACGCCGCTGTACAGGTAGGCCACGCACAGCAGCGCCGCAGCGCTCAGCAACCATTTGAAGAGCAGTTTCATGCGGCCCAGCATAGCACCGGGCCGTGGCCAGACTCAGCCCTGCGGGGGGCTTGCCGGGGTGCGGGCGCGGCGGGCCGCCACCGCCTTGCCCAGGGCCAGCACCAGCAGCGCGCCGGCCAGGTGCGCCGACCAGTAGATGGCGCGCGGCAGCTGCGCGTGGCCCACGCCGTCGGCCGTGCCCCACTTGGGCGCCCACAGCCATTCCTGGTGGTTGACGAACAGCGGGTCGGTGGCGAGCATGCCGCCGGCGATCCAGCCCAGCAGCATGCCGCCAGCGACGATGACCAGCGGAAAGCGCTCCATCAGCCGGATGACCAGCTGCGAGCCCCAGACGATGATGGGCACCGAGATCAGCAGGCCCAGCACCACCAGCAGCGTCTGGTGCGCGCCCGAGCTTTGCGCCGCGCCGGCGATGGCGATGACGTTGTCCACGCTCATGACCAGGTCGGCCACGATGATGGTCTTGATGGCCGCCAGCAGCTTGTCGCTGCCCTGGATGTTGTCGTGCCCGTCTTCTTCGGGGGCGATCAGCTTCACGCCGATCCACACCAGCAAGAGCGCGCCCACCACTTTCAGCGCCGGCAGGTTCAGCAGCTGCATGGCGAAGATGATGAGCACCACGCGCAGCGCAATGGCGCCCACCGTGCCCCAGATGATGCCCTTGGTGCGTTGCGCGGGCGGCAGCTTGCGGCAGGCCAGCGCGATCACGACCGCGTTGTCGCCGCCCAGCAGGATGTCGATGATGATGATCTGGCCGAGCGCGATCCAGAACGGGGTGTGGGTGAGAAAGTCCAAGTCCATGCAGGGGTACCTCAAAGTGCATTGTCGTCATGCCTGGGACCCGTGGACGGCGCCGGCGCGCGCCTTGGAGCCAAGGGGCAACGCTTTGAGCCAGCCAACAGCATGGCGCGCCGCAGCATTGGCGGCGCGCGCACCCAGGCGCCCAAAGGTCTTGCCCGGCGCGCGCGTGCGCAGCGCCCTGGCACGCCGGAAGCCCGCGGGCTTCGTCCTGACGACCTGCCAGTCCGCCTGTGCTGCACCCTGGCGGGGCGGCACGAGCGGGGAGCTACTCCCCCTTGAAGGGCGCCATTGGAACACAAAACGGGCTCCCGGCCGGGCTGGCTGCCTATGATCGGGGGCTGCCGCCATGACCGATACCGCGCCCCCCGCCCTGCACATCACCGACATCGAAGCCGCCATCAACTTCTGGCGCGAGCGCGCCCCGGCGGGCGCCGGTGCGCGCCTGGCGCCCGAGCTGGAGGCGCTGGCCGAGGTCTATGGCCGCATGGTCTGGGCGGGCGTGCAGCAGCTGCCCGAGACCGCCCTGCCCCCGTCCGCCATGGCCGCGTGGCTCGCCTGGTATGACACCACGCCGGACACGCCCTGCATCGCCATCTGCTCGACCAGCCAGGGCGACGAATGGTGCAAGGGCTGCGGGCGCAGCTTCTTCGAGGTGCAGCACTGGCTGGCCTTCACGCCGGTGCACAAGCGCGCCGTGTGGCAGCGCATCACGCAGCGCGGCACGGCGCTGCGCTTTACGCGCTATGCCGAGCGTGCGGCAGAGGGCCGCACGGGCTGATCCAGGCACGGCTTGCCGCGCCGGCGCCGTCCGGCTACCCTGGCTGCCACCATGCTGCGCTTGACCCAGGCCCCCAACATTGCGATTGCCACGCTGTGGCGCGACCTGCTGTGCGAGGCCGGCCTGCCCGCCAGCGTGCAGCGCCAGCACCTGGGCGCCGCGGCCGGCCACCTGCCGCCGGGCGAATGCCTGCCCGAGCTGTGGCTGCAACACCCCGAGCACGCCGAACGCGCCCGCGCCCTGCTGCGCGAGCTCGAGCGCCTGCCCCAGCGCCAGTGGTTCTGCCCGGGCTGCAGCGAGCAGGTGGAAGGCGGCTTTGAGCAGTGCTGGAACTGCGGTCAGATGATGCCCACCTGATTGGCGCTCTCTTTTTTGTAGCTGCCAGCGCTTGACTGACGGGCGTCAGAGCCGTTTTTAACTGCTTTTTTCTATTTCCAGCGCAGCGGCTCGACCACCACGCTGCCGCCCGTGCTGCTCAGGGTGAGCGCGCCGTCCTGCACCGTGGCCTGCAGCTGCATGCTGCGCTCGGCCAGCTGCGCCAGCGCCTGGGCCTGCTCGGCGGGGATGCGCCAGACCTGCAGCCGGTCCAGCCGCGTCAGCTTGGTCTGGATGCCCTTCCACCACACGTCGGCCGAGTGGGCGAAGGGATAGACGATCACCGCATCCGACTTGGAGCAGGCCTTGGCCAGGGGCTTGTCCTCGGGCTGGCCCACCTCGATCCACAGGCGCTTTCGGCCGGTGAAGTCGGTCAGCGACACGTCCGGGTCCTCCGGGTCGGACAGGCCGGCGCCAAAGGCCAGCTGGCCGTCGCCGCGGCAGGTGTCCTGCAGCTCGTGCGCCTGCAGCGCCATGGCGGCAAGCCGCACCATCATGCGTTCGTCGGTCTCGCTGGGGTGGCGCGCCAGGGTCAGGTTGTGGTCGGCGTAGTAGCCGTGGTCGATGTCGGCGATCGCGAGGTTCGCCTTGAAGATGGTGGACTTGAGGGCCACGTTTTACTCCTGAAAAGAGAGCTGCCCGCGCTTGCCAGGCAAGGGCGGGCAGCCAAAAAGACTGAAAAACCGCAGGCGTCAGACGCGGCGCGCCAGCTCCTCGGCCTTGCCGGTGTAGCTGCCGGGGGTGAGGGCCAGCAGGCGCTGGCGGTCTTCTTGCGGAATGTCCAGGCTGTCGATCAGCGCGTGCAGGGCCTCGCGCGTCACGCGCTGGCCGCGGGTGACTTCCTTGAGCTTTTCGTAGGCACCGGCAACGCCGTGGCGGCGCATCACCGTCTGGATGGGCTCGGCCAGCACTTCCCAGCTGCCCTCCAGGTCTGCGGCCAGCTGCGATTCGTTGAGCTCCAGCTTGTTCAGGCCGGTCATCAGCGACTGGTAGGCCAGCACGGCGTAGCCCAGCGCCACGCCGATGTTGCGCAGCACGGTGGAGTCCGTCAGGTCGCGCTGCCAGCGGCTGATGGGGAGCTTTTCCGACAGGTGGCGCAACAGCGCGTTGGCCAGGCCCAGGTTGCCTTCGGCGTTCTCGAAGTCGATCGGGTTGACCTTGTGCGGCATGGTGGACGAGCCGATCTCGCCGTCCTTGAGCTTTTGCTTGAAGTAGCCCAGGCTCACGTAGCCCCAGATGTCGCGCGACAGGTCGATCAGGATGGTGTTGGCGCGCGCCACGGCGTCAAACAGCTCGGCCATGTAGTCGTGCGGCTCGATCTGGATGGAGTACGGCTGGAAAGTGAGGCCCAGGCCCTCGGGCTCGGGCGCCTCGACCACGCGGCGCGCGAACGCCTCCCAGTCGAACGCCGGCCAGGCCGACAGGTGGGCGTTGTAGTTGCCCACGGCGCCGTTCATCTTGGCCAGCAGCTTCACGCCGGCGATGCATTCGCGCGCGCCCTGCAGGCGGGCGACCACGTTGGCCAGCTCCTTGCCCACGGTGGTGGGGCTGGCCGTCTGGCCGTGCGTGCGGCTGAGCATGGGCACGGCGGCAAACTGGTGCGCCATGGCGCGCAGCTTGTCCACCAGGGCGTCCAGGCCGGGCAGCAGCACATCGCGCCGCCCGTCGCGCAGCTGCAGCGCGTGGCTGGTGTTGTTGATGTCCTCGCTGGTGCAGGCAAAGTGCACGAACTCGGCGGCGCGCTCCAGCTCGGGGCGGGCCTCGAAACGGGACTTGATCCAGTACTCCACGGCCTTCACGTCGTGGTTGGTCTTCTTCTCGATGTCCTTGATGGCCTGCGAGTCGGCCTCGCTGAAGTGCTTGACCAGGCCCTGTAGGTAGGCGCGCGCGCCAGGGGTCAGCGGCTTGAATTCATCAAAACCCGCGTCGGACAGGGCGATGAACCAGGTCACCTCCACCTGCACGCGCCGGCGCATGTAGCCATGCTCGCTCATGAGGGGGCGCAGGCTGGACAGCTTGGCGGCGTAGCGGCCGTCAAGCGGCGACAGGGCGGTGATGGGGGACAGCGGGCTCGTCATGGGGCGCAATTGTAGGTGCGCGCCTGCACGGGCCCCGGGCGGGCGCCGCTAGAATCTGCGCCCCTCGTGCGGGCCGCCGGCCCGTGTCCGCTTCGCCCTTTTTTTGCCGCCATGAAACTCATCGGATCACTGACCAGCCCCTACGTACGCAAGGTGCGCGTGGTGCTGGCCGAGAAAAAGCTCGACTGCCCGCTGCTGGTGCAGGACGTGTGGTCCGAGGGCACCACCATTGGCCAGAGCAACCCGCTGGCCAAGGTGCCGTGCCTGGTGCTGGAAGGCGGCGAGGCACTCTACGACTCGCGCGTGATCGTGGACTACCTGGACACGCTCTCGCCCGTGGGCCGGCTGATCCCGCCGGCCGGGCGCGAGCGCGCCGAGGTCAAGACCTGGGAGGCGCTGGCCGACGGCGTGCTGGACGCGGCCATCCTGGCGCGGCTGGAAGCCACCTGGGCCGGCCGCACCGAAGGCGAGCGCAGCCACGCCTGGATGGACCGGCAGATGGGCAAGGTGCATGCCGGCCTGGCCGCGCTGGACCAGCGCCTGCAGGGAGATCGCCCCTGGCTGTGCGGCACGCACCTCACCCTGGCCGACATCGCCGCCAGCTGCGCGCTGGCCTGGCTGCAGTTTCGCTTTGCCGACCAGCCCTGGAGCGTGCAATACCCGCAGCTGGCGCGGCTGCTGGACAAGCTGATGCAGCGCCCCAGCTTCATCGACACCCGCCCGCCGCAGCCCTGACGCGGCCCCAGCTGCCGCTGCGCCCATGAAAAAAGCGCGCCCTCGGGTCAACGAGGTGCGCGCTTTTGGCCGGCATAAAAAACGTTGCGAAGCGCCCTGAAACGAATTTAGAGAGGGAGGGAGGAGAAGCGCCCCAGGGGTGTCAGCCGGGCCGTGCCCGGAAGGCTTCGCAACGGCAAATCGGTCGGTGTGGTGTGAACCCTCTCCCTGTTCAATCACGGTACGTACAGGCCGGCATGGCAGGCCCGGCGATGCTGCATAGATAGGGCCCTGCCGGCAAAGTTCCAGCAGGCCGGGCAAAAAAATCTGCCCGCCGCAGAATTGAACCATGGCCGGCACGGGCCGGCCGGCGTCCGTGCCAACCCCCGCCCGGGGGCAGGGTTATCGCGCCGGCTCGTGCTGCACCGCCGCTGGCGCCGCCGGGCGCGGGCGGCGCAGCACGCGGTGCTTGAACCAGTCCTCCAGGTCGTCGATATAGGTGAACACCGACGGCACCACCAGCAGGCTGAGCACCGTGGAGGTGATCAGCCCGCCGATCACCGCTACCGCCATGGGCGAGCGAAAGCTCATGTCGGCGCCGCCCCAGCCAAAGGCGATGGGCAGCATGCCCGCGCCCATCGCCAGCGTGGTCATGATGATGGGCCGCGCACGCTTGTGGCAGGCGTCCAGCAGGGCATCGAGCCGGCTCATGCCGCGGTCGCGCCGCGCCATGATGGCGTACTCGACCAGCAAGATCGAGTTCTTGGTGGCGATGCCCATGAGCATGATCAGCCCGATCAGCGACGGCATGGAAAAGCTCTGGCGCGCCAGCAGCAGCGCCACGAAGGCGCCGCCGAGCGACAGCGGCAGCGCCGCCAGGATCGTCACCGGCTGCAGGAAGTCCTTGAACAGCAGCACCAGCACGATGTAGATGCAGACCACGCCGGTCAGCATGGCCAGGCCGAAGCTGGAAAACAGCTCGCCCATCATCTCCGCGTCGCCCACGTCGATCAAGCGCACGCTGGCGGGCAGGCCCTTGACGGCAGCCAGGTTGTGCACTGCCTCCTTGACTTCGCCCAGGCCGCTCGCGCCCAGTTCGATCTCGAAGTTCACGTTGCGCGAGCGGTCGTAGCGGCGGATGACGGCCGGCCCGCCGGCCAGCTCCAGCGTGGCGATCTCGCCCAGGCGCACCGGGCCGCGGCTGCCGGGCACGGTGAGGTGCGAGAGCACCGCCAGGTTCTCGCGCGCCGCGTCATCCAGCCGCACCACGATGGGGATCTGGCGCTGCGCCAGGTTCAGCTTGGGCAGGTACTGCTCGTAGTCGCCCATGGTGGCCACGCGCAGCGTCTCGGCAATCGCCTGCGAGGTGACGCCCAGATCGGCGGCGCGGGCGAAGTCCGGGCGCACCGCGATCTCGGGGCGCACCAAGCTGGCGGTGGAGCTGATGCCGCCGATGCCGGCGATGGTGCGCAGCTCGCGCTCGACGGCCTGGGCGCTGCTGGCCAGCGCCTGCGGGTCCTCGCTGGCCAGGGCCAGGATGTACTTGTCGTTGGAGCCGCCCAGGCCGACCTTCACGCGCACGCCCGGCACGTCCTGCATGGCGTCGCGCAGGCCTTGCTCGATGACCTGCTTGCGCGGGCGCTCGCCGCGCGGCGCCATGCGCAGGGTGAGCGTGGCGATGCGCGGGTCGGCCGAGGCCGCGCTGCTGGACGCCGGGTCGGCCCCGGCCGAACCGCCGCCGATGGTCGTATAGACGCTCTCGATGTGGCCTACCTGCATCGCGCGCTCGGCCGCCATGCGCGCCACCGTGCGGGTGTCCTCCAGCCGCGTGCCGGGCGGCAGCTCCAGCGTGACCTGGGTCTGCTCGTTGTCATCGGCCGGGATGAAGCCCGAGGGCAGCAGCGGGATCAGCGCAATGGAGCCGACGAAGAACACCAGCGCGCCCAGCAGCGTCAGGATGCGGTGGCGGATGCACCAGGCAGACGCGCGCATGTAGGTGTCCAGCCAGCGCGGCTCCTTTTCCAGGCCGACCAGCGGCTTCATGAGGTAGGCCGCCATCATGGGCGTGAGCAGCCGCGCCACCACCAGCGAGAAGAACACCGCCAGCGACGCCGTCCAGCCGAACTGCTTGAAAAAGCGCCCGGCGATGCCGCTCATGAAGGCGGTGGGCAAAAACACCGCGATCAGCGTGAAGGTGGTGGCGATCACCGCCAGGCCGATCTCGTCGGCCGCCTCCATGGCCGCCTGGTACGGTGATTTGCCCATGCGCAGGTGGCGCACGATGTTTTCCACCTCGACGATGGCGTCATCCACCAGGATGCCCACCACCAGCGACAGCGCCAGCAGCGTGATGATGTTGATGGAAAACCCGAGCAGGTACATGCCGATGAACGCCGGGATGACGGACAGCGGCAGCGCCACGGCCGAGACGATCGTCGCGCGCCAGTCGCGCAGGAACAGCCACACGACCACCACGGCCAGGATGGCGCCTTCGTACAACAGGCGCATGGAGCTGTCGTACTCGTCCTGCGCGATCTGCACGAAGTCCACGGTGCGGGTGAGCGTCAAATCCGGGTGCTCGGCGCGCAGGTCATCCAGCGCCTTTTGCACGCCGGCGCCCACCTCCACCTCGCTGGCGCCGCGGCTGCGCGTGACCTCGAAGCCGATCACCGCCTTGCCGTCGAGCAGCGCGGCGGTGCGCGGCTCGGCCACGGTATCGGTGACGCGGGCCAGCTGGTCCAGGCGCACGTGGCGCCCGCCCGGCAGGGCGATGTCCAATGCGGCAAGCTCGCCCGCCGTCTGCACGGTGGCCAGGGTGCGCAGCGGCTGCTCGGCGCCGCCCAGCTCGGCGCGCCCGCCCGCGCTCTCCTGCTGCACCTGGCGCAGCTGGCGCGAAACATCGGCCGCCGTGGCGCCCAGCGCCTGTAGCTTGAGCGGGTCCAACTGCACCTGCACCTCGCGCGTCACCCCGCCCACGCGGGTGATGGCGCCCACGCCCGGCACGGCCAGCAGGCGCCGGGTCAGCGTGTCGTCGATGAACCACGACAGCGACTCGTCGTCCATCTTGCTGGAGGCGATGGCGAACGCTGCGATCGGCTGCGAGGTGAACTCGAACTTGGTGACGATGGGGTCGCGCAGGTCGGCCGGCAGGTCCGAGCGCACGCGCGAGACGGCCGAGCGCACGTCGTCGACCGCCTCCTGCACGGGTTTCTCCAGCTGGAACTCGGCGGCGATCGAGGCCACGCCGTCCACCAGCGTGGTAGTGATGTGCTTGAGGCCCTGCGTGGTGGCGATGGCGTTCTCGATCTTGCGCGCCACGTCGGCTTCGAGCTGCCCCGGCGCCGCGCCGGGCAGCGCGGCCGTGACGATGACGATGGGCAGGTCCATGTCGGGGAAGTTCTGCACCTTCATGGCGCGAAACCCCATCAGGCCGCCCAGCGTGAGCAGCACGAACAGCATCGCCGCGGGGATGGGGTTGCGGATCGACCAGGCTGAGAGATTCATGGCCGCTCCTTATTTGGTAGCTGCCGGCGCTTGTGCGGCGGGCGCTGGAGCCGTTTTTGGCTCGGATTGCTCCGTCACCCGCACCACATCGCCGTCGTTCAGGAAGGCGCCGCCCTGCTGCACGATGCGCGCACCGGGCGCCAGGCCCTCCAGGATCTCCACCCGCGCGCCCGCGCGCTCGCCGGTGCGCACCCGGCGCATGGCCACGCGGCCGCCCTCGCCCACCTCGAAGACGCTGGAGAAACCGTCGCGCACCACCAGGGCCGACAGCGGCACCGTCAGCCCCTGGCGCTGGCCCAGCAGGAAGTCGCCGCGCGCGTACATGCCGGCGCGCACATCGGGGTGCTGGGGCAGGTCCACATAGACGATGGCGTTGCGCGTTTGCGGGTCCACCGTGGGCGCCACCATGCGCACCGTGCCGGCCACCTCGGCGCCGCTGGCGGCGGTGACCTGCGCCGCCATGCCGGCGCGGATGCGCGGCAGGTCGGCCGCGCCGACTTCGGCGCGCCACTCCAGCCGGCCGCGGCGCACCATGCGAAACAGCTCGGTGCCGGCGCCGACCACGGCGCCCACGGTGGCCGTGCGCGCCGAGATCACGCCGCTGTCGGGCGCCAGCACCTGGGTGTGCTTCAGGCGCAGCTGCTGCACGTCGAGCATGGCCTGCGCGGCCTCCACGCGCGCCTGCGCGGTCTGCGCGGCGGTTGAATATTGCTGGATCTGCTGCTGGCTCAAAGCGCCGGACTGGATCAAAGTCCTGGCCCGCTCGGCGTTGGCCTGCGCCTCGGCGGCGGCCGCGCGCGCCTCCAGCACACTGGCGCGCGCCTGGGCAGCCTCGGCCTGCACGCTCTCGGGCGCGAAGGTGGCCAGCACCTGGCCGGCGCGCACCGTGTCGCCCACGTTCACGCGCACCTCGGTCAGGCGCAGGCCGTTGGCCTCGGAGCCGATGCTTGCCTCCTGCCAGGCGGCGACGCTGCCGTTGGCCGACAGCCGCTCGGCCACCTGGCCCTGCTGCGGCTGCACCACGGTGACGGTGAGCGCCGGGCGCGGCGCGGCGGCCGCGGCCGGCGCCGTGTCGGCGCGCGAGCTGCCGGCAGCCAGCAGGGCACCGCCACCCGCCAGCAGGGCGAGCACGGCCAAGGCGATCAGGGAGTGAAGGGGTTTCAGGCGCTGCATGGGTGTGCGGTGGGTTGAGGGTGAAGTGTGGCTCTAACGCTTGCCAGGTAAGCGCGAGCAGCTATCAAAACAGTAGTTCGATGGTGGACTACGACACGCTGACGGGCGCCGGGCCCGGTTCGCCCCGGCTCCAGCCGCCGCCGGCGGCGCGGTACAGCGCGATCCAGGCGGCCATGCGCTCTTGCTCCAGCGCGACCAGCGCGGTCTCGGAGGCCAGCTGCAGGCGCCGCGCGTCCTCCAGCTCGACCAGGCTGGCCAGGCCCGCCTGCCAGCGCGCCTGCGTGGCCTCGAACGACTGGCGGTAGCCGGCCGCGGCGCGGCCGGCGTCGCTGCTGCGCGCGGCCGTGCTGGCCAGCCGCGCCAGCGCCTGCTCGACCTCGGCCACCGCCTGGCGCGCGGCGCCCCGGTAGCGGCTGGCCGCCGCTTCGTAGCGCGCCTGCGCGGCGTCCACCTGCGCGGCGCGCCGGCCGGCGTCGAAGATCGGCAGCGTGAGCGCCACCGGGCCGATGGACCAGGTGTTGCTGGCCACGCTGCCCTGGCCCGTCTTCACCCAGCCGCGGCCGATGTTGCCCGTCAACTGCAGGCGCGGGTAGCGGTCGGCCTGGGCGGCGCCGACTTCGGCACTGGCGGCGGCGACTTCGCGTTCGGCGGCATAGACGTCCGGGCGCTGGGCCAGCACCTGCGCCGGCAGCGCGTCGATGGCGAACAGCTCGCCTTCGGGCTTGAGCGCCGGCGCGGCGGCCAGCTGCGTGCGCAGCAGGGCTTCATCGCGCCCGGTCAGCGCCACCAGCGTCTTCACGCCGACGTCGCACTGCAGCCGCTGCTGGGCCGCGCGCGCCAGGGCGTCGGCGTGGCTGGCCGTGGCCAGCGCGGCGGTGGCGGGGGCGGTGAAGCCGGCGCGCTCGCTCTCGCCGGACAGGCGCGCCGTCTCGCCGCGCGAGCGCGCATCTCCTTCAGCCACCGCCAGCTGGCGCATGCAGTACTGCCAGGCGGCGTATTGCTGCGCCACCTCGGCGGCGACCGATACGCGCGCCTCGTGCCACTGGGCACCCAACGCATCGACGCGCTCGCCCTGCGCGGCCAGCTGCGCGGCGTTGCCGCCGAACAGGTCGATCTCCCAGCCGGCCTGCACGGCCGCCTGCGCGGTGGTGGCCAGGCCGCCCGTCTGCTGGTTGAAGCCGCGGCTGGCGCTGGCCTGGCCGTCCACGCCCGGCAGCAGCGCCGAGCGCGCCGCCACCTGCTGGGCGCGCACCTGCGCCAGCTGGCTGGCGGCCTGGGCGACATCGGGGCTTAAGGCCTGGGCGTCGGCGATCAGGCCGGTCAGCAGCGCGTCGTGCAGGCTGGCGTCCCACCACTGCGCCAGCTGGCGGGCGCTGCCGCCATGGGGCAGCGGCGCGGTCCAGCCGGTAGGCACGGGGGCGGACACCTGCGCTGGCGGGCGCGGCGCAGCGCAGGCCGCAAGCAGCAGGGGCAGGACAAGCACGGCGGCGCGGCGCGCGAGCGGCAAGGGCAGCTTCATGGGACGGGCGGGGGGTCGGTGTCGGTTGCGAAAGAGGAGGCCGCGCGCGCGCGGCGGCGACGCTCGGCGGCCACCATGGCCACGGCGTAGTCGGTCAGGCGCTCGGCCCACAGGTCCACCGCCTGGGGAGAAGCCAGCAGCTGCGGCTGCATGGCGGCCACCACCTCCTGGTGGCTCCACAGCTGGAAGGCCAGGCCCGTGATGGTGAGGGCCAGGCGGTGCATGTCGTCGTCGGGCTGGGCCAGGCCCAGGTGGCGGCACAGCAGGCGCGCCATGGCTTCGTTGGGGCCGCGCACGTCGCGTTCCAGCTCGCGCTCCCACTGCTCGCTGGGTTCGAGCATCTCGCGGATGTGCAGCCGCACCATCTGGCGCGCCATCTCGCCGTGGTGCAGCGGCGCCAGCGACCCCTGGAAAAAGCAGTGCAGCGCCCGGCGCAGCGGCAGCCCGGGCCGGGTGAAGTCGGGCACCAGATCGGCCAGCGAGCCACAAGCATCGGAAAACAGCGCGGCGTACAGCGCAGCCTTGTCGCCGAAGTAGTAGCTCACCGCCGCCACGTTGGTCTGCGCCTCGGCGGCGATGGCACGGATGGAGGTCTTGGCAAAGCCGTGCTCGGCAAACAGCTTGAGCGCCGCCATCAGCAGCCGCGTGCGCGCGGGCGCCGGCCCGGCATCGGGGCCGCCGGGGTCGGCAGGCAGGAAAGGCGCGGCAGTCATGGCTGGGCATTACAGCACATGAATCAAACGTTTGTTTGAATCCATATGTACATTTGTCACGTATGTAAGGATCGCCGTGGTGCGCTGCGGCCGGGCATCCTGCTGCACTCGCATACAGTAAGCCGGCTTTACCGCCCGCCCTGTTCGCCCTCTCTCTTGCAGGCAGGCCCGGGCCTTCACGCCACTCAGAACCCCTGCACCACGACATGGACCAGCGCAAATCCCCGGGAGACGCAGAGACGCCGAAGCCGCTCAAGCCCTGGCGTTCCTTGGCAGACCAGCTGCAGCAGCTCCGGGACCGCGGCCTGCAAGTGGACGACGCAACCGCCGCGCTCGACTATCTGGAGCGCCTGGGCTACTACCGGCTGAGCGGCTACTGGTATCCCTTGCGCGCCATCGACCCGGTCGCCTCCACGGCGCAGGGCCAGGCGGTGCGGCTGGACAGCTTCGCGCCGGGTAGCCGCTTCGAGGACGTGGTGCGCCTGTACGTGTTCGACAAGAAGCTGCGGCTGCTGGCCCTGGATGCGCTGGAGCGCATCGAAATGGCGGTGCGCGTGGACGTGGCGCATCTGCTGGGCCGGCGCGATCCGCGTGCGCATGAGAATCCCGCGTGCCTGCACGGCAATTTCACCAAGAAGCCGATCCCCAGAGGGCCGGATGCCGGCAAGACGCAGCACCAAGTCTGGTTGTCCAAATACCAGGTCATGCTGAAGCGGGCGCGCAAGGAGCCCTTCGTGGCGCACCACCAGCAGCAATATGGCGCCCTGCCAGTATGGGCTGCCATCGAAGTGTGGGATTTCGGCCTGCTGTCCAAGCTCTTCGCCGGCATGCAGCACGCCGACCAGCAAACCATTGCCGGCCTGTACGGAGCGCCGTCGGGCCAGGCCTTCGCCCAGTGGCTGCGCAGCCTGAATTTCATCCGCAACGTATCGGCGCACCACAGCCGGCTGTGGAACATCAACGTGTTGGAGCGCTCGGCGCCCCCTGCAAAATGGCCTGCCCAAGTGGACAACGCCAAGCCTTTTTTCTACTTCTGCCTGATGCAGCAGCTGCTGCGCGTGATCTGCCCGAATTCGAGCTGGGGCCAACGCTTCAAGGCCTTGCTGGCCAACGACTTCCCAGAGGATGCGCATCAGTGGTTTTCGCCAGCCGACCTGGGAGCGGATGAAGGCTGGGAAGAATGGGGGCTATGGCCGCAGCCGTGATGGCATCCACGGTTGTGCATTGGAGCGCACAAATGAAAACCGACGCGTACACGAAAGTGCAGAGGCGTCGGGCGTATTGCTCGCAATGATAGGTGAGCCAGCGGCTGCGGTCAAGGTGCGGCTGGGCGGAGGGAGACTGGTCAAATCAGACCCTAACGCCCACCGGTCAAGTGCTAACAGCTATCGAAATGGAAGCGGCGCTATAGCCGAACACCGCCTGCCACAGCGCCTGCACGGCCGCGCGCTCGGTTGCCAGCTCGCCTGCGGGCACGCGCGTGGGCTCTTCGTTCAGCCGCGCGCGGTGCTGCACCTGGCGCAGCGTGCGGTAGGCGTTGGCGGCAGCGGCGCCCACGCCGGCGGGCAGCAGGCCGGCGGCCTCGGCGCGCAACAGCAGGGCGATGTTGCCCTTGTTGTCCTGCAGGCCGAGGTGCTCGCGCGAGTGCGCCAGCACCAGATACTGCACAGCAAATTCGGCATCCAGCATGCCGCCGGCGCTGTGCTTGACTTCGAACCAGTCGGGTAGCGCGGGGTGCGCGGCGCGCAGGCGCGCGCGCATGGCGGTGATTTCGTCGCCCAGGGCTTTCAGATCGCGCGGCGCGGTGATGACGGCCTGGCGCACGGCGTCGAAGCGCTCGCCCAGGCCCGGCGCGCCCAGCACGCAGCGCGCGCGCGTCATGGCCTGGTGCTCCCAGGTCCAGGCGGTGTTGCTGCCGCGCTGGCACTGGTAGTCGGCGTAGGCGGCGAAGCTGGTGACCAGCAGGCCCGAATTGCCGTTGGGGCGCAGCTCGGTGTCGATCTCGAACAGGTCGCCCTCGCTGGTCTTGACGGCCAGCCAGTTGATCAGCTTGCGCACGAAGGCGGCATACACCTCGGGGGCTCGCTCATCCTCGTCGTCGAAGACGAAGACGATGTCCAGGTCGCTGCCGTAGCCCAGCTCCTTGCCGCCCAGCTTGCCGTAGCCGATGATGGCCAGCTGCGGGTCGTCCCGGTGGCGGCTCTTCAGGCGCTGCCAGCACCAGCGGCTGGTCACGCGCAGCACGCTGTCGGCCAGCAGCGACAGGTCGTCGGCCACCTGCTCCACGGTGATGCGTCCTTCCACGTCGCGCGCCAGGGTGCGAAAGACCTCGGCGTGGTGGGCGCGGCGCAGCAGGTCCAGCAGGTTCTCGTCGTCGTCCTCGCCGGTCGATTGCAGGGCGGCCAGGCGCAGCTGCAACTCGCGCTCGAAGTCCTCGGGCACGAAGCGTTCGCTGAGGATGGCGCCGCCGGCCAGCTCGTCGATCACGCCGGGGTGCAGCATCATGTAGCGCGCCGGCCAGCGCGCCGCGCCCAGCAGGTGCAACAGGTGCTCGTGCACGGCCGGGCGCTCCAGCAAGAGGGCCAGGTAGCTGTCGCGGCGCAGCAGCGGCTCCAGCCAGTCCAGCAGGCGCACGGCGGCGTCCTCGCTCACCAACCCTTCGGCCAGCCACTGGCCGGTGCGCTGCACCACACGCACCAGGCGCGCGCGCGCCTGCTCGCGCAGGCCCTGCACGCGCGGGTGGGTGCGCCAGCCCTGCACACGGCCGGCCAGCGCCGGTGGCAGCTGCGCGGCCAGGGCCTCCAGGTCGGGCGCGGCAGCCACGCCGTTGCCGGCGGCGCGCGGGCCGGGGCAGGCACCGCCGCTGCAGTGCTTTTTCTCGGGGCCGCCCAGCAGGCGATCGAACTCCTGCGCCACCAGTTCGCGGTGGCCGTCGAGCTCGCGCAGAAATTCGCAGCAACCCAGGCCCAGGGTGGCGGCGATCCAGGCCAGGTCATCGTCGCGGGTGGGCAGCACGTGGGTCTGCTGGTCGTCCAGGTACTGGATGCGGTGCTCGACCCGGCGCAAGAAGGTGTAGGCGGCGGCCAGCTGGTCGGCCGTCTCCTGCGGCATGAGCCCGGCGCGGGCCAGGCGCTGCAGGGCCTCGAGCGTGGGGCGGCGGCGCAGCTCGGGGAACTGCCCGCCGCGCACCACCTGCAACAGCTGCACGGTGAATTCCAGCTCGCGGATGCCGCCGCGCGAGAGCTTCACGTCGTTGGCGCGCTCGGGGTGGCCGCTGGCGCGGCGCTGCGCGTGCTCGCGGATCTGCCGGTGCAGCACGCGCAGGGCGTCGAACACGCCGTAGTCCAGGTAGCGGCGAAAGACGAAGGGCAGCACGACCTCGCGCAGGGCCTGCACGCCCGGCGAGGCGACGGCGGCGCGCGGCGCCACCACGCGGCTTTTCAGCCAGGCAAAGCGCTCCCACTCGCGCCCGTGCAGCAGCAGGTATTCCTCCAGCGCGGCCAGCGAGCACACGGGCGGGCCGGAATTGCCGTTGGGGCGCAGGGCCAGGTCCACGCGAAAGACGAAGCCGTGCTCGGTGGCCTCGCCCACCAGGGCGTACAGGGCGCGGGCGGCGCGGGCGAAGTATTCGTGGTGCGACAGCTTGCCGCGCCCGCCCTCGATGCCCTCGGTCTCGCCGTCGCATTCATACACATAGACCAGGTCGATGTCGCTGGAGACGTTGAGCTCGCGCGCCCCCAGCTTGCCCATGCCGATGACCCACAGCGCCGCCTCGCCGCCGTCGCAGGTGCGCGGCGCGCCGTGCAGCGCCGTGAGCTGGGCGCAGGCGTGGCGGCTGGCCCGGTCCAGGGCCAGCTCGGCCAGGCCGGTCATGGGGGTGGTGATGTCCGCCAGCGGGGCGCCCCGGTCGCAGTCCAGCACCACCAGCCGGTGCATGACCAGCTGGCGCAGGATGCGCAGGGCCGCGCCCAGATCGTGGCCGCGGGCCAGCAGCGCGTCGCAAGTGGCGCCCATGGTCTCTTGGGTGGGCACGCCCGGGGGCAAGAGGGGCAGCAGCGCCTCGTAGCGGCGCTCCAGCCGCTGGCAAAAGCGCGAGTGCAGCGACAGGGGATGGGGCAGCGCCTGGGCAGGAAACAAGGGCATGGGAATGGTCGGCTATGACGGCGCTCATGCTGCAGGGGGCGGGTCATAATTCCTGCCACCGTTTGCGCCCCCAATGACAGAGCTGCCTGCCCATCCCTCCCGCCTCTTGAGATTCATGGCGGGCTGCGCACGGTGGGCGCTGGGCCTGACGGTGGCGTTCTGGCTCGTCCTGGGGGCCGCCTGGGCAGCCTTGCATGGCTGGATTGTGCCGCGTATCGACAGCCTGCGTCCGCAGCTGCAGCAGCAGGCCACGCGGGCTTTGGGGGTGCCGGTGCGCATCGCCGCCATCGCCGCGCAAAGCGGCGGCCTCTTCCCCACCGTGGAGTTGACGGGCGTGACCCTGCTGGACGGTGAAGGCCGCGCCGGCCTGCACCTGCCGCGCGTGGTGGTGGCGCTGTCGCCGCGCTCGCTGCTGCGTCTGGGCTTCGAGCAGATCTACATCGAGGCGCCCGAACTGGACATCCGCCGCGCCCCCGATGGCCAGGTGTTCATCGCCGGCATGGGTTTTCGCGAGCAGGGCGCGCCGGACAGCCGCGCCGCCGACTGGCTGTTTTCGCAGCCCGAGGTGGCCATTCGCGGAGGCACGCTGCGCTATGCCGACGAGCTGCGCGGCGCCGAACCGGTGGCCCTGACCGAGGTGGACCTGGTGATCCGCAGCGGCGGATGGCGCCACGCCGTGCGACTGGACGCCACGCCCGCGCCCGAATGGGGCGAGCGCTTCACGCTGCAAGGGCAGTTCCGCCAGCCCCTCCTGACCGCGCACGCAGGCCGCTGGCAGCAGTGGAGCGGGCAGCTGTACGCGCACTTTCCGCGGGCCGACGCCTCGCGCCTGCGCCGCCACGTGGACCTGGGCGGGCTGTCGGTGGCGCGCGGAGCGGGCGCCGTGCGCGCCTGGGGCGACGTGCGGCGCGGGCAGCTGGTGGGGGGCACGGTGGACCTGGCCCTGTCCGAGGTGCAGGCCACCTTGGGCAGCGGCCTGCAGCCGCTGGCCCTGCGCAGCGTGAGCGGGCGTGCCGGCGGCAGGCGGCTGGACGGAGGCTTCGAGTTCGTCGCCGACAACCTGCGCTTCACCACCGATTCCGGGCTGCGCTGGCCGGGCGGCCAGGTGCTGGTGCGCCACCTGGACCGCGGCGCGCACAGCGAGGGCGAACTGAGCGCCGACCGGCTGGACCTGGCGGCGCTGTCGCAGATCGCCGAGCGCCTGCCGCTGGGCCCGGCGGCGCACAGGGCGCTGGACACCTACGCCCCGCAGGGCCAGGTGGAGGGCCTGGCGGCGCGCTGGCGCGGCCCGCTGGAGGCGCCGAGCGAATACCAGGCGCGCGCCCGGGTGCGCGGGCTGGCCCTGGCCGCGCGCGGCGGCACGCGCGGCGTCGCCGGCCTGGCCGGCGCCGACGTGCAGCTCGAGCTGAACCAGGCGGGCGGCCAGGCGGCTCTGAGCATTGAAGACGGCCACCTGGCCCTGCCCGGCGTGTTCGAAGACCCGCTGGTGCCCGTGCAGCGCCTGGCCACCACCGTGCGCTGGCAGGTCGAGGGCCCGCGCATCGCCGTGCAGGCGGGCGACGTGCGCTTTGCCAACGCCGACGCCGAGGGCCAGGCGCGCCTGTCCTGGCGCACGTCGGACGCCGGCAGCGGCGCGCGCTTTCCGGGCGTGCTGGAGCTGTCCGGCACCCTCAGCCGCGCCGACGGCACGCGCGTGCATCGCTACCTGCCCCTGGCCGTGCCCGAGAGCGCGCGCCACTACGTGCGCGACGCCGTCACCCGCGGCAGCGCCAGCCGGGTGCAGTTCCGCGTCAAGGGCGATCTGCACGACTTTCCCTATGCGCATGGCGGGCCGGGCGAGTTCCGCATCAGCGCCCATGTCAAGGACGTGGAGTACGCCTACGTGCCCGACAGCCTGCTGCACCCGGGCGACAAGCCCTGGCCGGCACTCTCCGGCCTGGCTGGCGAGCTGGTCTTCGACCGCGCCAGCATGACGGTGCAGGGCGCCACCGGCAGCTTGGCCGGCGCGCCGCGGCTGCGCCTGCAGCCCACGCGCGCGCGCATCGCCGACCTGGAGCATCCGGTGGTGGCGGTGGACGGCCAGATAAACGGACCACTGGCGGACATGCTGGCGCTGGTGCGCAGCTCGCACGTGGCCGAGCTGACCCACGGCGCGCTGGATGCGGCCAGCGCCACCGGCGCGGCCGAGCTGAAACTGGCACTGAACCTGCCGGTGGCCGACCTGGCGAAATCCACCGTGCGCGGCAGCGTGCAGCTGGCGGGCAACGACGTGCGCTTCGTGCCGCAGGCCCCGCTGGTCAGCGCCACGCGCGGCGCCGTGCAGTTCACCGAAGGCGGCTTCACCCTGGCCGGCATGCAGGGCCGCGCCCTGGGCGGCGATGTCAGCCTGGAAGGCGGCATGCGCACTGCGGCCGGCAGCCCGCCGCAGGTACGCGTGCGCGCCCAGGGCACGGCCACCGCCGAGGGCCTGCGCACCTCCGGCCTGTGGGACGCCCTGACCGGGCTGGCCGCGCGCGCCAGCGGCAGCACGCCCTACACGCTCACCGTGGGCGTGCGCCGCGGCGTGGCCGAACTGTTGGTCAGCAGCGACCTGACCGGCTTGGCGCTGCAGGCGCCCGCGCCGCTGGTCAAGGCAGCGCAGGCCCCACTGGCGCTGCGCGTGGAGCGCCGGCTCACGCCCGAGGCGGCGGCCTCTGCCAGCGCTCCGCTGCACGACGAGCTGCTGGTGGAGCTGGGCGACCTGGCCCGCCTGGCCTGGGTGCGCGCGCTGGACGAGACGGGCGAGGCCCGCGTGCTGCGCGGCGCCCTGGCCGTGGGCGAGGCCGCGCACGAGCCCCCGGCGATGCCGGCCAGCGGTGTGGTGGCCAATGCGGTGTTCGGCCCGCTGGACGCCGACGCCTGGCTGGCCCTGCTGCAGCCGCCCGCGTCGGCGGCTGCTGACGCCGGGGGAGCGGCGGCGCCGGCCGACGCCTTGCAGCAGTACCTGCCTACCTCGCTGGGCCTGCGCGCCAGCGCGCTCACCGCTGGCGGGCGCACGCTGCACGCGGTGGTGGCCGGGGCGTCGCGCCAGGGCGCGGTGTGGCGGGCCAGCGTGGACGCGGCCGAACTCAACGGCTACCTGGAATACCGCCCCGGCGGCGCCCCGGCCGACGGCCCCGGCCTGGTACACGCCCGGCTGGCGCGGCTGGCCCTGCCCGAGACGTCGTCCGAGCAGATGGACGCGCTGCTGTCCGACACCGCGCAGCCGCAGGCGCTGCCGGCGCTGGACATCGTGGTGCAGGACTTTCAGTTGCACGGGCGCCGCCTGGGCCGCCTGGAGATCGAGGCGCGCAACCGCCCGGCCGAAGGCGGGCAGCGCGAGTGGCGCCTGGCGCGATTCAACCTGGCCATGCCGCAGGCGCAACTCACCTCCAGCGGCAACTGGGCGCTGCTGGCCGGCTCGCACGAGCGGCGCACGGCCATGAATTTCCAGCTCGACATCCAGGACTCCGGCGCGCTGCTGTCGCGCTTTGGCATGGACGGCGTGCTGCGCCGCGGCAAGGGCCGCATCGACGGGCAGGTGGCCTGGCTGGGCTCGCCGCTGTCGCCGGACTGGCGCTCCATGGCCGGGCAGATGCATGTGGACATGCAGGCCGGGCAGTTCCTCAAGGCCGACCCGGGCCTGGCCAAGCTGCTGTCGGTGCTCAGCCTGCAGTCGCTGCCGCGGCGCCTGGCGCTGGACTTTCGCGACGTGTTCAGCGAAGGTTTCGCCTTCGACTTCGTGCGCGGCGACGTGCAGATCGAGCAGGGCGTGGCCGCCACCAACAACCTGCAGATGAAGGGCGTGAACGCCGCCGTGCTGATGGAGGGCAGCGCCGACATCGAGCGCGAGACGCAGGACCTGCATGTGGTGGTGGTGCCCGAGATCAACGCCATGACGGCCTCGCTGGTGGCCACCGCCATCAACCCGGTCATCGGCCTGAGCAGCTTCCTGGCGCAGGTGTTCCTGCGCGGGCCCCTGATGCAGGCGGCCACGCAGGAGTTCCACGTGGACGGCACCTGGGCCGAGCCGCGCGTGCAGCGCCTGCCGCGCGGCCGCTCCGGCGCCCCCGCGCACGAACCCGCGAATGCGCCCGAAACGCAAGGAAAGGACAAGCAATGAAAGTGGCCGCCATCCAGATGGTCTCCAGTGCACGGGTGCCGGACAACCTGCACCAAGCCCGGGCCCTGCTGGAGCAGGCCGCGCGCGCCGGCGCGCAACTGGCCGCCCTGCCCGAGTACTGGAGCTGCATGGGCCTGGCCGAGACTGACAAGCTCGCGCGCTGCGAGACCTATGGCGACGGCCCGGTGCAGCAGTTCCTGGCGCAGACTGCGCGCGAGCTGTCGCTGTGGATCGTTGGCGGCACGCTGCCGCTGGCCAGCGCCGAGCCGGCGCGCGTGTGCAACAGCTCCCTGGTGTATTCGCCGCGCGGCGAATGCGTGGCGCGCTACGACAAGATCCACCTGTTTCGCTTCGACAACGGCCGCGAAGCCTTCGACGAGGCCCGCACCATCGCCCCGGGCAGCCAGCCCGTGTGCCTGGCGCTGGACGCGGGCGAGGCCGGCAGCTGGCAGGTCGGCCTGTCGGTCTGCTACGACCTGCGCTTTGCCGAGCTGTACCGCGCCCATGCCCGGGCCGGTGCCCAGCTGCTGCTGGTGCCCAGCGCCTTTACCCACACCACCGGCCAGGCGCACTGGGAGGTGCTGCTGCGCGCCCGCGCCGTGGAAAACCTGGCCTATGTGCTGGCGCCGGCGCAGGGCGGGCGGCACGAGAACGGCCGGCGCACCTGGGGGCACAGCATGGCCGTGGACCCCTGGGGCGAGGTGATGGCGCTGCAGGCCGAAGGCCCGGGCGTGGTGCTGGCGCAGCTGGATGCTGAGCGCCTGCGCGAGGTGCGCGCCCAGCTGCCCGCGCTGGCGCACCGCGTGCTGTGAGCGCCGCCGCCAGGGCAGGCCGCCGCCCCGTCCCGCGCTGGGCCCGGCTGCCCCGGCGCTGGCTGAGCGCCTGGCGGCGCTGGTCGCTGTGGGTGCTGCTGGGCGCGCTGGTGGCGGGCGTGCTGGTCACTCTGGTGTGGCTGGCCGGACGCTATGAAGCCAGCCAGGTGCAGGAGCGCCTGGAGCGCGATGCCATCGATGCGGCCACCGACCTGCGCCGCGCCCTGGCGCGCAACCTGCAGGACATGCTGGCCCTGCCGGACGTTGCCGGCGGGGCGCTGGCCTGGCAGGGCCAGGCCAACGAGCTGCTCAGCCGCCGCCCCGAGCTGACCCGCCTGGAGTGGCGCGACGAGCAGCTGGACACGCGGGCGCAGGCCGGCGCGCCCCGCCAGGGCGGTGCACCGCCAGGCGACGCAGCGCACTCCGGGACGGCCATGGCCTGCGCCAATGCGCGCCGCCTCATGGCGCCGTCGTATTCCAGCAGCTACTACCAGCTGCTGCCCGGGGGCACCGGTGCCGAGCTGATGGAGGTGTGCGCGCCGCTGATCGAGGCGGGGCGCGTGCGCGGCTACCTGGTGGGCACCTACGCCCTGCAGGTGCTGCTGGCCGACGTGGTGGGGCCGCAGCTGCAGCGCACCCAGGGCGTGTCCTTCACCGAGGCCGACGGTACCCGGCTGGCGCTGGTGAGGGCGCAGCGGCGCGGCTCGCGCGTGTTCACGGCCCAGCAGCTGTTCGATCTGCCGGGCAACACCCTGGTGCTGCGCATGGACGGCTGGCACGCCGCGCCCAGCGTGTTTCCCAACGTGCTCACCGCCCTGGTCACGGCCATGTCGATCGCGCTGGTGTCGGTGCTGGTGGTGCTGGTGCGCGACACGCGCCGGCGCCTGCGCGCCGAGCGCGACCTGGCCGAGGCACTGGCCTTTCGCAAGGCCATGGAGGACTCGCTGGTCACCGGCCTGCGCGCGCGCGACCTGCACGGGCGCATCACCTATGTGAACCCGGCGTTCTGCGCCATGGTAGGCTTTGCCGCCGCCGAGATCGTGGGCCGCGCCGCGCCCCTGCCCTACTGGCCGCCCGAGCTGGCCGAGGAGTACACCGGGCGCCAGGCGCGGCGCCTGGCCGGGCGGCTGGGCCCGTCATCGGCCGGCTACGAAACGGTCTTCGTGCGCCGGGACGGCTCGCACTTTCCCGTCATGGTCTATGAAGCGCCCCTGATCAACGCCCACGGCGTGCATACCGGCTGGATGGGCTGCATCCTGGACGTGGGCGAGCAGCGGCGCGCCGAGGAGCTGTCGCGCACCACGCATGAGCGGCTGCAGGCCACGGCCCGCCTGGCCACCGTGGGCGAGATGGCATCACTGCTCAGCCACGAACTGAACCAGCCCCTGGCGGCAATTGCCAGCTACGCCACCGGCTCGCTGAACCTGCTGGCACCGCTGCCTGGCGATGTGCCCGACGCGCAGGACCTGGAGCAGGTGCGGGGGGCGGTGCAGCGCATCGCCCACCAGGCCGAGCGCGCCGGGCGCGTCATCAAGAGCGTGCACGACTTCGTGCGCCGGCGCCCCCATACCCGCGAGAGTGTCCCGGCACAGGACTTGCTGGAGGCGGTGCTGCCCATCATCCGCCTGCAGGCACGCAAGCTGGCCGTGCAGGTGGTGGTGGAGATCGCGCCCGGCCTGCCCCCTGCCCTGTGCGACCGCACCATGGTCGAGCAGGTGCTGCTCAACCTCACGCGCAATGCCATGCAGGCCATGGACGGGCAGGAGGGCGAGGCGGCGCGGCTGCTGCAGCTGCAGGTGCGGCCCGCGCCGGAGGGCGGGCCATGGCTGGAGTTTGCCGTGGCCGACAACGGCAGCGGTATCCCCGAGGACGTGGCCGCGCGCCTGTTCACCCCGTTCTACACCACGCGCATCGAGGGCATGGGCCTGGGCCTGAGCCTGTGTCGCACGGTGGCCGAGCAGCACGGCGGCCGCCTGGCCTGGCTGGCGCGCCAGCCGCGTGGTACGGTATTTGTCTTCACCCTGCCTGCCGACACGCAGCCCGGGGCTTCACGCTGAATGAATCGATGGAATCTGCAACCCCTGCCACCGTGTACATCGTGGACGATGACGACGAGGTACGCGAGGCCCTGGCCTGGCTGCTGCGCTCGCGCCGGGTGCTGAGCGAGTCCTTCGCCAGTGCCGAGGATTTCGAGGCCATGCTGGCCTCGCAGGCGGCGCGCGGGCTGCGCCAGCGCCACGCCGCGTGCCTGCTGCTGGATGTGCGCATGCCCGGCATGAGCGGCTTGGCGCTGTTCGATCGCATGGCCGAGCGGGGCGATACCGCTGCCATCCCCGTGATCTTTCTGACCGGTCACGCAGACGTGCCCACGGCAGTGGACAGCGTCAAGCGCGGCGCCTTCGACTTCTGCGAAAAGCCTTTTTCGGACAATCTGCTGGTGGACCGCGTTCAGGCCGCGCTGGGCAGCTCGGCCGCTCACCTGCGGGCCGAGCGTGAGCGCGGCCTGCTGGCCCAGCGCCAGGGCGAGCTGACCGAGCGCGAGCGCGAGGTCATGCGCCTGGTGGTGGAGGGCCTGCCCAACAAGCTGATCGCCGATCAGCTGTCCATCAGCGTGCGCACGGTGGAGGTGCACCGCGCGCGCGTGTTCGACAAGATGCACGTGCGCTCGGCCGTGGAACTGGCGAACCTGCTGCGCTCAGCCCCGGGGAGCTGAGCGCACGCGGCCGTCAGCCCTGACCGCGCTCGCCCACGTAGATCTCCACGCGGCGGTTGCGCGCGCGGCCGTCTGCCGTGTCGTTGCTGGCGATGGGCTCGCGCGCGCCGCGTCCTTCTACGTGGATGCGGGCGCCATTCACGCCGCGCGCCGTCAGGTAGTTGCGGGTGCTGGTGGCACGGTCCACCGACAGCGGGTTGTTGATGGCGTCCGTACCCGTGGAGTCGGTGTGGCCGATGATGCGCACCTCGGCGTTGGGGTTGTCGCGCAGCCCGGCGGCAAAACGCTCCAGGATGGGCTGGAAATTGGCCTGGATGTCCGAACGGTTGGTGGCAAACGAAATGTCGCTGGGAATGTCCAGCTTGAGCTGGTTGTCTGCCGTCTGGGTCACCGTCACGCCTGTGCCCTGCGTGACGGCCTGCATGTCCTGGCGCTGGCGCTCCATGCGCTGCGACCAGATGTAGCTGCCCAGGGCGCCCACGCCCGCGCCGATGACGGCTCCCTTGCCGGCATGCCCGCCCGCGACGGCGCCGATGGCGGCACCGCCCAGGGCGCCCACGCCGGCACCGGTGGCCGTGCGGCGCTGGGTGTCGGTCATGGACATGTCGGCACAGCCGACGGCCAGCATGGCCAGCGACAGGCTGGCGACGAGGAGAGGTTTGCGCATGGGAAGCTCCTGTTTTCGTGTGAAAGACGCGAGGGCGGCGCGGCCGGGACAAGCCCGCAACGCACACCCGCCGTGGGAGCCTAACCAGGCCGCGCCGCCGCCGCTGTAGGACGGCGGACAGCGCGCCCGCCGGCCGGGCCAGCCATTGTCAGCCAGGCCGGCTCAGTCGCGTGGCGCCTCCTGCGGGGCGGGCGGCCCAGCTTCGGGCGGCGCCGGGGGCGGGTCGCGCAGCTCGCCGCGCTTTCTGCCGGAGAACATCGTCCACCACACAATGGCCAGCAGGATTGCCAGCGCCAGCAGTGCTTCAAGCAAAATCAGCCCCATGTTTCGACCCGAGCCCGTCGCCGGGCGAAATGACAACCACCACGCATCTGATGCCATGTGACGCCTGCGCCACTGCAGCGGGCGATCCTACCGGAGCCGAATTCTTGACGACGAAGTCCCGCCTGCTGCGCCTGCTGGCGCCCCTGCTGGCCGCGGCGCTGGTGGCCGCCTGCTCCACGCGCGCGCCCCTGCCGGCTGCGCCGCCAGCCGCCACGCCCGCGCCGGCGCCCGCCCCCACCGGCCCGCTGACCGGCCAGCCCGCGCCCAACAAGAGCCGCTGGGTACCGGTGGCCTGGAGCGAGCTGCCGGGCTTTGACGCCGACGCCCTGCACGAAGCCTGGAACGCCTGGCTGCGCAGCTGCGAGCGCCCCGCCCCGGCCTTCGTGCCGCTGTGCGGCGACGTGCGCCGCCTGTCGATCGCCAGCGGCGAGGAGCAGCGCGCCTGGATGGTCGAGCGCCTGCAGCCCTACCGCGTCGAGTCGCTGGAGGGCACCTCCGACGGCCTGCTGACCGGCTACTTCGAGCCCTTCCTGGAGGCCGCGCGCCAGCCCGGCAACGGCTTTGACGTGCCCCTGTACCGCCCGCCGGCAGACCTGACCACGCGCCGGCCCTGGTACACGCGCCAGCAGATCGACACCCTGCCCGAGGCGCGCGCGCAGCTGGCGGGGCGGGCCATTGCCTGGGTGCGCGACCCGGTGGCCGCGCTGGTGCTGCACATCCAGGGCTCGGGCCGGCTGGCCGTGCGCGAGGCGGACGGCAGCACGCGACTGGTGCGCGTGGCCTTTGCCGGCACCAACGACCAGCCCTACAAGAGCGTGGGCCGATGGCTGCTGGATCAGGGCTTGGTGCGCGACGCCACCTGGCCGGGCATCAGCGCCTGGACGCAGGCCAATCCGCAGCGCGTGCAGGAGATGCTCTGGGCCAACCCGCGCTACGTGTTCTTCCGCGAGGAGCCCCTGGACGCGCTGGACGCCGCCTTCGGCCCGCGCGGCGCGCAGGGCGTGCCGCTGACCCCCGGGCGCTCCATCGCCGTGGACCGCCTGAGCATCCCCTACGGCACGCCCGTGTGGCTGGCCTCCAGCGGCCCCACGGCGCAGCTGTCGCGCCTGGTGCTGGCGCAGGACACGGGCAGCGCCATCGTCGGCGCCGTGCGCGCCGACTACTTCACCGGCTGGGGCGAGCAGGCCGGCGACGTGGCCGGGCGCCTGAAACAGAACCTGCGGCTGTGGGCGCTGTGGCCGAAATAATGGCCAAATCGGCCTCAAAGGCTTGCTGGTCAAGCGCCAGCCGCTATCAAATATGAAGCGCGTGGCACGGAGCGCCCCATGCAGCTGAGCGAGCCGCTGCTGCGCACCGTGCTGCTGGCCGGCGCCATCGAGCGCGCCGATGCCCAGGGCCTGCTGGTCTCCCAGCCCGAGCGCGACGAGGCGCTGCGCCAGGCCGTTGCCGCGGCGCGCGGGCGCGGCGTGCAGCGCGTGGCCGCGCCCGACGTGGCGGCCGACTGGGCCCGCGCCGTGGTGCAGCGTGCCAGCGAGCGCAACGCCGGCGTCGCCGCGCTGGCCCAGCCCTCTGCCGCGCTGCAGTGGCTGGCCTGGGGCCTGCCGGCGCTGGCGCTGCTGCTGGGGCTGGCGGCCGACCGCATCGCCAATGCCCACCGGGTGGACCTGCTGTCGCCGCCGCTGCTGCTGGTGCTGGCCTGGAACGGCGCCATGTACCTGCTGCTGGCCTGGCGGGCCCTGCGCGGCCACGGGGCGCCGGCCCGCTGGGCGCCGGCGCTGCGCCAGCGGCTGCGGCCCCGGGTGCCGCGCCACGCCGGCGCGCCGGGCCAGCGGGCGCTGGCTGCCCAGATCGCGGCGCAGTTCTATGGCCCCTGGTTCGCCCAGACCTCGGCCCTTTTCGCGCGGCGCGCGGCGCGCGTGATGCACCTGTCGGCTGCCGCCGGGGCCGCGGGCATCGCCCTGTCGCTGCTGCTGCGCGGGCTGGTGGTGCGCTACCAGTTCGGCTGGGAGAGCACCTTTTTGGACGCCGCCCAGATGCACGCCCTGGCGCGCGTGCTGTTCCTGCCACTGACTGCACTGTTCGGCCTGCAGCCGTTTTCGCTGCAGGAGATCGCGGCCACGCAGAACTTCGCCGGCGAGGGCGCGGCCGGCAGCCGCTGGGTGTGGATGTATGTGGGGCTGCTGGCCCTGGTCGTCGTGCTGCCGCGCCTGGCGCTGGCCGCCTGGGCGCGCTGGCGCCAGGCGCAGCTGGCCGCCCGCCTGGCACTGGACCCGCAAGGCGACGCGCTGCAGGCCCTGGCCGCGCGCCTGCCCCGCGACGTGCTGCTGGGCCTGGTGGCCTTGAGCGCGCAGCAGGCGCAGGCGCTGCAGACGCTGCTGGCGGGCCACGCCGAGGCCGAGCCGGCCGGCCACCGCCTGCGCTGGCTGCAGCCTGAAGGGGCCGACGCCCGCCAGGCGGTGGATGCCGTGCTCCTGGGCGACGCGCCCCAGCGCGAGCGCCCCGCCGCCTGGCAGCACGCGCCATCGCCCGCCCTGCCCTGGGAGCGCTGGGCCGCCAGCTGGGTGCTGGAGCCCGCGCTGTTCGACCGCCTGGCGCCGCTGCTGCCCGGCCAGCAAGGCGCCCTGCAGCGCCTGCGCAGCAGCTGGGTGCAGGCCAGCGAGGCCCGCTTCGCCCAGGCTCTGCAGCTGCTGGCCGACCACCTGCGCGAGGGTGCGGCGCTGGCCGGCCAGCCCGCCCAGGCCGAGCGCTACCCGGCCCGGTTGCAGCAGCTGGCCGCTGCCTTGGCGGCGCTGCATGGCCATGGGCCTGCGGCCCCGCCGCCCGGGCCGCCCGCCACCCCGGCGCGCGGCGAAGGCAGCCGGCGCTGGAGCGAGGGCGCCTTCGTCGCGCTGGGTTCGTCCGCCGGCGCGGCCGCGGGTGCCAAGGCCGGCGCCCTGCTGGACCTGGGCCTGGGCGGCCTGACGCTGGGCGCCGGCACGGCGGTGGGCGGCCTGCTGGGCGCCAGCGCCGCGTGGCTGCGCCGGGCGCTGCAAAAGAGGCAGCACAGCGACGAACTGCTGCAGCACATGGTCGAGATGGCCTGCCTGCTGTACCTGGCCAGCGCCCACCAGGGCCGCATGGCCCCGGCGCAGGCCGAGCGGCTGGCGCCGCGCTGGCGCGCCGAGGTCACGGGCGCTGTCGCGGCGCACTGGCCGGCGCTGCTGGCGGCCCTGCAGGCCGGGCCGCGGGCGGCGCAGGCAGCGCCCCACGCCCCTGCGCTGGCGCCGCTGCTGCAGCCCCTGCTGCGGGGTGTGCTGCAGCGCAGCCTGTCGCCTGAAGGCGGCGGGCAGGATGGCAGCTGAACAGCAGCCAAATCAGGCTCCAGCGCTTATGGAACAAGCGCCGGCAGCTATCAAAATGAGAGTCAGCGCGCGCCGCCCAGGTGCGCCAGCGGCAGCGCCCCGCCGGCCTTGACTTCGCCCAGCGAGAAGCTGGTGTGCATGTCCTTCACGTTGGGCAGGTTCAAAAGCACCGTGCGGGCGAACTGCGAGAAGCTGTCCAGATCGCGCGCCACCACCTGCAGCTCGAAGGTGCCGGTGCCGCTGATGTAGTGGCACGAGACCACCTCGGGGATGCGGGCGATGGCTTCTTCCATGGCGCGCGTCAGGTCGCCGCGGCTGCGCTCCGCATCCAGCCGCACGAAAGCCAGCACGCCCAGGCCGATCTTGTGCCGGTCGATCTCGGCGCGGTAGCCGCGGATGTAGCCGGCCTCCTCCAGCGCCCGCACGCGGCGCCAGCACGGCGCGGCCGACAGGCCCACGCGCTGGGCCAGGTCGGTGTTGGTGAGGCGCGCCTCTTTCTGCAGCTCTTGCAGGATGGCGAGGTCGTAGCGATCAAGAGTTTCCATTTTCTGATTCTTTTTGGAAAGATCCTTTCGCACATCAGGGTAAACACGGCAAAGAACGCAAAGACATATCCGAGTTGGGCGCATACACTGCATTCCATGGCCAACCGGCCACGCTTGACCGTGCCCGTCATCCCGAGGCACGGCACCCACGGAGACAAACACCATGAATGCCCCTCTGCCCGAGCACGTGCGGCGTGCGCTTGAGACCGTCACGCTCGACGACAAATACACCCTGCAGGAAGGCCGCGCCTTCATGAGTGGCACGCAGGCGCTGGTGCGCCTGCCCATGCTGCAGCGCCAGCGTGATGCGGCCGCGGGCCTGAACACCGCGGGCTTCGTCAGCGGCTACCGCGGCTCGCCCCTGGGCAACTACGACCAGGCGCTGTGGGCCGCGCGCAAGCACCTGGCCGAGCAGCACGTGGTCTTTCAGCCCGGGGTGAACGAGGAGCTGGCCGCCACCGCCGTGTGGGGCACGCAGCAGCTGGACATCTACCCCGAAAGCAAGAAGTACGACGGCGTCTTCGGCATCTGGTACGGCAAGGGCCCGGGCGTGGACCGCAGCGGCGACGTCTTCAAGCACGCCAACATGGCTGGCACGGCCCGCCACGGCGGCGTGATCGCCGTGGCCGGCGACGACCACATCAGCAAGAGCAGCACCGCCGCGCACCAGAGCGACCACATCTTCAAGGCCTGCGGCCTGCCGGTGTTCTTCCCCAGCAGCGTGCAGGAGATCCTGGACATGGGCCTGCACGCCTTTGCCATGAGCCGCTTCTCCGGGCTGTGGTCGGGCATGAAGACCATCCAGGAGGTGGTGGAGTCCAGCAGCAGCGTCTCGGTGGACCCGGGCCGCGTGCAGATCGCGCTGCCGGGCGACTTCGCCATGCCGCCGGGCGGCCTGCACATCCGCTGGCCCGACGCGCCCCTGGAGCAGGAGGCGCGCCTGATGAACCACAAGTGGTACGCGGCGCTGGCGTACGTGCGCGCCAACAAGCTGAACTACAACGTGATCGAGAACGGCGCGCGCGACCGCTTCGGCATCATCGCCAGCGGCAAGGCCTACAACGACACGCGCCAGGCGCTGGTCGATCTGGGCCTTCATGATGAAACCTGCCGGGAGCTGGGCATCCGCGTGCACAAGGTGAACGTGGTCTGGCCGCTGGAAGCGTCCATCACGCGCGACTTCGCCCAGGGGCTGCAGGAGATCCTGGTGGTGGAGGAAAAGCGCCAGGTCATCGAATACCAGATCAAGGAGCAGCTGTACAACTGGCGCGCCGACGTGCGCCCCGACGTGCTGGGCAAGTTCGATGAGGCCCCGGACAACCATTCCGGCGGCGAGTGGGGCATGCCCAACCCCAGCCAGAACTGGCTGCTGCGTCCGCAGGCGGACCTGACGCCGGCCCTGATCGCCCGCGCCATCGCCAAGCGCCTGACCAAGCTGGGCGTGCCCGAGCACATCGCGCGGCGCATGAACGAGCGCCTGTCGATCATCGACGCGCGCGAGCAGGGCCTGGCGGCGCAGACCCTGCAGACCGGTGATCGCACGCCGTGGTTTTGCAGCGGCTGCCCGCACAACACCAGCACCCGCGTGCCCGAGGGCTCGCGCGCCGTGGCCGGCATCGGCTGCCACTACATGGCCAACTGGATGCCCGACCGCGCCACCAGCACCTTCACGCAGATGGGCGGCGAAGGTGTGACCTGGGTCGGCCAGGCGCCCTTCACCAAGGACAAGCACGTCTTTGCCAACCTGGGCGATGGCACCTACTTCCACAGCGGGCTGCTGGCGATCCGCCAGTCGATTGCCGCGGGCACCAACATCACCTACAAGATCCTCTACAACGACGCCGTGGCCATGACCGGTGGCCAGCAGGTGGGCGAGCGCCCCGAGGGGCACTCGGTGGCGCAGATCGCGCACAGCCTGCGCGCCGAGGGCATTGCCAAGCTGGTGGTGGTGACCGACGAACCCGAGAAATACGCCGGCCGCACGCACGCGGCCGGCAGCGCCCGCGAAGGCCGGCCCGAGCTGCTGAACGACCTGCCCGCCGGCATCGAGGTCTTCCACCGCGACGAGCTGGACCGCATCCAGCGCGAGCTGCGCGACACCCCGGGCTGCACGGCCCTGATCTACGACCAGACCTGCGCCACCGAGAAGCGCCGGCGCAGAAAGCGCGGCAAGCTGGCCACGCCGGCCAAGACCGTCATCATCAACGAGCTGGTGTGCGAGGGCTGCGGCGACTGCTCGGTGCAATCGAACTGCCTGTCGGTGGAGCCGGTGGAGACGGATTTCGGCCGCAAGCGCCGCATCAACCAGAGCACTTGCAACAAGGACTATTCCTGCGTCAAGGGTTTTTGCCCCAGCTTCGTCACCATCGAGGGCGGGCAGCTCAAGAAACCCAAGAAGGAAAAGAAGGGCGACCTGGCGAGCCTGCCGCCTCTTCCCGAACCGGCGCTGCCGCTGGCCGAAGAGGCCTGGGGCATCATCGTGGCCGGCGTGGGCGGCACGGGCGTGATCACCATCGGCTCGCTGCTGGGCATGGCCGCGCACCTGGAGGGCAAGGGCGTCATCACCCAGGACGCGGCCGGCCTGGCGCAAAAGGGCGGTGCCACCTGGAGCCATGTGCAGATCGCCAACCGGCCCGAGGCCATCCACACCACCAAGGTGGACACGGCCAAGGCCGACCTGATCATCGGCTGCGATCCCATCGTGGCGGCCAACAAGACCACCCTGGCCGCCATGCAGCCGGGGCGCACCTTCGTGGCGCTGAACACCAGCGGCACGCCGGCGGCGGCCTTCGTGCACAACCCGGACTGGCAGTTCCCCGTCGGCAGCTGCGAGGCGGCCATCGGCGAGGCCGTGGGCCAGGAGCTGCTGGGCGTGATCGACGCGGAACGCGCGGCCACGCAACTGCTGGGCGACAGCATCTACACCAACCCGCTGATCCTGGGCTACGCCTGGCAAAAGGGCCGCGTGCCGCTGAGCCACGCCGCGCTGATGCGCGCCATGGAACTGAACGGCGTGCAGGTGGCCAACAACCAGGCGGCCTTCGAGTGGGGCCGGCGCCTGGCGCACGAGCCGCAGCAGGTGCAGGCCCTCTTGGCCACCACGCAGGTGATCGAGTTCGTGAAGAAGCCCGGCCTGGCCGAAATGCTGGACAAGCGCGTCCAGTTCCTGACCGGCTACCAGAGCGCTGCGTACGCCGCCGAGTACCGCGCCTTCATTGACAAGGTGCAGGCGGCCGAGGCGCGCGTCGCCCCCGGTGCACGCCTGTCGGAGGCAGTGGCGCGCTATTTGTTCAAGCTGATGGCCTACAAGGATGAATACGAGGTGGCGCGCCTGCACACCGACCCGGCCTTCACAGCACGCATCGAGGGCCTGTTCGAGGGCGATTACAAGATCGTGCATCACCTGGCGCCGCCGATGACCGCTGGCAAGAACGAGCGTGGCGAGCTGGTCAAGAAGAGCTATGGCCCCTGGATGCGCCGCGCCTTCACGGTGCTGGCCCAATGCAAGGGCCTGCGCGGCACGGCGCTCGACCCGTTCGGCCGCACACAGGAGCGGCGCACCGAGCGCGCGCTGATCCAGGAATACCGCGCCTGCATCGAGGAGCTGCTGGCCGGCCTCACGACCGAGCGCCTGGCGCTGGCCGTGGAGATCGCCCGCATCCCCGAGGACATCCGCGGCTATGGCCACGTAAAGGAGCGCCACCTGGCTGCCGCGCGCAAGAAGTGGCTCGCGCTGATGGACCGCTGGCGCCAGGGCGCTGCCGCGCCGGCCGAGCCCCAGCGCGTGACGGCCTGACCGGGCCCACCCTCCTGCGCTGAAACGCACGCCCTCCGGGCGTGCGTTTTTTTCAGGCCTGTGCGGGGCCGGCTTGCGCGCCAGCCTGCGCCAGAGCGCCGGCCGGTGGAACGTCTGCTGGCGGGCCATTGAACTGCAGGCGGCTGACCGGTACGGCCAGCTGTACGTCCAGGGTGCGCAGGCGCTCGAGCAGCTGCAGGTTGATGCGCTGTTGGATGTCCATGTAGAGGTTGAAGTCCGGATCCTGAACGATATAGACCACCTCGTAGTCCAGCGAGCTGGCGCCAAAGGCCTTGAAGTGGGCGCGGTCGAAGCGCACCTTCGGGATCGCCTTGACGACTTCGGCCACCACGGCGGAGACCTGCCCCACCTTGTCCACCGGCGTAGCCTGGGCAATGCTGAAGGTGAAGACGATGCGCCGCTCGCGCATGAGGCGGTAGTTGTTGATGGTCTGCTTGAGCAGGTCGGTGTTGCCCATCACCACCTGCTCGCCGCTGAGCGCCTTGATGCGGGTGGTCTTCACGCCCACCTTCTGCACCGTGCCGGCCACACCATTGACGACGATGAAGTCGCCTACCTCGAAGGGCTTGTCCACGGCAATCGCCATGGAGGCGAACAGGTCGCCCAGGATGTTCTGCACCGCCAGCGCCACCGCCACGCCGCCCACGCCCAGGCTGGCGACGAAGGCGGTGATGTTCACCCCCAGGTTGGACAGGATGGCCAGCAGCACCGTGACCCACAGCACCGTGCGCAAGCCCCAGGACATGAGCGTGGCCGAGGCCCCGGCCTGGCCGGCACTGGTGGACCCGTGATGCTGTCGGTAGCGCTGCACCGCCACGCCGATGGCGCGCGAGCCCCACAGGCCGATCTGTACCGCCACCGCCAGGAACCACAGCTGGCCCACGCGGCCGTGCCAGCGCTGCGGCAGGTCCAGCAGGCCCAGGCCGACCAGCACGGCCGCCAGCACGATCAGCAGATGGCTGGTGCCGGCCAGCAGCTGCGCCAGCAGGCCGCTGGCGCCGGGCTTGCCCACACCCTCGTCGTGGCGGCGGGCCCGCCGCTGCGCCCAGCGCAGCAGCAGCGTCAGCAGCAGATAGGTGCCCATGGCAGCGGCGACGGCCAGCAGCACGCTGGCGGCCGACATGCCCCCGAAGGCCTCACGATGCAACCAGGGCCAATCCTGTGCAAATTCCATGGCGATACGGCTTCCTTTCTTTCCTTGTTCCTGCAACGTCCAAAACGACGCGGCGACCTGTAGGAAGGTCGCCGCGCAGGAGCATGGTAGAAAAAGCGCCGCGCCGCAGGCGTAGGCCCAGGCCGATGATGTCCCTTGGCGGCTGTGCACGCTCTGCGCGCGGGTGTGCAGCCGCGGCCTCGTGCGGGTCTGCATCGTTGCCGATCCCCGCGATCGCACGGGCTGTCGCTGCGGTGTGCGCTTCGCAGCCCATCCCGATCGGCATCCGCACTCTTGCGCGCTCGGAGCGGGGACCGGCCCTAGCTCAGCAGCCGCTCGGGATTGGCGTCCAGCTTGGTCAGCGCCTCGCGCGTGGCGCGCAGGGTGAGGCTTTCCTCTTCCTGCGGCACGATGAGCGCGGCCTGCAGGTAGGCGCCCAGGCGGCGCAGCTGCAGCAGGTAGCTGGCCCCGTCGGCGGCGGCAAACAGGTGCAGCTGGCGGCGCTGGCTGTGCCACACGTACTGGACCTGGGCCGACGCGCCGTTGTGGTCCAGGGTGAACCATGCGCCCAGGGGCAGCTGCTGCGCCCACGCAACCATCTCCGGCTGCACTGGCGCCTCGTTGTCGGCAAAGACATGGATGGCGGAGGCGTCTATGCCCAGCAGCAGCTCGATATTTTCCGCACTCAGCGGCATGTCGCCCAGCGCCTCGTCGCTCAGGTAGTCCTCCAGGTTGGCCAGGCGCCGGGCCATGGCGTCGATGTGGGCCTGGGGAATGGGGGCGGTCTTGGACAGGAAGGCGTCGGACAAGGTGTCGGTCAGCAGCTTGATCTGCGCATCCTGCTCGGCTCCGGTGACGCCCAGCAGCGTCAGCCCGCGGCGCAGCGACTGCAGCAGCGCCGGCAGGCCCTGGATGACCTGGGCACGGTCGGCGCGGTTGGGCTTGGCGCTGGCCGCCCACACCAGGTCGGCGGCGGCGCGCTTGCAGCCGGCCGTAATCTCATCCTGCACCCCATGGCGCACGGCGCACACCGCCAGCACCTCGGCCCAGGTCTTGAACAGGAACTCGCGGATCTCGTCGCGCACCGGCATGTCCTTCAGCAGGGTGCGCAGCTCGATGGTGTACTGGATGGCCAGCGTTTCGCGCTGCTCGACCTGCTGAGCCACGCTGACGATGCGCGCCGTGGTGCCGCCCTGCCGCTCGGCCAGGAACTTGGCCAGGAAGGCCTCGAACTCCTCGTGCGCAATGGCGAACACGCGCTGGCCAGTCTCGGGGTATTGCTCGATGACCTGCACGATGCGGCGCACCTCGGTCTCCAGGGCGCTGCCGTTGATGCTGCTGGCATCAAAACCCAGCACGCAGGCGCCCATGCGGTCGATGAGCTGGCGCGCGGGGTGGGCCATGTTGCTAAAGAATTCCGGCTCGGCCAGTGCCACGCGCAGCACCGGCACCTGCAGCCGGGCAAACCACACGCGCATGGCCGGGGGAATGCGCTCCTCGCTGAGGATGCTCTGGAACATCAGCGCCACCACTTCGATGATGGCCTTCTCGCTGGCCGTGGAGGCCTTTTCCTTCAGCTCGGCGGCGCGCTCGCGCACCACGCTGGCCACCCGCACCACGGCCTGTGGCCCGGCATGGTGGGCCATGGCCGTCAGGCTGTCGTAGTAGCTCTCCAGCGGCACGCGCTGTGCTGCCAGCGCCTGCACCAGGGCGGCCGACGCCGGCGGCGCCCGGACCATGTCATAGCCGCCCATGGACGGCTGGGTGAGCAGGCGGCGCACCTGGGCCATCACTCCATAGGCGCGCTGGCGCGCGCGGATCAGCGGGCCCGGGATGGTGACCCCGGCGGGCAGCGGCATGCCACCGGTGGCAAACGGCGCCGGGTGGCTGCCGCGCGCCGCCAGGGGCATCGGGCGCCCGGCGGGCATGCCGTGAGCGGACTGCTGCAGGTGCGCCGGGTGCGAGCCGGGCGGTGCATGCGGCCCGCCCAGCGGGCCATGGCCGCTGGCGCCTGCCGTGGTGGCCGGGCGGCGCACGCGGGCGCGCAGGTCCTCGCTGACGCTGGCCACACCCTGGCTGTCATAGAACTTCACCACAGCCTGGTACTGCGCCAATGCCAGTGCCGCCAGTTCGCGCTGCAGCGGGTCGAGCACCAGGGCGAAGACCTCGCGCTTGAGGCCGGCCTGCTGCCAGGCGTCCACCAGCGACAGGCACCAGGACTCGGGCCGCAGCAGGTCGCCGGGGGGCAGCTCCACGCCTTCCAGGCGCTGCGTGCGCTGGCGCACGGCGTCGAAGCTGACACCCACCTGCTCCAGCACGGGCAGGGCCATGCGCGAGGCGGTGATCTTGTTTTCCACCACCTCATCGTCCAGCAGCGACAGCCCATCCAGCCCGGAGGTGGAGCGCGGCGGCGGCGCGGGGTCAGCAGGCGCCAGCGCGGTGCGCCAGGCGCGGGCAGCGCGCTCGGCCCAGTCCTTGTGGCTGGCCTGGAAGGCCTGCCAGGCGTCGCGGTGCAGCTGCATTTCGCGCTGCGTGCCGGTCTGGCCCATGAGGTCCGTGAGGAAGCTGCCCAGCGCCTGTGCCACCACCGGCAGGCCGGCGCACAGCCCGTCCACGAAATGCTGGCGCGCCAGCTGGGCGAGCCGGCGGGCAGCGGCGGGGTGCGACGCGAAGTCCATAACGTGCCATGTTAGCGGCTGGCAGGCGCCGCCAGCCAAGCGCTGGGGCCGCCTGGGGGCATCAGACCATGGCGCCCGCGTTCGGGTCGTCCGGGTCGCCTTCGCGCTTGGAGCCGGTCTTGACCAGGTCCTCGCGCTTGACGCCCAGCCACATGGCGATCGCCGCTGCGACGAACACCGAGGAGTAGATGCCGAACAGGATGCCGATGGTCAGCGCCAGGGCGAAATAGTGCAGGCTGGGGCCGCCGAAGAAGAACATGGACAGCACCATGGCTTCGGTCGAGGCGTGGGTGATGATGGTGCGGCTCATGGTGGAGGTGATGGCGTGGTCGATCACCTCGTGCGTGTTGAGCTTCCTGAACTTGCGGAAGGTCTCGCGGATCCGGTCGAAGATCACCACCGACTCGTTGACCGAGTAGCCCAGCACGGCCAGCACGCCGGCCAGCACCGACAGCGAGAACTCCCACTGGAAGAACGCGAAGAAGCCCAGGATGATGACCACGTCGTGCAGGTTGGCGATGATGGCCGCCACGCCGAACTTCCATTCGAAGCGGAACGCCAGGTAGATGACGATGCCCAGCACCACCATGCCCAGGGCCATCAGGCCCCCGTGCACGAGCTCTTCGCCCACCTGCGGGCCGACGAACTCGGTGCGGCGCAGCACCACGGTGTCGTCCTGCGCTTTCAGCGCGGCCAGCACCTGCTCGCTTTGCTGCGCGGACGTCACGCCCTTTTGCACCGGCAGGCGGATCATCACGTCGCGCGAGGTGCCGAAGTTCTGCACCGTCACATCCGGATAACCCAGGCCCGAGACCGTCTCGCGCACCTTGCCAATGTCGGCGGTCTGGACGTAGGCCACCTCCATGACGGTGCCGCCCGTGAACTCCACCGACAGGTGCAGTCCGCGCGTGACCAGGAAGAACACGGCCAGGGCGAAGGTGATGAAGGAAATCGCGTTGAGCAGCAACGCGTATTTCATGAACGGGATGTCCCGTTTGATGCGGAAAAACTCCATGATCCTTCCCTTTAGTCGTTGCTGGCGCGGCCGGCCACGGAGCGCAGCTGCGAGGTGTCCTCGGGCTTCCAGACCTGGCCGATGGAGACGCTCTTGAGTTTCTTCTTGCGGCCATACCAGAGGTTGACCAGACCGCGCGAGAAGAACACGGCCGAGAACATGCTGGTCAGGATGCCGATGGTGTGCACCACGGCAAAGCCGCGCACCGGGCCGGTGCCGAAGGCCAGCAGGGCCAGGCCGGCAATCAGCGTGGTCACGTTGGAGTCCAGAATGGTGGCCCAGGCGCGCTCATAGCCGGTGGCGATCGCCGCCTGCGGAGCGACGCCGGCGCGCAGCTCCTCGCGGATGCGTTCGTTGATCAGCACGTTGGAGTCGATGGCCACGCCCAATGCCAGCGCCATGGCGGCAATGCCGGGCAGGGTCAGCGTGGCCTGCAGCATGGACAAGATGGCCACCAGCATCAGCACGTTCACCGACAGTGCGATGGTGGAGAACACGCCAAACAGCATGTAGTACACGCACATGAACGCCGCGATGGCCACCATGCCCCAGACCACGCTGTGCACGCCGCGGGCGATGTTGTCGGCGCCCAGGCTGGGGCCGATGGTGTATTCCTCGATGATCTCCATCGGCGCGGCCAGCGAGCCTGCGCGCAGCAAGAGCGCCGTGTCGGCGGCCTCTGCAGTGGTCATGCGCCCGGAGATCTGCACCCGCCCGCCGCCGATCTCGCTCCTGATCACCGGGGCCGTCACCACCTCGCCCTTGCCCTTTTCGAACAAGATGATCGCCATGCGCTTGCCGACGCTCTCGCGCGTCACGTCCTTGAACACGCGCGAGCCCTTGGCGTCCAGCGTCAGGTTCACGGTGGGCTCCTGCGTCTGGCTGTCAAAGCCCGGCTGGGCATCGGTCAGGTTCTCGCCCGTGAGCACCACCTGCTTCTTGACGATCACGGCCTGGCCGTTGCGGTCCAGGTATTTCTCGTCGCCAAAGGGCACGGGGCCGCTGCCGGCCTCGGCCGCGCGCGCTTCGGTGCCTTCATCGACCATGCGCACTTCCAGCGTGGCCGTGCGGCCCAGGATGTCCTTGGCCTTGGCCGTGTCCTGCACCCCGGGCAGCTGCACCACGATGCGATCCAGGCCCTGCTGCTGGATGACCGGCTCGGCCACGCCCAGCTCGTTGATGCGGTTGTGCAGCGTGGTGATGTTCTGCTTGAGCGCCTGCTCCTGCACGCGGCGCAGGGCCTCGGGCTTGATGCTGGCGGTGAGCACCGTGGTATCGCCATCGGCGGCAGTGGTGGCCTGCAGGTCGGCGAACTGGTCGGCGATCAGGTTGCGCGCGGCCGTCAGCTGGGCCTCGTCGCGCAGGCGCACCTGCACCGTCTGGCCTTCGCGGGTGACGCCGCCGTGGCGCACGCTCTTCTCGCGCAGGCTGCTGCGCAGGTCGCCGGCCAGCGACTCGGCCTTCTTGGTCAGCGCCGCCTGCATGTCCACCTGCAGCATGAAGTGCACGCCGCCGCGCAGGTCCAGGCCCAGGTACATGGGGCGCGCGTGCAGCGCTGTCAGCCAGTCGGGCGAACGCGAGACCAGGTTCAGGGCGACGATATAGGACGGGTCGCTGGCGTCGGGGATCAGCGCCTTTTCCAGCGCGTCCTTGGCCTTGAGCTGGGTATCGGGCGTATCAAAGCGCGCGCGCACCGACGTGCCCTCCAGCACGATGGAGTCGGAGGCCACGCCCGCGGCCGCCAGCACCTGCTGCACGCGCTCTTGCAGGGCAGGGTCCACCTTGATGGTGGCCTTGGCCGAGGAGACCTGCACCGCAGGGGCCTCGCCAAAAAAGTTGGGCAGGGTATAGAGAAACCCAACGAGCAACGCGATCCCCAGGATCGCGTACTTCCAGACCGGATAACGGTTCATGATCGCGCTCTTCGTCTCACAAACGGATGACGGGGCGGGCCTTGGTCGGCACGCCCCGTCGCAATGGCTTCAATGCATTCAGCCAGCGTGGTGGTTACTTGACCGTGCCCTTGGGCAGGACCTGGGTCACGGCGCTGCGCTGCACCTGCACTTCGACGCCGTTGGCGATCTCCACGTGCAGCGAGCCTTCGCCCAGGCGCGTGACGCGGCCCAGCAGGCCGCCGGAGGTGACCACCTCGTCGCCCTTGGACAGGGCCTCGATCATGGCCTTGTGCTCCTTTTGGCGCTTCATCTGGGGGCGGATCATGATGAAGTACAGCACCACGAACATCAGCACCAGCGGCAGCATGCCGGTGAGCGAGGCCATCATGCCGCCCTCGGCGGCAGCGGCAGGGGCGGTCTGTGCAAAGGCGGAAGAAATCAGCACGGGGCAGGCTCCGGAAATCGGCAGGAAAAATGAGAAAGTGGCTGTGCGCGGGCACCAGGGCCGGCAAGCAGACAGCCGGGCATTGTATGCGGCGCCCCGCCAGTGGCCTGCGGACGGGGTTTGCCCCTGCTCACTCCCCGGTTTGGGTTTTAGGTAAAAACCGGCTCAAACGCCCGCCAGTCAAGCGCCGGCAGCTATCAAAATTGATGTGACTGCGCGTGTGGCGCATCCATTAGGGCGGCGGGCTCGTCGGCCTGCAGCACCTGGGCGGCCCAGCCGGCGAGCTGGCGCGCGTCGGCGCGCAGCACCTCCTGCTTGACAGCCAGCACCTGCGCCGGGTGCATGGAGAAGCTGCGCAGCCCCAGGCCCAGCAGCAGCCGCGTCATGGCCACGTCGCCGGCCATCTCGCCGCACACGCTGACCGGCTTGCCGGCGCGCGCGCCGGCGGCAATCACATCGGCCACCAGGCGCAGCACGGCCGGGTGCAGCGGGTCGTACAGCGAGGCGACGGCCTCGTCGGCCCGGTCGATGGCCAGGGCGTACTGGATCAGGTCGTTGGTGCCGATGGACAGGAAATCGAAATGCGCCAGGAACTGGCGCACCATCAGCGCCGCGGCCGGCACCTCGATCATGGCGCCCAGCTGCACCGGCCCGTGGGCCGCGCCGCGCGCGTCCAGCTCGGCGCGCGCCAGCTGCACCTGGGCCAGCGTCTGGCGGATCTGGGGCAAATGCGCCAGCATCGGAAACAGCAGCCGCACCCTGCCATGCACGGCCGCGCGCAAGATGGCGCGCAGCTGGGTGCGGAACATGGCCGGGTCGGCCAGGCTCCAGCGGATGGCGCGCAGGCCCAGCGCCGGGTTGAGCGAGCTGTCGCGGTGCGACTTGTCCAGCGGCTTGTCGGCGCCCACGTCCACCGTGCGGATGGTCACCGGCAGGCCCTGCATGCCCTGCACGGCGTCGCGGTAGGCCTGGTACTGGGCCTCCTCGCCGGGCAGGCGCCCGCCGCGGTCCATGAACAGGAATTCGGTGCGAAACAGCCCCACGCCCGTGGCGCCGGCGCGCAGCGCGGCGGCCGCGTCCTGGGGCTGCTCGATGTTGGCCAGCAGCTCCACCGGCTGGCCATCCAGCGTGATGGACGGCGTGTGGCGCAGCCGCGCCAGGCGCTCGCGCTCCAGCAGCACCTGACGCTGGCGAAAGCGGTACTCGTCCAGCACGATGGGCGAAGGGTCCACGATGACCACGCCGGCGTCGCCGTCGATGATGACCCAGTCGTCCTGGCGCACCAGCTGGCTGACCCCGCGCGCGCCCACCACGGCCGGGATGTCCATGCTGCGCGCCACGATGGCGGTGTGGCTGGTCTTGCCGCCCACGCCGGTCGCGAAGCCGGCGAACACGCTTTGCTTGAACTGCAGCATGTCGGCCGGCGACAGGTCATAGGCCACCAGCACCAGCGGTGTGGTGCTGCCGCCCCCGGCCGCGGCGGCCAGGCGCGCCGGCCCATCCACGTGCGCACCGCGCAGGTGGCGCAGGATGCGCTCGACCACCTGCTCCAGGTCGGCCTTGCGCTCGCGCAGGTAGTCATCCTCCATCTCGTCGAACTGGCGGCTGAGCACTTCCAGCTGCGTGGTCAGCGCCCACTCGGCGTTGTACAGGCGCTCGGTGACCCAGTGGCGCACGCCGCCCACCAGCGCGTCGTCCTGCAGCAGCAGGATGTGTACGTCCAAGAGCGCGGCCAGCTCCTGCGGGGCGTCGGCCGGCATGTCGGCCTGCAGGCGCTGCAGTTCCTGGATCACGGCGTCGCGGGCGCGCCGGGCGCGGGCCAGCTCGGCCTCGATCTGGTCCGCGTCGATGAAGTAGTGCACGACCTCCATGCGGCTGGCCGCGGCCAGCACGGCGCGCCCGATGGCGATGCCGCGGGTGACGGCCAGTCCGTGAATGGAAAACGTCATGTGCTGGGCCTCGTGCCGTGTGCTGTGTCCGCTATTCGCCCTCGCCGAACTTGCCGTTGATCAACTCCAGCAGGGCCTGCATGGCCTGCTGCTCGTCGCTGCCGTCGGTCTCGATCTCCACCTGCGCGCCCCGCCCGGCGGCCAGCATCATCACGCCCATGATGCTCTTGGCGTTCACGCGGCGCTCGCCCCGGCTCAGAAAAACGTTGCAGGCAAAGCTGCCGGCCAGCTTGGTGAGCTTGGCCGAGGCGCGTGCATGCAAGCCCAGCTTGTTGCTGATGGTGATGGACTGTTGAATCATGGATTGGCCAGGATGGGGAAAGCGAAACTCAGCGCTGGGCCGCCTCGGCGGCAGCGATCTGCACCACGCCCTGCGCGCCGCCGGCCAGCGCGCGCGCGGCCAGCGCCTCCAGCGGCTCGGCGCGGTAGCTGAGGGCGCGCAGCAGCATCGGCAAATTGACGCCGGCCACCAGGCGCGAGTGCACGTCGTCCACCAGGCACCGCGCCACGTTGGCCGGCGTGGCGCCGACCACGTCGGTCATCACCAGCAGCGGCGCGCCGTGCTGCGTGGCCCGCAGGGCGCGCGCGGCCAGCAGCGTGGCCTCGGGCGGCTCGTCGGGCGGCACGTCCAGCGCCTGCAGGTCGCTCGCGCAGTCGGGGAACACGTGCAGTGCGCATTCCCGCAGGGCGTGGGCCAGCGGCTCGTGGGCGATGATGAGTAGGCGCGTAGTCATGGCTTGATCGCGCATTATCGCCAGCGCGCCCCGGGCGGCCGGGAACCGCGCGGAGCGCGGCCGGTCTTACAGCCAGCGGGGTTGGGTGCCTGCGGCACAATCGCCGGTGCGACAACGGCGGCTGCGGAGAGCGAAGCGATGAAGATGAAAAACTGGCTGGTGGCAGGGGCGCTGGTGGTGGCTGCGGCCGTGGGCACGGCGGTGGTGTTGAACTCCAACGTGCACCAGGCGCCGCAATCCACCTTCGTGCTGCTGGACGGCAGCCAGCAGACCACGCAGGACCTGCGCGGCAAGGTCACCCTGGTGAACTTCTGGGCCACCAGCTGCACCACCTGCGTGGCCGAGATGCCCGACATCGTCGCCACCTACGACAAGTACAAGGGCCGCGGCTTCGAGACCCTGGCCGTGGCCATGAGCTACGACCCGCCCAGCTACGTGGTGAATTTCACCGAGTCGCGCAAGCTGCCCTTCAAGGTCGCCATCGACAACACCGGCGCCGTGGCCAAGGCCTGGGGCGACATCAAGCTCACCCCCACCACCTTCATCGTCAACAAGCGCGGCGAAATCGTGAAAAGCTACGTGGGCGCGCCGGATTTTCCCGAGCTGCACCGGCTGATCGAGCGGCTGCTGGCCGAGGCCTGAGCAGCGGCGCGCAGCTGGGGCGCTTTAGCCTCCCGTTTCTCGGCGTGCTCGGCAGACGTCGGCCCCTCGGCCGCACCTGGGGCTTGGCCCGGGCGGGTACGGCCTGGGCCGCGCGGCCGGTGTGGGGATGACCACGGCACCTGCCCGCGCGGCGCGCGCCGCCCAGGGCGCCGTCGGCCGGTGCGCTGCTGGTGGCGCTGGCGCCGTGCGCGCCGCCGGCCTGGTGGCTGCCGCAGCTGGGCACCGGCAGGTTTTGGCGCCCGATACACTGCTCCCATGAGACCCGCTACAGAGGATGCGCACCGCGCGCTGGACCCGTCGCCCTCCATCGCCCTGCTCTACCCGACCGAAGCGCACGAGATGGCACCCGTGCGCGAGCTGTTCCAGGAGTACGCGGACAGCCTGGCCATCGACCTGTCCTTCCAGAATTTCACGGCCGAGCTGGCTGCGCTGCCTGGCGACTACGCGCCGCCGCGCGGCTGCATCCTGCTGGCCCTGGTGGACGGCGCGCTGGCCGGCTGCTGCGCGCTGCGGCCGCTGGACGCCGCCGACTACGCCAACGCCTGCGAGATGAAGCGCCTGTACGTGCGCAAGGCTTTCCGCGGCTTCGGCCTGGGCCGCCAGCTGGCCGAGGCCACGCTGGACGCAGCCCGCCGCGCCGGCTACGCCAGCGTGCTGCTGGACACGCTGGACGGCATGGAGTCGGCGCGCGCCCTGTACGCCGAGCTGGGCTTCGAGGAAATCCCGCCCTACTACCACAACCCTGTTCCCGGAGCGCACTATCTCAAGGCCGACATCTTCTAGAAGATTCAAGCCTTTTTGGCCTCCAGCGCCCGCCAGGCAAGCGCGGGCAGCTATTAATACATGAGCAAACGCCGCACGGACCTTGCGATCCGCGCGGCGTCTTCTGTCACCCGCCCCCGCGTGCAGCAAGCGCGGCCCGTCTCAGCCCCGGGCCTGGCCCAGCAGGGTTGCCGCGTCGCTGACCTCGAACTTGCCCGGCGCCTCGATGTTGAGCTGCGCCACCTTGCCGTCTCTGACCAGCATGGAGTAGCGGTTGCTGCGCAGGCCCAGGCCCTTGCCGTTCAGGTCCAGCGTCAGCCCGGTGGCCTTGGCAAAGGCGGCGTCGCCGTCGGCCAGCATGCGCACCTTGCCACCGGTCTTCTGGTCCTTGGCCCAGGCGCCCATGACAAAGGCGTCGTTGACCGACAGGCACCAGATCTCGTCCACCCCGGCGGCCTTGAGCTGATCAGCGTGTTCCACAAAGCCGGGCACGTGCTGCGCCGAGCAGGTGGGCGTGAAGGCGCCCGGCACGGCGAACAGTGCGATGGTCTTGCCGGCCGCTGCCTCCTGCACGTTCACGGGCTGCGGGCCGCTGGTGGCGCAGGTGCCGTCCTCGGCGTGCTGGTATTCCATCAACGTGGCTGCGGGCAGCGCGTCACCGATCTTGATCATGCGAATCTCCTGAAAAGTAGGGACGAAAAAAAACGACCCACGATTGTGGGTCGTTTCCTTCAGCAGCGCTGCGGCGTGAGCCGCAAGGGCTTAGACCAGACCGGCCTTTTGCACCAGGCGGGTAGCCACCCAGTTCTTGGTCTTGGACAGCGGGCGGCTTTCCGTGATTTCCACGGTATCGCCCATCTTGTAGTCACCGTTTTCGTCGTGCGCGTGGTACTTGCTCGACTTGATCACGATCTTGTCGTAGATGGGGTGCTTGACGCGGCGCTCGACCATCACGGTGATGGTCTTGGCTCGCTTGTCGCTCACCACCTTGCCGACCAGGCTGCGCTTGAGGGATGTTTTGGCTTCCGTCATGTTCGCTCCTTAGGCCTTCACGGTGGCGGCTTGCTTTTGGGCAAGGATGGTCTTGGCGCGCGCGATGTCGCGGCGCGTGGACTTCAGCAGGGTCGTGTTGCCCAGCTGTTGCGTGGCCTTTTGCATGCGCAGGCCGAAATGGGCCTTCTGCAGCGACTTGATTTCGTCCTTCAGACCGGCCTCGTCCTTTTGGCGCAGTTCAGCAGCATTCGTCATATTGATCCTCTTGTGTTTCTCAAGCGCCAATCTGACGGGCCACGAACGTGGTGCGCAGCGGCAGCTTGGCAGCAGCCAGGCGGAACGCCTCGCGTGCCAGCTCCTCGGGCACTCCCACGATCTCGAACACCACCTTGCCAGGCTGGATTTCGGCCACGTAGTACTCGGGGTTGCCCTTGCCGTTGCCCATACGCACTTCTGCGGGCTTGGTAGAGATCGGCTTGTCCGGGAACACGCGGATCCAGATGCGGCCACCACGCTTGACGTGGCGGGAAATCGCACGGCGTGCGGCTTCGATCTGGCGGGCCGTCAGGCGGCCGCGGTCCGTGCACTTCAGGCCGAAATCACCGAAGGCCACCGAGTTGCCACGCGTGGCAATGCCGGTGTTGCGGCCTTTTTGTTCCTTGCGGAACTTGCGGCGTGCGGGTTGCAGCATGTTTATTCTCCTTTACCGTCCGCTGCTGCAGCAGCGGGCGCGGCCTTGGCTACGCGCTTAACGGAATCTGCACCTGCGCCCTGCGGCTTGTCGCTGCCATCGGCAGGTGCGGCGTTGGTGCCCATCGGGCGGCGGCCACCGCCACCACGGCGATCGCCATCACGGCGGTCGTCACGGCGGCCATCGCGGCGCGGACCACGCGGGCGGCGCTCGTCGTCCGGACGGGGCGTCTCGACAGCCGGCAGGTCGCCGCGGCCGAGCGTGTCACCCTTGTAGACCCACACCTTCACGCCGATCACACCATAGGTGGTCTTGGCTTCGGAGGTGCCGTAGTCGATATCGGCGCGCAGCGTGTGCAGCGGCACGCGGCCTTCGCGGTACCACTCGGTGCGGGCGATTTCGATGCCGTTCAGACGACCCGAGGACATGATCTTGATGCCCTGGGCGCCCAGGCGCATCGCGTTCTGCATGGCGCGCTTCATGGCGCGGCGGAACATGATGCGCTTTTCCAGCTGCTGGGTGATCGAGTCGGCGATCAGCTTGGCATCGATTTCCGGCTTGCGCACTTCTTCGATGTTCACTGCGACCGGCACGCCCAGGCGGGTGGCGAGTTCCTTCTTCAGGTTCTCGATGTCCTCGCCCTTCTTGCCGATCACCACGCCCGGACGGGCCGAGTAGATGGTGATGCGGGCGTTCTTGGCGGGGCGCTCGATCATGACGCGCGAGACGGCGGCATTCTTCAGGCGGGCCTTCAGGAACTCGCGCACCTTGATGTCTTCGGCCAGCATGCCGGCGAAGTCACGGTTGCTCGCGTACCAGCGGCTGGCCCAGTTGCGGCTGACCGCCAGACGGAAGCCGGTAGGATGGATTTTCTGTCCCATATTCTTCCTTTGGCCTCAGTTGCCCACGGTCACGTAGATGTGGCAGGTCGGCTTGCTGATGCGGTTGCCGCGGCCCTTGGCGCGCGCGGTGAAGCGCTTGAGCGTGGTGCCTTGCTCGACGTAGATGGTCTTGACCTTCAGCTCGTCGATGTCGGCGCCGTCGTTGTGCTCGGCGTTGGCAATCGCGGACTCCAGCACCTTCTTGACGATACCGGCGGCCTTCTTTTGCGTGAAAGCCAGGATGTCCAGGGCCTGGTCCACCTTTTTGCCGCGGATCAGGTCAGCCACGAGGCGGCCCTTGTCCACCGACAGGCGCACGCCCCGGAGGACTGCACGTGTTTCAGACATGGTCTACTCCTTATTTCTTCTGGACTTTCTTGTCCGCAGGGTGACCCTTGAAGGTCCGCGTCAGGGCAAATTCGCCCAGCTTGTGACCCACCATCTGGTCGGTGACATAGACCGGCACATGCTGCTTGCCGTTGTGCACGGCAATGGTCAGGCCGATGAAGTCGGGCAGAACCATGGAGCGACGCGACCAGGTCTTGACAGGCTTCTTGTCCTTGGTGGCGACGGCCTTCTCGGCCTTGGCCAGCAAGTGGTGGTCAACAAACGGACCCTTTTTGAGAGAACGAGTCATTGCTACCTCTTACTTCTTGCGACGCGACACGATCATGGTCTGCGTGCGCTTGTTGTTACGGGTGCGGTAGCCCTTCGTCAGGTTGCCCCAGGGGTCAACTGCGTGACGGCCTTCGCCGGTACGGCCCTCACCACCACCGTGCGGGTGGTCGATCGGGTTCATGGCCACGCCGCGCACCGTCGGGCGGATGCCCATCCAGCGCTTGACACCGGCCTTGCCCAGCTGACGCAGGCTGTGCTCACCATTGGCCACTTCGCCAATCGTGGCGCGGCACTCGATGTGCACGCGGCGCACTTCGCCGGAGCGCATGCGCACCTGGGCGTACACGCCTTCGCGGGCCAGCAGCGTGGCGAAAGTGCCTGCCGAACGGGCGATCTGCGCACCAGCACCGGCCTTCAGCTCGATGCAGTGGATGGTCGAGCCCACCGGGATGTTGCGGATCGGCAGGGTGTTGCCCACGCGGATTGGCGCCTCGGAGCCGCTGACGATGGTCGCGCCCACTTCCAGGTTGCGCGGGGCGATGATGTAGCGACGCTCGCCGTCGGCATAGCACACCAGGGCGATGTGGGCCGTGCGGTTGGGGTCGTACTCGATGCGCTCCACCTTGGCGGGGATGGCGTCCTTGTTGCGACGGAAGTCCACCACGCGGTAGTGGTGCTTGTGACCACCGCCCTTGTGGCGGATGGTGATGTGGCCGTTGTTGTTGCGGCCGGCCTTCTGGAACTGGGGCTCCAGCAAAGGCGCGTGTGCGGCACCCTTGTACAGGTGGTCGCGCGAAATCTTCACTGCGCCGCGCTGGCCGGGAGAAGTCGGTTTGAGTTTGATGACAGCCATGGTTTACGCGGCCTCCCCGGACAGGTTCAGCTCTTGGCCTTCCTTGAGCAGCACATAGGCCTTGCGCACGTTGTCGCGGCGGCCCATGGTCTTGCCGAAGCGGCGGGTCTTGCCCTTGGTGTTGAGCACGGAAACGCCCTTGACCTCGACCTTGAACAGCAGCTCCACGGCGGCCTTGATCTCGGGCTTGGTGGCGTTTTGCAGCACCTTGAACGTCACGGCATTGGCCTTCTCGGCAACCATGGTGGCCTTTTCGGACACGATGGGAGCGATCAGCACCTGCATCAGACGACCTTCGTCAAACTGGGGTGTGCTCATGCGAACATCTCCTTGAGTTTGTCGATCGCGCCCTTGGTGACGAGCACTTTCTTGAAGTGCACCAGCGACACGGGATCTGCATAGCGCGGCTCGACGACGAACACGTTCTTCAGATTGCGCGAAGCGAGGTACAGGTTTTCATCGACCTCATCGGCGATCACCATCACCGATTGCAGGTTCATGGCCTTGAACTTGTCGGCCAGGACCTTGGTCTTGGGGCTGTCCACCTTCAGCGAATCCACCACGGCCAGGCGGCCTTCGCGGGCCAGCTGCGACAGGATGGACGCCATGCCGGCGCGGTACATCTTCTTGTTGATCTTCTGCGTGAAGTTTTCGTCAGGCAGGTTGGGGAAGATGCGACCGCCCCCGCGCCACAGCGGCGAGGAGGTCATACCGGCACGTGCGTTGCCGGTGCCCTTTTGCTTGAAGGGCTTCTTGGTCGAGTGGCGCACCTGTTCGCGGTCCTTCTGGGCACGGGTGCCCTGGCGGGCATTGGCCTGGTAGGCGACGACGATCTGGTGGACCAGCGCTTCGTTGTACTGGCGGTCGAACACGGTCTCGGGCACGTCCACCTTGGACGCAGCCTGGCCTTGTTCATTCAGGAGTTCGAGCTGCATTTAGTTCGCCTCCTTGGAGACAGCTGCCTTGATGGCCGGACGCACGGTGACGAAACCGCCCTTGGAGCCGGGAACGGCACCCTTGATCAGCAGCAGCTGACGGGCTTCGTCGATGCGGATGACATCGAGGTTCTGGGTGGTCACGGTCTCGTCGCCCATGTGACCCGTCATCTTCTTGCCGGGGAACACGCGGCCGGGATCCTGGGCCATGCCGATGGAGCCGGGCACGTTGTGCGAACGGCTGTTGCCGTGCGACGCGCGCTGCGAGCTGAAGTTGTGACGCTTGATCGTGCCGGCGAAGCCCTTGCCGATCGAGGTGCCCTGCACGTCGACCTTCTGGCCCACGGCAAACACATCGGCGACGGGCAGGCTGGTACCGGCGGCATACTTGCCGGCGGTCTCGGCCGTCACGCGGAATTCACGGATGATTTCACCGGCTTCGACACCCGCCTTGGCGAGGTGGCCGGCTTCAGGCTTGGTCACGCGCGAAGCCTTGCGTGAACCGAACGTGACCTGCAGGGCCACGTAGCCATCGTTCTCTTGGGTTTTGACCTGGGTCACGCGGTTGCCCGACACATCCACCACCGTGACGGGCACTGCATCCCCGTCATCGGTGAACAGACGCATCATGCCCACCTTGCGGCCCAGCAACCCGAGGGAGTTGCTCAGACTCATTGGTTATTCTCCAAAACTTTCGCCGCCCCGACTTCAATTGGCCAAGGCGTTGCGAGTGGCCCACGAGTGGCGCCAGTGCGCACGAAAGAAGGTTGATGAAACTTCGCACCGGCAAACCCCGCGAGCAAACGCAGGGCGCAAAAATGCGAAGCCGCAAAGTATAACGCGGACTGCTCAGCCGAGCAAGTCCGCGTTGGAGTGGCGCCCGGCGCATCCAGGGATGCGTGCGGGCAATGCGAAGCGGCAGCTTTACTGCAGCTTGATCTCGACGTCCACGCCGGCCGGCAGGTCCAGCTTCATCAGCGCGTCCACCGTCTTGTCGGTGGGATCGACGATGTCCATCAGGCGCTGGTGCGTACGGATCTCCAGCTGGTCGCGGCTGGTCTTGTTGACGTGCGGCGAGCGCAGGATGTCGAAACGCTTCATGCGCGTGGGCAGGGGCACGGGGCCCTTGACGATGGCGCCGGTGCGCTTGGCGGTGTCAACGATCTCGGCAGCGGACTGATCGATCAGCTTGTAATCGAAGGCCTTCAGGCGGATACGGATCTTTTGCTTGGACATGGTGTTCCTTGTGCGGGGATGCCGTGATTACGCGATGATCTTGGCCACGACGCCGGCGCCGACGGTGCGGCCGCCTTCGCGGATGGCAAAGCGCAGGCCTTCTTCCATGGCGATGGGGGCGATCAGCTTGACGGTGATCGACACGTTGTCGCCGGGCATGACCATTTCCTTGTCCTCGGGCAGCTCGATGGAGCCCGTGACGTCGGTCGTGCGGAAGTAGAACTGGGGACGGTAGTTGTTGAAGAACGGCGTGTGACGGCCGCCCTCGTCCTTGCTCAGCACGTACACCTCGGCGGTGAAGTGCGTGTGCGGCTTGATGGAGCCGGGCTTGCACAGCACCTGGCCGCGCTCGACGTCTTCGCGCTTGGTGCCGCGAAGCAGCAGGCCCACGTTGTCGCCGGCCTGGCCCTGGTCCAGGAGCTTGCGGAACATCTCGACGCCCGTGACGGTGGTCTTGACGGTGTCCTTGATGCCGACGATCTCGATTTCTTCGCCGACCTTGACGATGCCGCGCTCGACACGGCCCGTGACCACGGTGCCGCGCCCGGAGATCGAGAACACGTCTTCCACGGGCATCAGGAAGGCGCCGTCCACAGCACGCTCGGGCGTGGGGATGTAGCTGTCCAGGGCTTCAGCGAGCTTCAAGATGGCGGGCTCGCCCTTGTCGGACTGGTCGCCCTCCAGGGCCAGCTTGGCCGAGCCGCGGATGATGGGGGTGTCGTCGCCGGGGAAGTCGTACTTGTCCAGCAGTTCGCGCACTTCCATCTCGACGAGCTCCAGGAGTTCTTCGTCGTCCACCATGTCGCACTTGTTCAGGAACACGATGATGTAGGGCACGCCCACCTGGCGGGCCAGCAGGATGTGCTCGCGCGTCTGGGGCATCGGGCCGTCAGCGGCCGAGCACACCAAGATGGCACCGTCCATCTGGGCGGCGCCGGTGATCATGTTCTTCACATAGTCGGCGTGGCCGGGACAGTCCACGTGGGCGTAGTGGCGCGCAGCCGTCTCGTACTCGACGTGCGAGGTGTTGATGGTGATGCCGCGGGCCTTTTCTTCAGGCGCGTTGTCGATCTGCGAGTAGTCCTTGGCTTCGCCGCCAAACTTCTTGGACAGCACCGTGGCGATCGCCGCCGTCAGCGTCGTCTTGCCATGGTCCACGTGACCGATCGTGCCCACGTTCACGTGGGGCTTGGTACGTTCGAACTTACCTTTTGCCATTTTCAACTCCAAAAGAGCATTGCCTGTGTGACGGTTTAATGTCTGCACCCGGTTGCTGGTTCGCCCCGCACAGAACCACAGGGCGGCACCGGATCGCAGACAGCAGAATGCTATGAAAACATGAGCTACCAGCGCTTGCTAGGCAAGCGCTGGAGCCCTTTTTCGCACTATTATTTGGCGCGAGCGGCCATGATGGCCTCGGACACGTTGCGCGGAGCCTCGGAGTAATGCTTGAACTCCATCGTATACGTGGCGCGGCCCTGGGTCATCGAGCGCAGCTGCGTGGCGTAGCCGAACATCTCCGACAGCGGCACCTCGGCCTTGATGGCCTTGCCGCCACCGACCATGTCGTCCATGCCCTGCACCATGCCGCGGCGGCTGGACAGATCGCCCATCACCGTGCCGGCGTAGTCCTCGGGCGTCTCGACTTCCACGGCCATCATGGGCTCCAGGATGACCGGGTTGGCCTTCTTGGCGGCTTCCTTGAAGCCGAAGATGGCGGCCATCTTGAACGCCTGCTCGGACGAGTCCACGTCGTGGTAGGAGCCGAAAGTCAGCGCGACCTTCACGTCCACCACCGGATAGCCGGCCAGCACGCCGGAGGTCAGCGCCTCGATCACGCCCTTTTCAACGGCCGGGATGTACTCGCGTGGCACCACGCCGCCCTTGATCTCGTCCAGGAACTCGAAGCCCTTGCCGGGCTCGTTGGGCTCCAGGCGGAACACCACGTGGCCGTATTGGCCCTTGCCGCCGGACTGGCGCACGAACTTGCCATCCACGTCCTTGACGGTGTTGCGGATGGTTTCGCGGTAGGCCACCTGGGGCTTGCCGACGTTGGCTTCAACGTTGAACTCGCGCTTCATGCGGTCAACGATGATGTCCAGGTGCAGCTCGCCCATGCCGGCGATGATGGTCTGGCCCGACTCTTCGTCGGTGCGCACGCGGAAGGACGGGTCTTCCGAGGCCAGGCGCGACAGGGCGATGCCCATCTTTTCCTGGTCGGCCTTGGTCTTGGGCTCGACGGCCTGGGCGATCACCGGCTCGGGGAAGACCATCTTCTCCAGCATGATGTGCGCGTCCAGGTCGCACAGCGTGTCGCCCGTGGTCACTTCCTTCAGGCCCACGCAGGCAGCGATGTCGCCGGCGCGGATTTCGTCGATTTCCTGGCGCTCGTTGGCGTGCATCTGCACGATACGGCCGATGCGCTCCTTCTTGCCCTTGACGGCGTTGTAGACGGTGTCGCCCTTGGACAGCACACCCGAATAGACGCGCACGAAGGTCAGCTGGCCCACGAACGGGTCGGTCATCAGCTTGAACGCCAGCGCCGAGAACTTCTCGCTGTCGTCCGCCTTGCGGGTGAGCTTCTTTTCTTCGTCATCGGGGTCGGTGCCGACCACGTCAGGAATGTCGGTGGGCGCGGGCAGCAGGTCGAGCACGGCGTCCAGCATGCGCTGCACGCCCTTGTTCTTGAAGGCCGAACCGCACAGCATGGGCTGGATCTCGGTGGCGATGGTGCGCTGGCGCAGGCCGGCGATGACGTCCGCCTCAGACAGATCGCCCTCTTCCAGGTACTTGTTCATCAGCTCTTCCGAAGCCTCGGCAGCCGACTCGACCATCTTCTCGCGCCACTCGTTGCAGGTGTCCACGAGGTTGTCGGGGATCTCCTGGTACTCGAACTTCATGCCCTGCGAGGCCTCGTCCCAGATGATGGCCTTCATCTTGATGAGGTCGACCACCCCCTGGAAGTGGTCCTCGGCACCGATCGGGACCACGATCGGCACCGGGTGCGCGTTCAGGCGCAGCTTCATCTGCTCGACGACCTTGAAGAAGTTGGCGCCGGTGCGGTCCATCTTGTTGACGAACGCCAGACGCGGCACCTTGTGCTTGTTGGCCTGGCGCCAGACGGTCTCGGACTGCGGCTGCACGCCGCCCACGGCGCAGTACACCATCACGGCGCCGTCCAGCACGCGCATGGAGCGCTCGACTTCAATGGTGAAGTCCACGTGGCCGGGGGTGTCGATGATGTTGATGCGGTGTTCGGGGCGCGACAGGTCCATGCCCTTCCAGAAGCAGGTCACGGCCGACGAGGTGATGGTGATGCCGCGCTCTTGCTCCTGCTCCATCCAGTCGGTGGTGGCAGCGCCGTCGTGCACTTCGCCCAGCTTGTGGGTTACGCCCGTGTAGAACAGGATGCGCTCGGACGTCGTGGTCTTGCCGGCATCGATGTGGGCCGAGATGCCGATGTTGCGATAGCGCTCTAGGGGTGTTTTGCGAGCCATGATGAATACTTTCGTTAACGGCTGAGAGCCCGTCCGCCGAAAGGGCGAATCGGGCTCCTGCCAGTGCGATAGATGAGGGCGGAACTTAGAAGCGGAAGTGGCTGAATGCCTTGTTGGCTTCGGCCATGCGGTGCACTTCGTCACGGCGCTTCATGGCGCCGCCGCGGCCTTCGTTGGCCTCCATCAGCTCGTTGGCCAGGCGCTGGGCCATGGACTTTTCGCCGCGCTTGCGGGCGGCTTCCTTCAGCCAGCGCATGGACAGGGCCAGGCGGCGCACCGGGCGCACTTCCACGGGCACCTGGTAGTTCGCGCCGCCCACGCGGCGCGACTTCACTTCGACCATCGGCTTGATGTTGTTGATGGCCGTGAGGAACACTTCCAGCGGTTCCTTCTCGGGCTGCTTCTTCTCGATCAGCTCCAGGGCGCCATAAATGATGCGCTCTGCAACTGCCTTCTTGCCGCCTTCCATGATCACGTTCATGAATTTGGACAGCTCGACGTTGCCGAACTTCGGGTCCGGCAGGATTTCACGTTTGGGGACTTCGCGACGACGTGGCATTTTTCACCTCTATCTTTGCTTCAGTTGGCGCCATCTCAGGCACCGCGAGAGCTATGGAAGAACTCTCACTTACTCGACCCACGCAGAAAGCACCTGCGTTCGGGGTCACTACGCTGCATCACCGCGCCACGCGGGAGGCAACACCGAAATTTTTTTTGCAAAAGCGCAGGGCTTACTTGGCCTTGGGCTTCTTGGCGCCGTACTTGGAGCGGGCCTGCTTGCGATCCTTGACGCCTTGCAGGTCCAGCGAGCCGCGCACGATGTGGTAGCGCACGCCGGGCAAGTCCTTCACACGGCCGCCGCGCACCAGCACCACGCTGTGCTCTTGCAGGTTGTGGCCTTCACCGCCGATGTAGGAGATGACTTCGAAGCCGTTGGTCAGACGCACCTTGGCAACCTTGCGCAAAGCGGAGTTCGGCTTCTTGGGAGTCGTGGTGTACACACGGGTGCACACGCCGCGGCGCTGGGGGCAGTTCTCCATGGCCGGGCTCTTGGATTTCACAACTTCGACCGTGCGGCCGTGGCGCACGAGCTGATTGATGGTTGGCATTACTGTGGTTCGTCCCTAAACGTGAAAAGCGAAAACGTGAATCCCTTCGGAATTTTCCGAAAAGCCCGCGAGTGTAGCTTCTTCTCGCCCGCGGGGCAAGGCGCTGGCGCGCTGCGCCTTGCTGGCGCGCTGCGCCTTATTTGATCCAGAGCCGGATGGCGTCCCAGGCGCGGCCGAAGATGCCGGCCTGGCCCACCTCTTCGAGCGCCACCAGCGGCACGTCGGCCACCTGCTGCTCGCCCAGCATGACCTTCAAAGTGCCCACCGACTGGCCCTTGGCGAAGGGGGCGATCAGCGGGTCCTGGCGCACCACGGTGGTGGACAGCTTGCCGGCACTGCCCGAGGGCACGGTGACCACGATGGCGTCCGGGCGGCCGATCTTGAGGGTGCTTTGCGTGCCCTTCCAGATGGCCGGCGTGGCGGCGGGCTGGCCGGCATCGAACAGCTTGACGGCGTCGAACGCCGTATAGCCCCAGTTCAGCAGCTTCTGGCTTTCGTTGGCGCGCGCGTTCTCGCTGGCTGCGCCCAGTACGATGGACAGCAGGCGGCGCTGGCCGACCTGCGGGAACTCGCGCTTGGAGGTCGCCACCAGGCAGTAGCCGGCCGCCTGGGTGTGGCCGGTCTTCAGGCCGTCCACCGTCGGGTCGCGGAACAAGAGCGTATTGCGGTTGTTGCTGTTGGACGCCGGCGTGCCCTCGTAGCGGTACTGCTTGATCGAGTAGTAGTGCAGGTACTCGGGAAAGTCCTGCAGCAGCCGCGTGGACAGCGTGGCCAGGTCGCGCGCCGTGGTGGTGTGGCCGGGCTCGGTCAGGCCTTCCGGGTTCTTGTAGTGCGTGCCGGCCATTCCCAGGGCCTTGGCCTGCTCGTTCATCAGGCGCACGAAGTTCTCGGCCGTGCCGCCCACGCCCTCGGCCAGCGCCATGGTGGCGTCGTTGCCGGACTGCACGATCATGCCCTTGAGCAGGTCGTCCACCGGCACCTGCATCTTGGGGTCGATGAACATGCGCGAGCCGGGCATCTTCCAGGCGCGTTCGGAAACGGGCAGCTTTTGCTCCAGCGTGATCTTCTTGGCGCGCAGCGCGTCAAAGACCAGGTAGCCGGTCATCAGCTTGGTCAGCGAGGCCTGCTCCACCGGCGCGTCGATGTCCTTGGAGGCCAGCACCTGGCCGGCCGTCACGTCCACCAGCAGGTAGTTGCGCGCGGCGACCTCCGGCGGCTGGGGCACCTGCGCCCACAGGGCAGCGGGTGCGAGGATCAGGGCGCAGGCAAGGGTTCGCAGCAGGGACAGGGCAGAGGGCATCGCAGGCAAAAGAAGGCTGGAAGAAAAAAGGACAGGGAGAAACGAAAAAGCCGCCCGCGGGCGGCGCGCATCACGGCAGGACCGACAGCAGATGGCGCATGGCCAGGTGCTTGAGCAGCGGCAATTGTCCGTGAAAGAAATGGCCGCCCCCCGGCACAACCGTAACCGGTAGTTGCTGTGGGCGCGCCCAGTCCATCACGGCCGCCAGCGGCACGGTCTGGTCGTGCTCGCCGTGAATCACCAGGGTGGCCAGGTGGGCATCCTGCGGCACGTCGGCCACCGCAAAGCGGCTGGCCGCCGTGCCCACCAGCACGGCGCGCTCGACGCGCCGCCCGTCCCACAGCTGCGCCAGCGCGTGACTGGCCACGAAGGCGCCGAAGGAAAAGCCGGCCAGCGCAATGGGCCCCTCGGGCGCGGCCTGCTGCACCACGGCCAGCATGTCGGCCAGCTCGCCGCGGCCCTCGTCGTGCACGCCGGCCGTGCCGCCCACGCCGCGGAAGTTGAAGCGCACGGCCGCATAGCCGCAGGCGACGAAGGCGCGCGCCAGGGTCTGCACCACCTTGTTGTCCATGGTGCCGCCGTACAGGGGGTGCGGGTGGGCGATGACGGCCACGCCGCGCGGGGACACGTCAGGCGCCGGCACGTCGCGCAGCACCTCGATGGCCCCCTCGGAGCCGGTGAAAGTGAGGCGTTCGGTCTGGGCGTTCATGATGCTACCAAATCAATAGCTGCCGGCGCTTGATGCATAAGCGCCGGAGGCCAAAATCATGCAAATACCGCCTGCGTCAGCGGCCCACGTCCGCCGGCAGCAGCAGCCGCTCGACCACCTGGCCGTTCTTCAGGTGCGACTCGACGATCTCGTCGATGTCCTCGTGGTCCACGTAGCTGTACCACACGCCGTCCGGATAGACCACCGCCACGGGCGCGCCCTGGCAGCGGTCCAGGCAGCCGGCCTTGTTCACGCGCACCTTGCCCGGCCCGGCCAGGCCCAGCTCCTTGACGCGCTTCTTGCAGTGCGCGAAGGCTTCCTGCGCGCCGTGGCCGGCGCAGCAGGCCTGGGGCGCGGCGCGCTCGTTCAGGCAAAAGAAGATGTGGCGCTGGAAGTAGGGCTGGGCAGGGCTGGACATGCCGGCCATTCTAGGAGCGCGCCTCGCGCCGCGAGACCTGCAGCAGCACATACACCAGCGTTGCATAAGGCCAGAGCCAGTCCAGCCACTGGCCCAGGCCGTAAAAGCGAATGAAGCGCCCCTGCTCCCACGCCTGCAGCGTCTGCGTGAAATAGGCATCGGCCGGCGCGTCGTTGAGCAGGCCCAGGTGCAGCACCAGCACGACCAGCAGCAGCGCGGCGCAGGCCCGCCGCGGCACGGCCAGCAGCGCCAGCGCCAGCAGCAGCCCCAGCACGACGCCGGCGCGCGCCCCGGGCGTGAGCCATTCCCAGGCGTGCGCCGGGCCCCAGCTCAGGCCCGCCGACAGCGCCGTGACGCCCACGCCGACCGCCGCCGTGGCCAGCGTGAAGGTGGCGCGCCGGGGCAGCGAGCGCACCACGCAGTAGCCCAGCAGGCAGGGAATGAGCAGCCCCAGGGCAACGGCCAGCAGCTCGCTGCCGCGCGACAGCGGCTCCAGCGCCGCTTCGCGCAGCGGCAGCCAGTCCAGGAAGGGGGTGCCCTCCAGCAGCTCGGCCAGCGCGTCCTGCAGCCGCTGCCACATCTGGCCCAGGCCGAAGGGCAGCGCCGCAGGAAACAGCAACGCCCAGGGCCACAGCGCCAGCAGCACCAGCGCGCCGCGCGCCTGCGGCGTGAACCAGCGCTCGCGAAAGCGGCTCCAGCGCGCGATGGCGCCCAGGCGCTCCAGCAGCGCCGCGACCAGCGCGCCGGCCAGGGCGCCCGCGGCATTGAGCGCCAGGTCCATGTTGGAGGGCACGCGCCGCGGCAGGAAGATCTGCAGGTACTCCATGGACAGCGACAGCAGCGCGCCGCTGAGGGCCGCCAGCGGCACCGCCACGCGCGGCCAGCCCGAGCGCATGCAGGCCAGCGCCAGCAAAAAGCCCAGCGGCGCGTAGCCGGCCACGTTGATGTTGACGTCAAACCACGTCCAGTACGGCGGCGGGATGCGCGCCGTGAGAAAGACCCAGGGCGACACGCCCTGCCCGCGCCAGCCCTCGAAGGGAAACAGGCTGGCAAAGACGATCAGCGCCCCATAGATCAGCGCCAGCGGCCAGGCCGAGGTCTTGTGCATGGCGCGCGCCAGCCTTTGCCTTGGCTGCTTGTTTGCTAGAAGGGCTTGACCACCGCCAGCACCACGATGGCCACCAGCAGCAGCACCGGCACCTCGTTGAACCAGCGGAACCACGCATGGCTGCGCCGGCTGGTGCCCGCCGCCAGCTTGCGCAGCAGCACCGCGCAGGCATGGTGGTAGCCCACGACGAGCAGCACCAGCGCCAGCTTGGCATGCAGCCAGCCGCCCGCGCCGCGCCACCAGCCCAGCCACAGCCACAGGCCCAGGCCGATGGCCGGCACCGCCAGCAAGGTGGTGAAGCGCAGCAGCTTGCGCGCCATGAGCAGCAGGCGCTCGCGCTCCAGCGTGGAGCCGGGCTCGACCATGGCCAGGTTCACGAAGATGCGCGGCAGATAGAACAGCCCGGCGAACCAGCTGGCGATGAAGACGATGTGGAAGGCTTTGACCCAGAGCATCCGGCGCAGTGTGCCAAAAAAAGAAGCCCGGTCAGGGCCGGGCGTGAAAGCCTTGGGGCGGGGTGCGCCGCAAGGCCCCGCTCAGGGAGGTGAAGCGGGGGGCGGCAGGCCGCCCGAGGCGCAATCTAGCACCGCTGCCCTGCAGTTGCAACACGTTGCAACTGCAGGGCCTGGGCCGGCTGTCGCACAATCTTCCGCCATGCATCTGTCCAGCCCCACCCTCTTTCCCGCCCAGCGCCCGCGCCGCCTGCGCCGCGATGCCTTCACCCGCAACCTGGTGCGCGAGCACGTGCTGTCGCCGCACGACTTCATCTACCCGGTGTTCGTGCATGAAGGCCAGCAGCGGCGCACGCCGGTGGCCTCCATGCCGGGCGTGGAGCGCCTGAGCCTGGACCTGCTGCTGCCGGTGGCCGAGGAATGCGTGCGCTTAGGTGTGCCCTACCTGGCGCTGTTTCCGTCCATCGACGGCGAGCTGAAGACGCTGGACGGCCGCGAGTCGCTGAACCCCGAGGGCCTGATCCCGCGCGTGATCCGGGCGTTGAAAGAGGAGTTCCCCGCGCTGGGCGTGATGACCGACGTGGCGCTGGACCCCTACACCAGCCACGGCCAGGACGGCCTGATCGACGACAGCGGCTACATCCTCAACGACGAGACCGTGGAGCTGCTGGTCGGCCAGGCGCTGGCACACGCCGAGGCCGGCGTGGACATGGTCGCGCCCAGCGACATGATGGACGGGCGCATCGGTGCGATTCGGGACGCCCTGGAGGCGCACGGCCACATCCACACCCGCATCATGGCCTACAGCGCCAAGTACGCCAGCGCCTTCTACGGGCCGTTTCGCGACGCGGTGGGGTCAAGCGCCAACCTGGGCGCGAGCAACAAGAACGTCTACCAGATGGACCCGGCCAACACCGACGAGGCGCTGCGCGAAGTGGCGCTGGACCTGGCCGAGGGCGCGGACATGGTCATGGTCAAGCCCGGCATGCCCTACCTGGACGTGCTGCGCCGCGTCAAGGACGAGTTCAAGGTGCCGACTTTCGCCTACCAGGTGTCGGGCGAATACGCCATGCTGAAAGCGGCTTCTGCCAACGGCTGGCTGGACCACGACAAAACCATGATGGAGTCGCTGTTGGCCTTCAAACGCGCGGGCGCCGACGGTGTGCTGACCTACTTTGCCCTGGAGGCGGCACGCTTGCTCCGAAAATGAGAGCTGCCCGCGCTTGACTGGCAAGCGCTGGAGCCCATTTTGACTGAAGCAACCACGACCCCTGCCCCGTTTCGCGTCTTCCACGTCCAGCCCGGCGCCAGCGCCGCCGAGCTGGACGCCCTGCCCCTGCGGCCCCCGCCCGTGGGCTTTTACTGGGTGGCATGCACGCGCGCCGCGCTGGAAGCCGACCTGGCGCGCTTTCAGGCCATGGTCCAGGCCGTCACCGGCTTGCAGCTGGTGGACCTGCACGTCACGGACCTGCTCAGCACCCAGCTGCCCTCGCACTACGACTACACCTCGCAATACGACCTGCTGGTCATGCGCCAGCTGGCGACCACGAACGGTACGGCCGAGCAGCCCCTGCCGCGCACCGTGCGCGGCGGCCCGCCGGTGCTGCGACGCATCGACACCAGCCCCGTGGGCCTGGCGCTGTTCGACGCGCTGCTGCTGTCGGTGCACCCGGCCGACTGCACCGTGCGCGATGCCTACGCCGAGCGGCTGGTGGCGCCGCCGCCAGCGGTTGCTCAGCTGCTGAACGCCGACCAGGCCGAGGAAGCGGCCGACACCCTGGTGTGCCACCTCAATACCAGCCCCTCGGTGGCGGGCGTGGGCCTGCCCGGCAGCACGGCCGACCTGATGCTGCGCCTGATCAACCACATCGTGGACAACTACCTGGAGCTGCGCCGCGGCCTGTCGCGCCAGCTCGACCACTGGCAGGTCGCGCTCCTGAACCCGCGCGGGCGCTTCAACCACTGGAGCTCGCTGATGGTCGCGCGCCTGGCGCTGCACCACCTGACGGAGATCTGCGAGGACCAGCGCTCGGCCCTGCAGGCCTGGAGCGGCGCGCTGGACGGCGGCCGCATGGCCTGCGACAGCGGCCTGGCGCAGCGCGAGCTTGAGCTGCTGAAGGTGCGCTCGCGCGACGTGCTGGAGCACATCGCACGCGTCGCACACCACGTGCGCCGGCTGGAGCAGAGCACCGAGGCGGCCGTGCAGATGCACTTTTCGGTGCAGAACAACCGCACCAACGAAATCATGCGCGTGCTGACCGTGCTCACCGCCGTGTTCCTGCCGCTGAACCTGATCGCCGGCATCTTCGGCATGAACTTTGAGGTACTGCCTTTCGTGGACCAGGACAACGGCTTTTGGGGCGCGCTGCTGGTCATGCTGCTGATCGCCGGGGGGCTGACGGTGTACTTCTGGCGCAACCGCTACCTGGCGCGCACGGGGCGTTGAGCGCTTGGGCTTTTTGCGTCCTGCGCGGCCTGGCTCTTTCACGCGCAACGCAGAACTCCCCCCGCGCAACCCAAAGTTTGCTTTGACAATGTTTGACGCGTCAATTATTCTGGCGCGCCATGTCCGTCCACCCCGCTGACCTGCCCGACTGCCACGCCTATGCGCCCGAGCGCAGCATCGGCCTGCAGCTGCGGCGCATCGTCAACCAGCTGGGCGCGGCCATCGAATGCCGCGTGGAGCCGCTGGGCCTGACCGACGCGCAGTGGAAGCCGCTGTTGCGCCTGCTGGCGCACGAACACGCCAGCGCCACCACCCTGGCGCGCGAATGCCATATCGACAGTGGCGGGCTGACGCGCCTGCTGGACCGCCTGGAGGCCAAGGGCCTGGTGCAGCGCGAGCGCGCTCCGCACGACCGGCGCGTCGTGCAGGTGGCGCTCACCGGCGCCGGCCGCGCCGTTGCCGGGCAGCTGCCCGCGCTGCTGGGCGGCGTGCAGCAGCAGGTGCTGCAAGGCTTCGATGCGGCCGAGCAGGACGCCCTGCGCGGCTATCTGGGCCGGCTGGAAGCCAACCTGCAGGCGCTGGCCATGCCGCCGCCCGGCCTGGCCAGAAATTCCGGCTAAATAGACCTCAAACCCTTATCCAATAAGCGCTGGCAGCTCTCATTTTGATAGCCGCCCGCACCGCGGGCCCCGTCGCCTTTGCTCCCTTTCCTGCCCACTTTTCCCTTCGCACCATGAATGCACCGCACGCCGCCACTCCGCCCACGCCCCTGCAGGCCAAGGCCCGCCGCAAGAGAGCCCTCGTGCTGCTGGCCGCGGTGGTTGTCGTGGGCGCCGTCGCCTTCGGGCTGTACGACTGGCTGGTGGCCAGCCACTACGAGCACACCGACAACGCCTACGTGCAAGGCAACATCGTGCAGATCACCCCGCAGACCGGCGGCACGGTGATGGCCATCGCCGCGGACGACACCGACTTCGTGCGCGCCGGCAGCACGCTGGTGCAGCTGGACCCGGCCGACGCGCGCGTGGCCCTGTCACAGGCCGAGGCCGCGCTGGCCCAGGCCGTGCGCCAGGCGCGCACGCTGTACGCCAACAACGAGACGCTGGCCGCGCAGATCCGCCTGCGCCAGGCGGACGCCACGCGCGCCCAGGCCGACATCGAGCGCGCCCAGGCCGAGGTCGCCCGTGCGCAGGACGACGCGCGCCGGCGCCAGCAGCTGGCCAGCGCGGGCGCCGTCTCCACCGAGGAGATGAACCACGCGCAGACGCAGCTCACGGCCGCGCGCACCCAGCTGGCCGCCGCCCAGGCCGCTGCCGGCGCCGCGCAGGCAGGCGTGGCTGCCGCGCGCGAGCAGCTGACCAGCAACCGCTCGCTGACCCAGGGCGTCGACGTGCGCCAGCACCCCAGCGTGCTGGCCGCCGCCGCCAAGCTGCGCGAAGCCTGGCTGGCCAGCCGGCGCACGCAGCTCTTGGCGCCGGTGGACGGCTACGTGGCCCGGCGCAGCGTGCAGCTGGGCCAGCGCGTGGCTGCCGGCAGCCCGCTCATGGCCATCGTGCCGCTCAAGGAGGTGTGGGTAGACGCCAACTTCAAGGAAAACCAGCTGCGCAACCTGCGCCTGGGCCAGCCGGCGACGCTGACGGCCGACCTGTACGGCAAGAAGGTGCAGTACACGGGCACTGTGGCCGGCATGGGCGTGGGCACGGGCGCGGCCTTTGCCCTGCTGCCGGCGCAAAACGCCACCGGCAACTGGATCAAGGTGGTGCAGCGCGTGCCGGTGCGCGTCGCGCTGGACGCCAGCCAGGTGGCCGAGCACCCGCTGCGCGTGGGCCTGTCCATGAACGTGGAGGTGGACACGCGCCAGCAGGACGGCCCGTCGCTGGCCGAGGCGCCGCGCAGCGCGCCGCTGGCGCAGACCCGGGTGTTCGACCAGCTGGAGGACGGGGCCGAAGAAGAAGTGGCCCGCATCATCGACGCCAACCTCGGCAAGTCCTGACATGGCGGCCGCTCCCCTGCCGCCGCTCACCGGCAGCGCCCGCACCTGGGGCACGCTGGCGCTGTCGGCGGCGACCTTCATGAATGTGCTGGACACGTCGATCGCCAACGTGTCGCTGCCGGCGATTGCCGGCGACCTGGGGGTCAGCCCCACGCAGGGCACCTGGGTCATCACCAGCTTTGCCGTGGCCAACGCCATCGCCGTGCCGCTCACGGGCTGGCTGTCGCAGCGCTTTGGCCAGGTGCGGCTGTTCATCGCCAGCGTGGCGCTGTTCGTCATTGCCTCGCTGCTGTGCGGGCTGGCGCCCAACATGACGCTGCTCATCGCCGCGCGGGCGCTGCAGGGCTTCGTGGCCGGGCCGATGATTCCGCTGTCGCAGGCGCTGTTGCTGTCCAGCTATCCGCGGGCGCTGGCGGGCCTGGCCATGGCGCTGTGGTCCATGACGACGCTGATCGCGCCGGTGATGGGGCCGCTCCTGGGCGGCTGGATCACCGACAACATGAGCTGGCCGTGGATTTTCTACATCAACGTGCCGGTGGGTATCTGGGCGGTGTTCGTCACCTGGGCCATCTTCCACAAGCGCGAGAGCGAGCGGCGCGCACTGCCTATCGACTCCATCGGCCTGGCGCTGCTGGTCATCTGGGTGGGCGCCATGCAGCTGGTGCTGGACATCGGCAAGGAGCACGACTGGTTCTCATCGCCCCTGGTCGTCTCCTGCGCCCTGGTGGCGGTGGTGGGACTGATCGCCTTCGTGGTCTGGGAGCGCGGCGAGGAGCACCCGGTGGTGGACCTGACGCTGTTCAGGAACCGCAACTTCTGGGCCGGCGCGCTGGCCACGTCGGTCGGCTACGGGCTGTTCTTCGGCAACGTGGTGCTGCTGCCGCTGTGGCTGCAGCAGTACATGGGCTACACGGCCACGCAGGCCGGCGAGATCATGGCGCCCGTGGGCCTGCTGGCCATGGTGCTGTCGCCCATGGTGGGCAAGACCATCGGCCGGGTGGACCCGCGCCGCTACGCCACCTTTGCCTTCGTGGTGTTCGCCATCGTGCTGTGGATGCGCTCGCGCTTTTCCACCCAGGCGGACTTCGCCACCATCATGGTGCCGACCATCATCCAGGGCATCTCGATGGCGTTCTTCTTCATCCCTTTGGTGACCATCACGCTGTCGGAGATCGAGCCTTCGCGCATCCCGGCCGCTTCCGGTCTGTCCAACTTCATGCGCATCACGGCCGGCGCCATCGGCACCTCGGTCACCACGACGCTGTGGGAGCGCCGCGCCACGCTGCACCACGCGCAGCTGGTGGAAGGCCTCACGCCCCACAGCGCCGGCTTCGAGCAGGCGATCGGCGTGCTGCGCGCCGCCGGCATGAGCGACGCGCAGGCGCTGGCGCAGATCGAGCGCATGACCACCCAGCAGGCCTTTATGCTGGCGGCCAACGACATCTTCTACGCCTCGGCGGTGCTGTTCATGGTGCTGATCCCGCTGGTCTGGCTGGCCCACGCGCCGCGGCCGCAGGCGGGCGGCGGGGCGGCCGATGCAGCGGCGGGGGCGCACTGAGGCGGCGCCGCTCTTGCTTCTAAAAAGATAGCTGCCAGCGCTTTGTGGAAGGGCGCCAGCGGCCTATCTGGCTTGCAAATGCCGATCCAGAAAATCCAGCGTGCGCGCCCAGGCCAGCTGCGCTGCCGGCGCGTCGTAGCTGGCACGCTGGTCGCAGTGAAAGCCGTGGTCGGCGTCGTACAGCTGCACCTGCACCTCGGGGTGCGCGGCAGCGAAGTCCTGCACGCTTGCTGCAGAGATGAAGTGGTCACGCTCACCGAAATGCGCCAGCACCGGCACGCGCGGCGTGCGGGAGATCTCAGCGCGGGTCGTCATGCCGCCGCCGTAGTAGGGCACGGCCGCTGACAGCCCGGTCAGCTCGCACGCCGCTCGCCAGGTGAGCAGCCCTCCCCAGCAAAAACCGAGGACGGCAACGCGGCCACCGCTGTCTGTGGCGGCCAAGTCGATGGCGGCCTGGATGTCGGGCAGCACGCCGGGGGCGGGCAACGCCTCCACCGCCGCTTTCAGCTGCTTGCCGCGCTGCATGTCGGCGCTGGCGTAGCCCAGCTCGACGCCCTTTTCCACACGGGCGAAGGTGGAGGGCGCCAGCGCCAGCCAGCCGCGCCCGGCCAGGCGCGCCGCGACGTCGCGGATGTGGCTGTTGACGCCGAAGATCTCCTGCAGCACCACCACGGCGCCGCGCGGCGTGCCTTCAGGGGCCTCGTGCCATGCCGGCAGCGTGAAGCCGTCGCTGGCGACCAGTTCCATCCATTGACCCATGGGCGTGTTCTCCTGTGCTGTGCATCGAATGGCAAAAGGGGCAGCTGGGCAGATCACGCCGGTGTACGGCTGGCGCGGGGGCCGATCTGCGCTGCGATGCGCGCCATTGTTGCCTTTGGCGCCCGCCTGCCATGCCAGCCAAAGCCCCTTGTGCGCCAGCGCTGTGCGAGATGGTCATGAACGCGGACCAAGCCGCCCGTGGCCCAGCTCGGCGCCGGCCAAGGGTTCGGGCCAGCTGCCCCCCGGCCTGGTGGGGCGCTGCAATCTGCAGCAATCAGGCAGCAGCAGCGGCCGGAGCTTCCTCGTGCGTATCGCTGCCGCAGGCGCCGCCGCAGCCATGGATGGGCACCGGCGGCAGCGCATCGGGCGCATGCACGATGCCCGTGGCAGGGTCGAACCCCACGCGGCGCAGGTGCAGCGCCAGGGCCGCGTCCATGGCCTGGGTGTGATGGGGGAACCACACGGCCAGCTCTACCGCTATGGCACGGGGCGTAGCCAGGTCGCCCCGCGCTGCCTGCTCCGCGCCCTCGCGCAGGACCTTGAGCACCACCTCGTGCTGCAGCGTGTGGCAGTTGCCGGAGGCAAACCGGGTGCTGGCCATCCAGCGGTCTTCCTGGGCAAAGTGCTCGGCCGTGTGGGCCACCAGCGCCTCCCAGGCGGCGGGCAGTTCGGCGTCTGCGGCCTGCTGCACGGACTGCAGCAGGGCGACGAACTCCTGGTGGGTGCCGTCCATCAGGGGCAGGTCCAGGCACAGTGCCTCCGACCATTGCAGTGCGTCCATCGGGTGCGCCTTTCTCGTTCTCGTCAGGGAAAGCCGGCGAGCGTAAGAGCCGCGTGCAGCCAGCGCGTTGACGCAGGTCATGTCCGCGGCGGCCGCCAACGCCGGCGGCCCCATGAAAAAACCCCGCTGCGCGGGGCAGCGGGGTTTTTCCTGGGGCAGTTGCCGCGAAGTGCTTACTGGGCGTATTCGCGCTTGGCGTCGGCCACGCACTTGTCCTTGGCGTCACCGCTCATGGCATCGCAGCGCTCCTTGGCAGCCTTGTAGTCGGCCTTGCGCTTGGCTTCGTCGGCGTCCTTTTTGGTTTCGGCCACGTCAGCTTGCTTGGCGGTCACGGCATTGTTATGCGCGGCAGCCGAGTCGTTGGTCATCGTGGTGTGACCCGTGGCGGGCTTGGCCTGAGCCTTGGCCACCTTGGCGTCTTCCTTGGCCTTCACGTGGGCAGCCTTGGCGTCCTTCACGCACACGTCCTTGGCGTTGCCCGACAGGTCGTCGCACTTTTCCTTTGCGACTTCGTAGTTGGCGTCGGCGCGCGCTTCATGCACCTTGTAGGTGTTCTTGTCGCTGGGCTTGTACTGGGCTTCCAGCTCGGCCTTGGCAACCTTCTCGTTGCCCTTGGCTTCCTTTTCGCAGACATCCTTGGCGTTGTCCTTGAGGGTGTCGCACTGAGCCTTGGCGGACTTGTAGTCGGCTTCGACGCGGTCCTTGGCGGCCTTGTGCTCGTCCTTGCTCATGGCCATGCCGGAGGTAGCCATCATGCCGGCGATGGCCAGGGCCATCAGGTTGCGCAAATGTTTCATGGTTGTTCCTGTCGTGAAAGGTGATGTGCGATGAAGAGGGGGCGGACGTGTCAGTCCCAGCGGAAGTCGGGGTTGGCACGTTCCCAGTTGTTGAGCTGGTCTTCGGCGGCGTCGCGGGCCAGGCCTTCGCGCTCCTGCAGCTTGCCCAGCATCTGGTCGCGCTTGCCGGCAATGACGTCCATGTCGTCGTCCGTCAGCTTGCCCCACTGCTCCTTGACCTTGCCGGTGAACTGCTTCCAGTTGCCCTTGATGCGGTCTTCGTTCATGGCTGCTCTCCTTCTTCGCTGTGTCGAAATCGAATGGTTGTGTGAATCGCCGCCAGGCCTTGCCGGCTGCGATGGATGCAAATCTAAGAAAAACAGCGCGGCCGCACCGTCGGTGCAGGCGGCAGCTGCGCGTCATCCGGTCGCCGGCAGCCTCTGTAGGCGGCATGCCAGCCCGACAAAAAGAAGGGGACGTGCGCCGCACGTCCCCTCTCTTCAGGCCGGTGCAAAGAGCAGCCCCCGTCAGCGGCCCAGCTCCTGCATCCATGCGGCCAGCTCGGTCGCGGCCTGTTGGGCAGCCTCGGCCAGGGCGGCAGCGCCGCCAGCGGCGTCGGGGGTGGCGGCGGGGCGCTGCACGACGAACACCCGCTGCGCCAGCAGCGTCTCGCCGGCGCTGCTGGCATCGGCCACCACGGCACGCACGCGCACCAGGCCCGCGCTTTGCTCCGGCGAGGCGAAGACGTGGCTGAACTCTTCCAGCTGCACGCGCAGCACGGTGGGCATGCGCTTGCCCTGCAGCAGCATGGCCAGCCCGTCGTCGCCCGAGAGCACGGCGCGGCTTTGACCCAGCTGGCGGCGCAGCGCCTGCTGCATCAGCTGCGCCGGCGGCTGGCTCCAGCGCGCCTGGCTGTAGGGCTGCAGCTGCTGGGCGTTGGCATACGCCAGGCGGTACAGCAGGGCCGAACTGGCCTCGGGCAGACCGACCATCTCCACGTCGGCCAGGGCCACGGGTGCCAGCGCGGCCTGCCTGGCTGCCGCAGCCTGGGGCGCGGTCGGGCCGGGCCCGAAGTCGTACACGGCCGCGCGGATGGGCGGCTTGGGCAGGATGGAGCAGCCGGTGGCAGCCAGCGCCAGCGCCAAGCCAAAAGCGGCACCAGCCCTTTTGCAGCAAGCGCTGGCAGCTATGATTTTCGTAGTGTTCAGCATGATTGGTGCTCCTCAGCGTGGGGGCGGCTCGAAGCCCGGCTCGCCCGGCCCGGCCGCAGCATCGCCACTGCCGTAGATCAGCGACTGCGGGTTGTCGCTGATGCCCGAGGCGGTGCGGCCCAGGCGGCGCGCGGCGCGGGCGGTTTCGTCGGCGGCGTTGTTCAGGCGCGGCAGCGTGACGCGGCCAAAGCGGTCGGCGGCGTTGGCCAGCGAGCGCGAGCCGGTGGCGATATCGTCCAGCGGCCCGCCCTCGGCACTGAGGGCGCGCACGGCGCCCGCCACTTCGTCGGCAGCGCGCCCGGCGCTGTCGCCCGCCTGGCGCAGCGCGGCCAGGGTCTGGCGCGCGTCCGCGGCGACCTGCGGCACGCTGGCCAGGGCCGGGTCGAGCCGGGTGTCCACGGTCTGCTGCAGACGCCGGGCCAGCGCATCGACACTGCCGGCAGCGTTGCCCATTTGCTCCAGCGCGGCGGCAAAGCGCTGCTGGTTCTCGTCGCCCAGCACGTCGTTGACGCGCTGCGCCACCTCCTGGATCTGCCCCAGGATGGCCGGGCCCTGCTCGGCCAGCTGGCTCAGGGGGGAGCTCTTCAACGGCAGGCGGGGCAGGCCGCTGGCGCCCGGCGGCGGCGGAGCCAGAGGTTTCTTGGCGTCGTCCAGCTGGATATGCGCCAGGCCCGTCACGCCCTGGTAGCCCAGTGTGGCGAAGGTGGTGTCGCTGATGGGCGCGCTGCCGTCCACGGCCAGGCGGATCAGCACGTTGCCGCTGACCTGCGGGTCAAAGCCGATGCGCGTGACCTTGCCCACGGCCACGCCCTTGTAGCGCACGCTGGCCTGTGGCTGCAGGCCGCTGACGCTGTCCTTGCTGGACAGCTCGTAGTAGCGGTAGGCGGTCTGGTCGCGCGTGAGCCACAGCGCCAGGCCGGTCAGCAGCGCGGCCACCAGCAGCACGAAGGCGCCGGCGGCCAGGGCGTGGGACTTGTTTTCCATCAGGCTTCCTTGGGGCTGGCGGCGCCGGGCTGCGCCATGGCGCGCCGGCCGCGTTCGCCGAGAAAAAAGTGTTCGATGAAGGGGTGCTCGAAGGCGGCCACCTCCTGCGGCGTGCCGCTGACGAGCACGCGCCGCTCGGCCAGCACGGCCACGCGGGTGGACAGGGCATACAAGGTGTCCAGGTCGTGCGTGACCATGATCACCGTCAGCCCGAGTGCGGCGTGCAGCTCGCGCAGCAGCGTGCAGAACTCGTCGGAGCTGCTGGGGTCCAGCCCCGCCGTGGGCTCGTCCAGCAGCAGCAGCGGCGGGTCCATGATGAGGGCGCGCGCCAGCGCCACACGCTTGACCATGCCGCCGGACAGGTCGGCCGGCATGCGCGTGGCATGTTCGGCCTGAAGGCCGACCATGCGCAGCTTGACCAGGGCGGCGTCGGTGATGACGCCCTCGGGCAGCGTGCCCAGCTCGCGCAGCGCAAAGGCGATGTTGTCCAGCACGCTGAAGGCGGAAAACAGCGCCCCCTGCTGAAACAGCATGCCCACGCGGGCGCTGGCGCCTTCGCCGCCCAGCTGCGTGGCCGGCCGGCCCAGCACCGTGACGCTGCCGCGCGTGGGCACGGTCAGGCCCAGGAGGTGGCGCAGCAGCACCGTCTTGCCCGTGCCCGAGCCGCCTACCAGCGACAGGATTTCGCCGCGGCGCACCGTGAGATCCAGGTTCTCATGCACGCTGAAGGCGGCCTGGCCCTTGCCGAAGGTGGTGGTCAGGCCCCGCACCTCGACCACGGGCGGCGCGTCAGCCATGGGCGCCCTCCCGGCTTTGTGGCCAGGCCCAGGCGGCCGGGCCGCAGCGCGCCCCGCGCCAGCGGCCAGCGCGCAAGGGCCGCCCCGCCGCGCTGCTGGCGTCCCCCTTCCCGGGGCGCGCAGCGCACCGGGAGAAGGGGGAAGGCGCGCAGCGCCTCAGGGGGACGGGCCGCATTTCTAAAACCCCACGTTCTTGAACGCCACGGCGAACAGCGCGTCCACGATGATGACCATGGTGATGGCGCTGACCACCGAGGCCGTCGTGCCCTGGCCCAGGCTCTGCGTGTTGGGCGCCACGCGCAGGCCCCAGTGGCAGCCGATGAGGGCGATGAAGATGCCGAACACGACGGACTTGGCCATGGCCAGCCAGAGGTTGGACACATCCACCGCCGAGGGCAGCGCCTGCATGAAGTAGGCGGGCGAGATGTCCATGGCCATGTCGGCGGCCAGCATGCCGCCCAGCAGCGCGGCCAGCGTGGTCCACAGCGCGATCAGCGGCATGGCCAGGGCCAGGGCCAGCGCCCGCGGCATGACCAGGCGAAAGCCGTGCGGGATGCCCATGACGCGCATGGCGTCCAGCTCCTCGGTCACGCGCATCACGCCGATCTGCGCCGTGATGGCCGAGCCCGTGCGCCCGGCCACCAGGATGGCGCCCAGCATGGGCCCGAGCTCGCGGATCAGCGAGATGCCCAAAATGTTGACGATGAAGGTCTCGGCGCCGAACTGGCGCAGCTGCAGGCTCATCAAGTAGGCCAGCACCACGCCGATCAGAAAGCCCACCAGCGCCGTGATGGGCAGCGCCGTGGCGCCCATGCGGTACAGGTGGCCGGAGATGTCGCGCCAGGGCCCGCGCGCGGGCTGGCGCGCCAGCCGCAGTACGTCCAGCAGCAGCTGGCCGATCAGCTGCACCAGGTGCTTGAGGTGGTCCAGCGCATGCAGCACCTGGGCGCCCAGCCCGTCCAACAGGCTGGCCAGCGTGGTGCGCTTTCGCGCCGGGCGCTCGGCGGTGAACTGCTGCACGCGCTCGAGCATGGCGCGGTGCGCCTCGCCCACGGCAATGTCCTGCGGCCAGCGCTGGCCCCACTGGTCCCACAGCAGCTGCGCGCCGATGTGGTCCAGCCGCTGCAGGCCGGACAGGTCCCACGCCGGCTGGTCGCCCGCGCCGCGCAGCTGGGCGGCGACGCGCCGGCCGGCACGCCGGTCGGCAAAGGCGGCCGCCACCCAGTCGCCGCGCACAAGCACGCGCTCGGCGCCCTCGCGCTGCAGGGTGGGCAAAGTCAGTCCGGACATGGGGCGCCAGTTTTGCACATTCCGCCAACGGCCGCGGCGGGGCGTGAAAAAACATACAAAACCTCCCGCAGGGCACGTACACAAAGCGTCGCCAGCTATTCAATTCATAGCTACAAGTGCTTTCCCTCTCGACACCCGCGCCCACCTTCGGACAATGGCGCGAGCACCTGTCAGCGCGCTCTTACGTGCCGCCTTTTCCCCTTCTCCCCCATGAGCGAAACCACCTTCGACTACATCATCATTGGCGCCGGCACGGCTGGCAGCCTGCTGGCCAACCGGCTGAGCGCAGACAAGAGCAAACGCGTGCTGCTGCTGGAAGCCGGCGCCAAGGACGACTACCACTGGATCCACGTGCCCGTGGGCTACCTGTACTGCATCGGCAACGCGCGCACCGACTGGCTCTACCAGACCGAGGCCGACGCCGGCCTGAACGGGCGCGCCCTGCGCTACCCGCGCGGCAGGGTGCTGGGCGGGTGCAGCAGCATCAACGGCATGATCTACATGCGTGGCCAGGCGCGCGACTACGCCCACTGGGCCGAAGTAACGGGCGACGACGCCTGGAGCTGGGACAACGTGCTGCAGGCCTTTCGCCGCCATGAAGACCACTGGCGCCTGGACCAGCCCGGCGCCGCCAGCGAGGCGTTCAAACGCCTGCATGGCAGCAAGAGCACCGGCGGCGGCGGTGAATGGCGCGTGGAAAGGCAGCGCCTGCGCTGGGACATCCTGGACGCCTTCTCCCAGGCTGCGCAGCAGGCCGGCATCCCCGCCACCGAGGACTTCAACGGCGGCGACAACGAGGGCGTGGGCTACTTCGAGGTCAACCAGAAGGCCGGCTGGCGCTGGAACACGGCCAAGGCCTTCTTGCGCCCGACCTGCTACGGCCGGCCCAATTTCGAGCTGTGGACGCACGCCCAGGCCACGCGGCTGCTGCTGCAGCGCGGCGCGGACGGCGCGCCGCGCTGCGCCGGCGTGCAGGTCTGGACGGGCTCGGAGATGGTCATGGCGCATGCCAGCCAGGAGGTCATCCTGTGCGCGGGCGCCGTCAACTCGCCCCAGCTGCTGCAGCTGTCGGGCATCGGCCCCGGGGCGCTGCTGCGCCAGCACGGCATCGAGGTGGTACACGAGCTGCCCGGCGTGGGCGCCAATTTGCAGGACCACCTGCAGATCCGCGCCGTGTACAAGGTGCAGGGCGTGCCCACGCTGAACCAGCTGGCCGGCTCCCTGCTGGGCAAGGCGCGCATCGGTCTGGAATACGCCCTGCGCCGCACCGGCCCCATGAGCATGGCGCCTTCACAGCTGGGCGCGTTCACGCGCAGCAGCCCCGACAGGCCGCACGCCAATTTGCAGTTCCATGTGCAGCCGCTGTCGCTGGACGCCTTCGGCGAGCCGCTGCACACCTTTCCGGCGTTCACGGCCAGCGTGTGCAACCTGAACCCCACCAGCCGCGGCTCGGTGCAGATCAAAAGCCCGCGCTTTGAGGACGCGCCGGCCATCGCGCCCCACTACCTGTCCACGCCCGAAGACCGGCAGGTGGCCGCCGACAGCCTGCGCGTGGTGCGGCGCATCGCCTCGCAGCCGGCGCTGGCGCGCTACGCGCCCGAGGAATACAAGCCCGGCCCGCAGTACCAGAGCGACGAGGAGCTGGCGCGCCTGGCCGGCGACATCGCCACCACCATCTTCCACCCCGTGGGCACGACGCGCATGGGGCGCGCGGACGACCCGATGGCGGTGCTGGACTCGCACCTGCGCGTGCGCGGCGTGAGCGGCCTGCGCGTGGTGGACGCCGGCGCCATGCCCACCATCACCAGCGGCAACACCAACAGCCCCACCTTGATGATGGCCGAGATGGCCGCGCAGTGGATCCGCCGCAGCCAGCCGGCGGCGGCGGCGGCGTGACGCTGCCGGCCACGGCGTGCGGGAAATTCCCGATGCGGGGGCAGGCCGTGGTGGCTACATTGCAGGCACTCGATGCGCGCCTCGGCACGCCAGACGAGGGGCCGAGGAGACAAACCGCCATTGCACAACAACACCAAGATTCATTGAGGCACCCGCACGAGGCGCCCTTTCCTTGAAAAGCACCTGCACCCCAGGTGCTTTTTTGTTGCCTGCAAACAAGGGGCGAAATCCCCCTTGGTGCCCTTGGGGCATGCGCCGGCAGCTAGCAATACAGTAGCAGTGCGGGTGCGACAATCGCGCCCATGGAATGGCTCATCGTCACGCTGGCCTCGCTGCTGGCCGGTTTCGTGGACGCAATCGTGGGCGGCGGCGGCCTGATTTTGCTGCCCGCCCTGTTCGCCACCTTCCCCACCGCCTCCCCCGCCACGCTCATGGGCACCAACAAGAGTGCGGCCATCTGGGGCACCGGCATCGCCACCTGGCAGTACAGCCGGCGCGTAACCATGCGCTGGCAGGTGGTGCTGCCGGGCGCTTTCGCCGGCTTTGCCGGGGCGTTTGCCGGGGCCTGGGTGGTCACGCTGATCTCTGCGGACTTTCTGCGCAAGCTGCTGCCCCTGGTGCTGGTGGCGCTGCTGGCCTATACCCTGGCCCGAAAGGATCTGGGGCGCGTTCATGCGCCGCGCCTGGGCGTGCGCCAGGAGGTGCGCGCCGCCTGCGCCATCGGGCTGACCATCGGGTTCTACGACGGCTTCTTCGGACCCGGCACGGGCAGCTTCTTCGTCTTTTTGTTCGTGCGCGTGCTGGGCTATGACTTTCTGCACGCTTCGGCCTCGGCCAAGCTGCTGAACCTGGCGACCAACGTGGCGGCGCTGATCCTGTTTGCCGCCAAGGGTCACGTGTGGTGGCACTTCGCCCTGCCCCTGGCCGTGGCGAACGTGGTGGGCAGCGTGCTGGGCGCGCACCTGGCGCTCAAGCACGGGGCGGGCTTCGTGCGCGGCATCTTCATCGCCGTGGTGGGTGCCTTGATCCTCAAGACCGGCTACGACGCCTTCCTGCGCTGAGCGCCTTGCACCCCGGCTGCACGGCTTTGAACCCTGACACAAGGAGCACCCTGATGACCACCGTGAGCCTGATCGGCGCGCCCACCGACGTGGGCGCCAGCGTGCTGGGCGCCAGCATGGGGCCGGACGCCCTGCGCATCGCCGGCATTGCGCGCGCCCTGCTGGACCTGGGGCTGCAGGTGCAAGACAGCGGCAACCTGCACGGCCCCGGCAACCCGCAGGCCGCGCCACAGGACGGCTTTCGCCACCTGCAGGAGGTGGCGCACTGGAACCGCACCGTGTTCGAGGCCACCGCCGCGGCACTGGCGCGCGGCGAGCTGCCGCTGATGATGGGCGGCGACCACTGCCTGGCGATCGGCTCCATCAGCGCCGTGGCGGCGCACTGCCGCGCGCGGGGCCAACGCCTGAAAGTGCTGTGGTTTGACGCGCACGCGGACGCCAACACGCCCGAGACGTCGCCCAGCGGCAACATCCACGGCATGCCGGTGGCCTGCCTGCTGGGGCACGGCCCGCACGCGCTGTCGCAGCTGGCAGGCAGCGCGGCGCTGGCCGCCGGCGAGATCGCCCTGATCGGCGTGCGCAGCGTGGACGCGGTGGAAAAGCGCTTCGTGGCCGAGCACGGCATCGAGGTCTATGACATGCGCACCATCGACGAGCGGGGCATGCGCGCCGTGATGCAGGCCGCGCTGGCCGGTGTGGACGAGGGCACGCACCTGCACGTGAGCTTCGACATGGACGCGATGGACCCGTCGGTGGCCCCCGGCGTGGGCACCGACGTGCGCGGCGGGCTGACCTACCGCGAGACCCAGCTGTGCATGGAGATGCTGGCCGACAGCGGGCGCCTGGGCTCGGCCGACCTGGTGGAGCTGAACCCGGCGCTGGACGTGCGCAACCAGACCGCCGAGCTGGCCGTGGACCTGCTGGAGAGCCTGTTTGGCAAATCCACGCTGATGCGCGTGCGCTGAGGGCGTGCGGGCGTCCTGCGCACGGCCGTGCTTTTTTCGCAAAATCCGTGCGCCCTCGCGGGTTTGCGCCCATGCGCGCGGGCAAAAGCGCGTCCCTATAATGCCCAACCTCGTGCCGCCAGCGCTTGTTCAGCCGGGTTTTGGGCGCGAGGCAATCTCCGTGTCCGGCCTTGTGGATCCGCAACGCCGGACTTTTTTTGGACCTGAAAACCACCCCTTGCAGGAACCCTCCCCATGAAGATGCTCAAGACCCTGGCCGCCGCCGCGCTGGCGCTGTGCGCCGCAGCCACCGTGCAGGCGCGTCCGCTGGCTGAGATCCAAAAAAGCGGCACCATCATCCTTGCCTCCGAAGGCCAGTACGCGCCCTTCAACTTCTTCAAGGGCAAGGAGCTCACGGGCTACGAGATCGAGGTCGCCGAGGCCGTGGCCAAGAAGATGGGCCTGAAATACGAGTGGAAGACCGTGGGCTTCGACGCCCTGCTCACCGGCCTGGCGCAGGACCGCTGGGACCTGGTCATCGCCTCGCACGGCATCACCGAGGAGCGCGCCAAGGCCGCCACCTTCACCGACCCGCACTACTGCTCGGGTGGCCAGATCGTGGCCCTGAAGCCGGAGATTCGCACCGCTGCCGACCTGGCCGGCAAGACGGTGGCGGTGCAGACCGGCACGTCCTATCTGCAGCACGTCAAGGAAGTGCCGGGCGTCAAGGAAGTGAAGAACTTCCCCACCGACGAGGCCGCGCGCAGCGCCCTGGGCTCCAAGCGCGTGGACGCCTGGGTGACCGACCGCTTCGTGGCCAAGGAAATGCTGGCCAAGGCGCCCAAGGCCGGCTTCAAGACCGGCGACATGCTGTTCGTGGAGAAGGTCGCCGCCGCCGTGACCAAGGGCAACCAGAGCCTGGCCGATGCCTGGAACAAGTCCTTCAAGGAACTGGTTGCCGACGGCACCATTGGCAAGATCTCGCAGAAGTACTTCCAGGAAGACGTGACCTGCAAGTAAGCCGCCCCTGATCGTTGTGTGGCACGCGCCGGGCCTGTTGCGCCCGGCGCGTGCGTTTTTGCCTTTCCTCCCATGCTTGTCGCTCTTTGGCCCTCCCGCTGGAGCCGCACCCAGCGCAGCAACGCGACGCTGGTGGCGGCGCTGGTGCTGATGGCGCTGGTCCTGTCGCTGCTCGGCTGGCTGCTGTCGTTCTTCCCTGAGCCCATCGGCTCCAACGCCGGGCTGTTCGCCGAAGGCGCCATTACCACGCTGGAGCTGACGCTGGTGGCCGGCGTCGCCGGCCTTATGCTAGGCACGGGCGCGGCGCTGGCGCGCACTTCGCGCCTGGCCTGGCTGCGCTGGATCGCCAGCCTGTACATCTGGGCCATCCGCGGCACGCCGCTCCTGGTGCAGATCCTGTTCGTGTACTTCGCGCTGCCGGCGCTGGTGCCGTGGCTGAACCTGCCCGACTTTGCTGCCGCCTGCGTGGCCCTGGGCCTGAACGTGGGTGCCTACAACGCCGAGGCCATCCGCGCGGGCCTGCTGGCCGTGCCGCGCGGGCAGACCGAGGCCGCGCGCGCCCTGGGACTGCCGCGCTCCCACGTGTTCTTCGACGTGGTCTTTCCCCAGGCCTTCAAGATCGCGCTGCCGCCTTTGGTGAGCAACTTCGTGGCGCTGCTCAAAGACTCGTCGCTGGCCTACGCCATCGGCGTGGTGGAGCTGACCAACGTGGGCAACCGCATCCAGTCGGCCACCTTCCAGCCCGTGGCCACGCTGACCACGGTGGCCATCACCTACCTGATATTGACCACGCTGGTCACGCAGGTCACGCACGGCATCGAGCACCGCTTCGACGTCGAGGGCCGAGTGAAGTGAAGGGCAACCCCCTGAGCGGCTGGCTCGCTCGGTGCAGCCGCCAGAGGCGGCAGCTCTTCGGACCCGTCCAAGTCTGCGCAGGCAGACTCGGAGCCGCGGCCCTCAGCCCCTTCTCTGGCGCGTGCTTCGCGCGCTGGGAAGGGGGACGACGCCACTGGACCGGCCGAAGCCGGATCCACGGCGTCTGCTGGCCTGGGTGGCGCCTGTTTTTTCCGTTGCGCGCTTAGTGCACTGCCATGACTGACAACTCCGCAACTCCCTACATCGTCTGCAAGGACGTGCGCAAGGCCTTTGGCAGCCATGAGGTGCTGAAGGGCGTGTCCACGCAGTTCTACACCGGCCAGGTGACGACCATCATCGGCGCCTCGGGTTCGGGCAAGAGCACGCTGCTGCGCGCCATCAACCGGCTGGAGCCGCATGACAGCGGCAGCATCACCATCGGCGGCGTGGAGGTGACCGACGACGCGCACACGCTGCAGCGCCAGCGCTGCGAGGTGGGCATGGTGTTTCAGCAGTTCAACCTGTTTGGCCATCTCACGGTGCTGGACAACCTGACGCTGGCGCCGCGGCGCATCCACCGCACGGCGCGCGCCGCGGCCAACGAGCAGGCCCTGCAGCTGCTCAAGCGCGTGGGCATGCAGGACCACGCGCACAAATACCCCTGGCAGCTGTCGGGCGGGCAGCAGCAGCGCGTGGCGATTGCCCGGGCGCTGGCCATGCAGCCGAAGGTCATGCTGTTCGACGAGCCCACCAGCGCCCTGGACCCGGAGATGGTGCAGGAGGTGCTGGACGTGATGCGCGAGCTGGCGCGCGGCGGCATGACCATGGTCGTGGTCACGCACGAGATGGGCTTTGCCCGCGAGGTGGCCGACCGCGTCATGTTCTTCGACCAGGGCTGCATCGCCCACGACGCGCCGCCCGCGGAGTTCTTCGCCCATCCGGCCAGCGAGCGCATCCGCTCGTTCCTGCGGCGCATGAGCGCCTGAAGGGAGCGGCGGCGCCGCTGCTGGTGCTGCCGCTGCTCCTCAAACCATAGCTGCTGCCGCTTGATTGGCGGGGTTTTTAGCACCAAAACCCGTTGAAATCGGCGCCAGACAAGCGCAAGCAGCTCCTTTTTTGATAGTCAACCACAACCCAATCACGCCATGCGCCATGAACGCCAGGGCCTGGCCGCGCTGCTCCTCGTGGTGGCCGTCTGGGGCACCACCTTTCCCGCGATGAAGCTGCTGTCCGCGCATCTGGACGCGCTGCAGATCATCTGGGCCCGCTTTGCCATTGCCCTGCTGGTGCTGGCCCCCGCCTGGCGCGGCCTGCGCGCGCACGAGCGGCGCTGGGGCCTGCTGCTGGGCGCGCTGCTGTTTACGGCCTTCTGGCTGCAGATCGAGGGGCTGGCGCGCACCAGCAGCAACCGCAACGCCTTCGTCACCGGGCTGAACGTGCTGGTGGTGCCGCTGCTGGCCATGGCCGTGCTGGGGCGGCGCTACGGGCTGGCGCTGTGGGGCGCCTGCGCCCTGGCGCTGGCCGGCATGGTGATGATGTTCCACGAGGACGAGCCCTGGAACCGGGGCGACTCGCTGACGCTGGCCAGCACGCTGTTCTACGCCATCTACATCCTGGTGCTGGAGGAATGCGCCCGCCGCACCGCCGCGCGGCCGCTGCGCGCCACGCGGCTGGCGGCCGTGCAGGCGCTGGTGATGTGCGCCGCTGCCAGCGCCCTGGTGCTGCTGCGCCACGGCGGCGCGGACAGCACGCTGCAGGCCCTGGCCGGGCTGCCGCGCGATGCGCTGGCGGCGCTGGCCTACCTGGGCGTGGTGGCCAGCGTGCTGGTGGTCACCCTGCAGGCGTGGGGCCAGCAGCGGGTGGACGCCATGCGCAGCGCCATCGTCTTCGGGCTGGAGCCGGTGTTTGCCGCCGCCACCGCGTGGCTGCTGATCGGCGAGCGCCTGGGCGTGGCCGGCATGGCCGGGGCGGCGCTGATCGTGGCGGCGCTGGTGCTGAGCCAGCTGCAGCCGCCGCGCGCCGCGCCTACTTCGGCGGCCTGACGCGCACGCCGCGCAGGCTTAGGGCAGCACGACGGCGGGCAGGGGTATGTCCTCGACCCGGCGCGGCGTGCCCAGGGGCGCGCCGGCCTGGCCCTTGGCCGTGGCAGCAACGTCCTCCTCGCTGGGGTACTGGCCCAGCAGCCAGTAGTCGAACACCCGGCGCACGATGGGCGCGGCCGCCGCCGAGCCGAAGCCGGCGTTCTCCACGATGATCGCCACGGCGATGCGCGGCTCGTCCACCGGCGCGAAAGCGGTAAACAGCGAATGGTCGCGCTGGTGCTCGGCCAGCAGCTTGGCGTTGTAGCGCGTGTTCTGCGCCCAGCCCACGGCCTGCGCCGTGCCGGTCTTGCCGGCGGAGGTGTAGGGCGCGCCAGCGAACACGCGCCGGCCGGTGCCGCTCTCGTTGACGGCCTGCAGCGCGCGGCGGATGACGTCCACGTTGCGGCTCTTGTAGCCCAGGGGCTCGCCGGGGGGCTGCTGCACTTCGGTGACGGCGCCGCTGACCTGGTCCTTCACCGCCTTGATCAGGTGCGGGCGGTGGCGCGTGCCGCCATTGGCCAGCGTGGCCTCGGCCACGGCCAGCTGCAGCATGGTGAAGTTGTTGTAGCCCTGGCCAATGCCCAGCGACACGGTCTCGCCGGAGTACCAGCGCTTGGCTTCGGGGCGCTTGTAGGCGTTTCGCTTCCACTCGGTGCTGGGCAGCACGCCGCGCACTTCGCCGCCCAAGTCGATGCCGGTGATCTGGCCAAAGCCCAGCGGCGCCATGAAGTCGTGGATGGCGTCCACGCCCATCTCCACGGCCAGCGAATAGAAATACGTGTTGCTCGAATACTGGATGGCGCGGTGCATGTCCACGCCGCCCAGGCCGCCTTCGTGGCTGCGGAAGGTGCGCCCGCCATAGTTGAAGTAGCCCGGGTCGCTGACCACCACGGCGGCGCCGCGCTTGCCCAGCTCCAGCGCCGCCAGCGCCATGAAGGGCTTGTAGGTGGAGCCGGGCGGGTAGGTGCCGCGCAGCGCGCGGTTCAGGAGCGGCTTGTTGATGGATTCGTTGAGCGCCTGCCAGTTGTCCTGGTCGATGCCTTCGACGAACAGGTTGGGGTCGAACGTGGGCTTGGAGACCAGCGCCAGCACCTCGCCGTTTCTCGGGTCCAGTGCCACCAGCGCGCCGCGGCGGTCGCCGAACAGGTCCTCCACCATCTTTTGCAGCCGGATGTCCAGCGACAGCATGACGGTGTTGCCCGGCGTGGCCGGGTGGCTCTCCAGGCGGCGCACGGCGTGCCCGCCGGCCGACGTCTCCAGCAGCTCCACGCCGGTGTGGCCGTGCAGCGTGGACTCGAAGCTCTGCTCCACGCCCAGCTTGCCGATGTAGTCGGTGCCGCGGTAGTTGGCGGTGTCGCCCGCGTCTTCGATGCGCTCTTTTTCGCGCTGGTTGATGCGCCCGATGTAGCCGATGGCGTGGCTGGCCACTTCGCCGAACGGGTAGGTGCGAAACAGCCGCGCCTTGATCTCCACGCCGGGGAAGCGCCAGCGCTGGGCGGCAAAGCGTGCCACCTCTTCGTCGGACAGGCGGGTGCGGATCGGCAGCGATTCGAAGTTGCGCGACTCGTCCATCAGCCGCTTGAAGCGGCGCCGGTCGCGCGGCTGGATGTCCACGATCTCGGCCAGCTGGTCGATGGTGACCTCCAGGTCCAGCGAGCGCGAGGGCGTGATCTCCAGCGTGTAGGCCGAGTAGTTGGTGGCCAGCACCACGCCGTTCCTGTCCAGGATCAGGCCGCGGTTGGGCACGATGGGCACCACCGCCGTGCGGTTGCTCTCGGCCTGCTCGGCCAGGCCCTCGTGGCGCACCACCTGCAGCACGTACAGCCGCGCGGCGATGAGCGAAAAGCACAGCAGCACCAGCAGCGCCACCGCCAGCACGCGCAGGCGAAAGCGCCCCGCGTCGGCCTGGGCATTGCGCAGCTCCGTCATCTCTTTACGGCACTCACAGCGGGCGGTTCTTGTCCTGGTCGGGCGGGCGGCGCTGCGGCGCCAGCAGCAGCCAGCTGGCCAGCGGCCACAGCAGTGTCTCCAGCAGCGGCGCCACGAGCACCGGCCAGCCCGGCAAGAGGCCGCCGCCGGCCACGCGCAGCGCCACCTCCAGCGCGTGTGCGGCCAAAAACAGCGGCGCCAGCTGCAGCGCCTGCGGCACGGAGCCGAACCACAGCACCCGCCGCGCCGCCGCCTGCGCGCCAAACACCGCCAGCGTATAGACCAGCGCGTGCTGGCCCAGCAAGGCCGACTGGAACACGTCCAGCACCAGCCCCAGGGCAAAGGCCACGCCCAAGCCCACGCGGGTGGGCTGGTGCATGGACCAGAACACCAGCAGCAGCAGCACCCAGTCGGGCGTCCAGGCCACGCGCCCCAGCGGCAGCATGTACAGCACCAGCGCCAGCAGCAAACTCATCGCGATGAAGGACGGGCGCACCGGCAGCAGCAGCGGCTGGCCGCGGGGCATGATCATTTGCGGCCTCCGCGCTTCTTGCCGGGCGCCGGCTGCGGCTCGGGGCGCTCGGGCAGCTCTGCCTTGAGGGGCTGCAGCACCATCACGTGCCGCGCGCCCTGCACCCGGGCCAGGGGCTCGCACCAGATGCGCGCGAAGGTGGAGTCGGCGCGCCGCTCCACGCGCACCACGCGCGCTACGGGCAGGCCGGGCGGGTACACGCCGTCGATGCCGCTGGTGGTGAGCAGGTCGCCCTCCTGCACGTCCGCGTTGCCGGGCGTGAAGCGCAGCTCCACCGCGCCGCCGGGGGCGGCCAGCGGGTCGCCATAGGTCACGCTGCGCGCGCCGGTGCGCACGTTGAGCACGGGAATGGTCTGGTCACGGTCGATGAGCAGCGTGACTTCGCTGAGCAGCGGGTACACGCGGGTGACCTGGCCGAGCACGCCATAGGCATCCATCACGGGCGAGCCCGGCTCCACGCCGGCCAGCTGGCCCTGGTCCACGATGACGCGGCGGGTGTAGGGGTCGGCCGTGTCGTAGAGCACCTGGGCCGCGCGCGCCGCAGTGGTCAGGCGCTCGCGCAGCGCCAGCAGCTCGCGCAGCTGGGTGTTCTCGCGCAGCAGCTGCTCGGTCTGTCCGGCACGCAGGGCCATCTCGGCCATGCTGCGGCGGGTCTCGTCCAGGTCGTGCTGCGTGGCCTGCAGCGACTGCACATAGCCGGCGCCATAGGTGGCCAGCTGCACCGGCTGCTGCGCCACCCACTGCAGGGGGTACAGCAGCGTGGCCACCACCGCGCGCAGGGGCTCGGTGACGTGAAAGCGCGCATCCGCCACCATCAGGAACAGCGCTAGCGCGCCGTACAGCAGCAGCCGCGCGCGCGGCGACGGGCCGTGGCGGAAGAACGACGGCGCGCTGCGCTCAAGTGTGCCGGGGGGCATGCGTCAGACAGGGCAAGGCGTGCATGCGGGCGCCCGCAGGCGGGGGCGGGTCAGTCGCTGGTGAAGATGCTGCCCTGGCGCTCCATGCGCTCCAGGGCCATGCCGCAGCCGCGCACCACACAGGTCAGCGGCTCCTCGGCCACATGCACCGGCAGGCCGGTTTCCTCGGCCAGCAGGCGGTCCAGGTCGCGCAGGAGGGCGCCGCCGCCGGTGAGCATCATGCCGCGCTCGGCAATGTCGGCGCCGAGTTCGGGCGGGGTCTGCTCCAGCGCGTTCTTGACGGCGGAGACGATCTGGTTGAGCGGCTCGGTGAGCGCCTCCAGCACCTCGTTGGACGAAATGGTGAAGCTGCGCGGCACGCCCTCGGAGAGGTTGCGGCCCTTGACCTCCATCTCCTTGACCTCGGAGCCGGGAAAGGCCGAGCCGATGTGCTTCTTGATGGCCTCGGCCGTGGGCTCGCCGATCAGCATGCCGTAGTTGCGGCGGATGTAGTTGATGATGGATTCGTCGAACTTGTCGCCGCCCACGCGCACGCTGCCCTTGTAGACCATGCCGCCCAGCGAGATCACGCCGACTTCCGTCGTGCCGCCGCCGATGTCCACCACCATCGAGCCGGAGGCTTCGGAGACCGGCAGGCCGGCGCCGATGCCGGCGGCCATGGGTTCCTCGATCAGGTAGACGGCGGTGGCGCCTGCCGCTTCGGCCGCGTCCTTGATGGCGCGGCGCTCGACCTGGGTGGAGCCGCAGGGCACGCAGATGATGATGCGCGGGCTGGGGGTCAGCACCGAGCGCGGATGCACCATCTTGATGAACTGCTTGATCATCTGCTCGGTGATCACGAAGTCGGCGATCACGCCGTCCTTCATCGGGCGGATGGCCTCGATGTTGCCGGGCACCTTGCCCAGCATGGCCTTGGCTTCGGAGCCCACGGCCTGGATGACCTTCTTGCCGTGCGGGCCGCCTTCGTGGCGGATGGCGACGACGGAGGGCTCGTCCAGCACGATGCCCTTGTCGCGGGCGAAGATCAGGGTGTTGGCGGTGCCAAGGTCGATGGCCAGGTCGGTGGAGAAGTACCGACGCAATGATCCGAACATGCGGGAATCCTCATGCGGCACGGCATGCGCGTCGGCCTGCCGTCGCCGTAAATTCTTGGGGGGTCTGTGGAAGGCGGCGCTTTTTTCGCACGGTCAGGCTGGGCAGGACTGGGCGTTGCGGCAAAGGCGGGATAATAACGCATACCCTGTGAATAACTCTCTGCGGCCGGGCCCCGGATCGTCATCGTTACATCCGGTTTCCGCGCCCTCACCGCTATGGCACTGACTCCCCAGGACATCGGGCGCATCGCCCATCTGGCAAGGCTGGAACTCGATCCCGCCGAGGGTGAGCGCATGCTCACCACCATCAACGACTTCTTCGCCATCGTCGAGAAGATGCAGGCTGTGGACACCACCGGCGTCGCCCCCCTGGCGCACCCGCTGGCAGCCGTGCAGCCCGTGGCCCTGCGCCTGCAGGAGGACGTGGCCAGCGAGCCCAACCGCCGCGAGGATTACCAGGCCAATGCGCCTGCCGTGGAGCGCGGCCTGTTCCTGGTGCCCCGGGTGATCGAGTGAAGGCGAAGCGAACATGACTGACCACAACAGCAGCAACACCGCCCCGCACGAGCTGGGCGTGGCCGCGCTGGCCGCGCAACTGCGCAGCGGCCAGGCGAGCGCCGTGGAAGTGGCGCGGCACTTTTTGCAGCGCGCCCGTGCGCAGCAAGGCCTGGGCGCCTTTCTGGCCATCGACGAGGACGCGACGCTGGCCCAGGCGCGGGCCCAGGACGAAGCCATCGCCGCCGGGCGGGGCGGCCCGCTGGCGGGCGTGCCGATCGCGCACAAGGACGTGTTCGTCACGCAGGACTTCCCCACCACAGCCGCCAGCCAGATGCTGGCGGGCTACCGCTCGCCGTTTGACGCGACCATCGTGGCCAACCTGGGCGATGCCGGCTGCGTGACGCTGGGCAAGCTCAGCTGCGACGAGTTCGCCATGGGTGGATCCAACGAGAACGCCGCCGTCGCCGCCGTGGGGCTGGACGCGCCCCAGCCGGTGCGCAACCCCTGGGACACCGCGCGCGTGCCGGGCGGCTCCTCGGGCGGCAGCGCGGCCGCGGTGGCGGCGGGCTTGGCGCCCGGCGCCACGGCCAGCGATACGGGCGGCTCGATCCGCCAGCCGGCCGCCCTGTGCGGCATCACCGGCATCAAGCCGACCTACGGCCGCGCCAGCCGCTACGGGATGATCGCCTACGCCTCCAGCCTGGACCAGGCCGGCGTCATGGCGCGCACGGCCGAGGACTGCGCGCTGCTGCTGAGCCACCTGTGCGGGCCGGACGTGGAGCGCGACTCGACCAGCGTGGACCGCCCCCCCGAGGACTTTGGGCGCCAGCTGTCTGCCAGCATCGAAGGCCTGCGCATCGGCATCCCGCGCGAGTTCTTCGGCGAGGGGCTGGCGGATGACGTACGCGCCGCCGTGCAGGCAGCGCTCCAGGAGTACGAGAAGCTGGGCGCCAAGCTGGTGGACATCTCCCTGCCGCGCACCGACCTGGCCGTGCCGGTGTACTACATCCTCAGCCCGGCTGAGGCCAGCTCCAACCTGTCGCGCTTTGACGGCGTGCGCTACGGCCACCGCGCCGCGCACTACACCGACCTGCTGGACATGTACAAGAAGTCGCGCTCCGAGGCCTTCGGCGAGGAGGTCAAGCGGCGCATCATGATCGGCACCTACGTGCTGTCCGAGGGCTACTACGACGCCTACTACCTGCAGGCGCAGCGCCTGCGCCGCATGATCGCGGACGACCTGCAGACGGCCTTCACGCAGTGCGACGTGATCGCCGGCCCGGTCTCGCCCAGCGTGGCCTGGGCCATCGGCAGCAAGAGCGACCCGCTGGCCACCTACCTGGCCGACATCTACACCCTGCCCGCATCCCTGGCCGGCCTGCCGGCCATGAGCGTGCCGGCCGGCTTCGGCGAAGGCGGCATGCCCGTGGGCCTGCAGCTGATCGGCAACCACTTCGGCGAGGCGCGCCTGCTCAACCTGGCGCACCGCCTGCAGCAGGCCACCGACTTCCACCAGCGCCGCCCGGCGCTGGCCTGACGCCGCCCCGACCCCAGACGCTTCACCTGCCATGTCCGCACCACTCATCCAGGGCTACGAGGTCGTGATCGGCTTCGAAACCCACGCCCAGCTGGCCACGAACAGCAAGATCTTCAGCCGCGCCAGCACCGCCTTCGGCGCCGAGCCCAACACCCAGGCCAGCGCCGTGGACCTGGCGCTGCCCGGCACGCTGCCGGTGATGAACAAAAAGGCGGTGGAGCTCGCCATCCGCTTAGGGCTGGCGCTGGGCAGCCACATCGCGCCCGAGAGCATCTTTGCGCGCAAGAACTATTTCTACCCCGACCTGCCCAAGGGCTACCAGATCAGCCAGTTCGAGATTCCCGTGGTGCAGGGCGGCGAGGTGTCCTTCCTGCTGGGCGAGGAAAAGAAGACGGTGCGCCTGGTGCGCGCCCACCTGGAGGAAGACGCCGGCAAGTCGCTGCACGAGGACTTCATCGGCCAGTCGGGCATCGACCTGAACCGCGCCGGCACGGCGCTGCTGGAGATCGTGACCGAGCCGGACATGCGCTCCACCGAGGAGGCCGTGGCCTATGCCAAGGAGCTGCACAAGCTGGTGACCTGGATCGGCATCTGCGACGGCAACATGCAGGAAGGGTCGTTCCGCTGCGACGCCAACGTCTCGGTGCGCAAGCCGGGGGCGCCCCTGGGCACCCGCCGCGAGATCAAGAACCTGAACTCCTTCAGGTCCATGCAGCAGGCCATCGACTACGAGATCCGCTGGCAGATCGAGCAGATCGAGGACGGCCACGCGATTCAACAAGCCACCGTGCTGTTCGACCCCGACACCGGCGAGACCCGCGCCATGCGCACCAAGGAAGACGCGGCCGACTACCGCTACTTCCCCGACCCGGACCTGCCGCCGCTGATCGTTGCGCCCGAATGGGTCGAGCGGGTCAAGGCCGGCATGCCCGAGCTGCCGCGCGCCATGGCCGCGCGCTTCGTGCAGCAATACGGCCTGCCCGAGTACGACGCCACCACGCTCACGCAAAGCCAGGCCATGGCGGCCTACTTTGAGGACGCCGCGCGCGCCTGCGGCCAGCCCAAGCTGGCCAGCAACTGGGTCATGGGCGAGATCTCGCGCCGGCTGAATGCCGAAGAAATCGGCATGGAGCAGGCCCGGGTGAGCAGCACCCAGCTGGCCGCGCTGATCGCCCGCATCCACGACGGCACCATCAGCCACAATGCCGCGCGCCAGGTGTTCGACGCCCTCTGGGCCGGCGAAGGCCAGGAGGTGGATGCGCTGATCGAGGCCAAGGGCCTCAGGCAGATGAACGACACGGGCGCCCTGGAGGCCATCGTCGATGAAGTGCTGGCCGCCAACCCGGGCAACGTGGAGCAGTACCGCGCCGGCAAGGACAAGGCCTTCAACGCCCTGGTCGGCCAGATCATGAAGGCCTCCAAGGGCAAGGCCAACCCGCAGCAGGTCCACACGCTGCTCAAGAACCGGCTGGGTTGAAGATTAGGAGCCAAATACGGCTCCAACCCTTTCCAGTCAAGCGCAGGCAGCTACTAAAAAAATAGCAAACAGGAATAACAAAGCAGCCCGCGGGCTGCTTTGTTCATGGGCGGGGCGGCTTTTCCTACTTGCTGCTGCTGGCCGCAGGCGGCTGGCTCCACTGCTCGGCGGCGGCGCGCTGCGCGGCCCACAGCTGGCGCAGCTGGGCCAGCTCGGCATCAAAGCGCTGGTCGATGCGGCGCTTTTCCTGCTCCTGCGCGGCGATGAAGCGCTGCTGCTCGCCCACTTCCTGGTCGTTCTCGGCGAACTGGCGCTGCAGCTTCGCCGGGGCCTTGGCCAGGTCGCCCTGGTAGAACTGCAGCTCCACGCCCAGCTGCTTGCGGCGCCCGCCCAGCTCGGCGATGCGCTTGTGCGCCACGGCGATGACCTCGTCCACCTGCTCCTGCGCCTGCACGCGCTCGACCTGGTGCGTGGCCTCGTCGGGGTAGCGCGCCAGCAGCACGCGCTCGCGCCGGCGCTCCTCGGCCACGCGGATGCGCTCCTGCGCCGCCTTCTTGCGCTGCTCCTCCGCCGCTGTGCGCTCGTGCTCGGTCAGGGTGGGGCCCATGCGGCGGCGCTCGGTGCCGGTGAGGTCCAGCACACGCTGCTCGCGGTCAACGCACTCGGCGATGGGACGGTCTGCGGTCAGGCGCCGGCCATTTTTGTCGATGCAGGTGTACACCTCCTGCGGGCCCTTGCGCTCCTGCGCGCCGACCGGCGCGGCCGCCAGCAGCAGCAGGCCGGCGGTGGCCAGGGCCTGTCTGAGTCCCTGAAATCGTCGTGCGCTGTGGTGCTTCAACAATCCTGCTCCCGGTGCTGTGGCCCGCACGGGCCGGTGTCACGTCACTGCCATCAATCGTCCACGCCGTAGCGCTGACGATAGGCCAGCACGCGCGCGTGGTGTTCGCGCATCTGCGCGTCGGCGCCGCTGGCCGATAGATATTGCAATAAGTCTGCCAGCTTGGCGATAGTGCAGACCTGCAGCCCCAGCGTGCCGCGCACGTACTGCACGGCGCTGTGCGGCACGTCCTGCCCGCCCTCGGTGGCCATCTCCTGGCGGTCCAGGGCAATGGCCATGGCGTGCGGCGTGGCGCCGGCGGCGCGGATCAGCGCGATGGACTCGCGCGCCGCCGTGCCGGCGCTCATCACGTCGTCGATGATCAGCACCCGCCCGGCCAGCGGCGCGCCCACCAGCGTGCCGCCCTCGCCGTGGTCCTTGACCTCCTTGCGGTTGTAGGCAAAGGGCACGCTGCGGCCCAGCCGCGCTAGCTCCACGGCCACCGTGGCAGCCAGCGGGATGCCCTTGTAGGCGGGGCCGAAGACCATGTCGAACCCGATGCCGCTGGCCACCAGGGCCTGTGCATAGAATTGCGCGAGGCGCCCCAGCTTGGCGCCGTCGTCAAACAGCCCGGCGTTGAAGAAGTAGGGGCTCATGCGCCCCGCCTTGGTTTTGAATTCGCCAAAGCGCAGCACGCCGGCCTCGACGGCGAAGCGCACGAACTCCTGCGCCAGCGCCGCGGCTCCTTCTCCCTGACTTGCCTGCTGGCCGCCTGTGGCAGCGCCTTCGTTCACCATGGATGCTTCCCTGTTCAAAATCACCAGCCTCAATCTCAACGGCATCCGTTCGGCCACATCCAAAGGGGTGGAGGCCTGGATCGCCCGGCAGGCGCCGGATTGTATTTGCGTGCAGGAGCTCAAGGCCCAAGCGCCTGACATCGCCGGCCGCTTCGAGGAGCTGGCAGGCCTGAAGGGGCACTTTCACTTCGCCGCCAAGAAGGGCTATTCGGGCGTGGGCATCTACACCCGGCACGAGCCCAGCGACGTGCGCGTGGGCTACGGCTGCAACGAGTTCGACCCCGAGGGCCGCTATGTGGAGCTGCGCTTCGATACGCCTGCGCGCCGCCTGTCGCTCATCAGTGCCTACTTTCCCAGCGGCTCCTCGGGCGAGGAGCGCCAGCTGGCCAAGTACCGCTTCCTGGCCAATTTCCATCCGCACCTGATGGGCCTCAAAGCCGAGCGCGAGTTCATCCTGTGCGGCGACATCAACATCGCCCACAGCCAAGCCGACCTGAAGAACTGGCGCAGCAACCAGAAAAACAGCGGCTTTCTGCCCGAAGAGCGCGCCTGGATGACAAAGTTGTTACACGCAAGCGACGCAGGCGGCGGCCTGGTGGACGTGTACCGGCACCTGCAGCCCGACACCACCGACGCCTGCTACACCTGGTGGAGCAACCGCGGCCAGGCCTATGCCAACAACGTGGGCTGGCGCCTGGACTACCACCTGGCCACGCCGGCCCTGGCCGCCCTGGCGCGCACCGAGCACATCTACAAGGGCGAGAAGTTCAGCGACCACGCGCCCATCACCATCGGCTACGACCTCACTTTCTGACATGCTGCACTACCAGACCCTCCCCGTCACGGCCTTCCAGCAGAACTGCTCGCTCGTCTGGTGCGACCAGACCATGGACGCCGCCGTCATCGACCCCGGCGGCGACCTGGACCGGCTGCTGGCCGCCGTGCAGCGCCTGGGACTGTCGCTCAAGGCCATCTGGCTGACGCACGCGCACATCGACCACGCCGGCGGCGCCGGCGAGCTGGCCGAGCGGCTGCAGCTGCCCATCATCGGCCCGCACGAAGGCGATCAGTTCTGGATCGACGGCCTGCCGCAGCAAAGCGCCATGTTCGGCTTTCCGCCGGCTCAGGCCTTCGTGCCCACGCGCTGGCTGCACGACGGTGACACAGTAAGCATTGGCCAGGAAACCCTGCACGTGCGCCACTGCCCGGGCCACACGCCCGGCCACGTGGTGTTCCACGCGCCTCAAGCGAAGCGCGCGTTCGTCGGCGACGTGCTGTTCGCCGGCAGCATCGGCCGCACCGACTTCCCCCAGGGCAACCACCAGCAGCTGATCGACAGCATCACAGGGCGCCTGTGGCCCATGGGCGACGACACGGTGTTCATTCCCGGCCACGGGCCGGAGAGCACTTTCGGGCAGGAGCGGCGCAGCAACCCCTTCGTGGGCGGCACCTGAAGGTCAAATCAGCCTCAAAGCCGCATGGGGCAAGCGCTGGCAGCTATGCTTTTTGATAGCGCTCAGCGCCTGCGCGCCTGTTCGTACAGCCCCCGCACGCGCGGCACGTTCTGCTCCAGCTCGCGGATGCGGTCCGGTCCGGTGGGGTGGGTGGACAGGAAACCGACCCCGCCCGAGCCGGTAGCCTCGCCCATCTTGCGCCACAGGCTCACCGCGGCCTGCGGGTCATAGCCGGCGCGGGCGGCCAGCTCCAGGCCGACCAGATCGGCCTCGGTCTCGTCGCCGCGGCTGAACTTCAGCGTCAGCAGCTGCGTGCCCAGGTTGGCTGCGGCGTTGCCCATATCGCCCAGGCCCAGCAGCTGGGCGCCCAACGACAGGCCGATGCTGGTGGCTTGGCTCTTGGCGATGCGCGAGCGGGCGTGCTCGCGCAGGGCGTGCGCCATCTCGTGGCCCATGACCATGGCCACCTCGTCATCGGTCAGCTTCAGCTGCTCCAGGATGCCGGTATAGAAGGCGATCTTGCCGCCCGGCATGCAAAAGGCGTTGATCTGCTTGCTGCCAATCAGGTTGACCTCCCAGCGCCAATCGCGCGCGCGCGGGTTCCACTGCGCCGCGTAGGGAATGATGCGCTGGGCGATGGTGCGCAGGCGCTGCAGCTGGGGATGGCCCTCGGGCGCCAGCGCGCGCTTGGCACGGGCCTGCTCCAGCAGCTGGTGGTATTGCTGCGTGGCCGAGCCCTCCAGCGTCTCGGCCGGCACCAGGCTGCGCATGCGCGAGGCGCCGCCCACATCCACCTGCGCCAGCGCCGGCGTGGCGGCAGCAGCCAGCCCGGCCAGCATGAAGCCACGGCGCCCCGGCCAGGGCCCCGCACGCAAAGCGCAGCAGCGGCAGCTGGAAGGCCCGGCATCGGGGGACGCGTTGGAGGAGCGAAAAAGCATGGGCGGCAGTCTAGTCACGCCGCAAGGGCCCGGCGTGTCAGCGCGCTGCGCACCCGGCTGTCGTTCAGGCGGCGCCCCCAGGGGCAGCGCGCGCGCCTGGCGCCTCAATCGTCGTCCCGATCACGGTGCCAGCGCTTGTGGGCGCGCTTTTCCGCCTTGCGCTGCTCCTTCATCTGGCGCTTGTGCCACTTGTGCCATTCCTTGCTGCCGTGCGGGGGCGGGGCGTACACCGGCTGCGGCACCACGGCCACGGGCGGCGCCACATACACCGGCCGCGGCAGGACATGCACCGGCGGCGGCACATACACCGGCGCCGGTGCGGGCAGCCCCAGGTCCACGTGGACGTTCACCTGGGCCAGCGAACCGGCGCTGGCCAGACAGAGCACGGCGGCCAGCGCCCATGCCTTGCAGTTGTTCTTGTGGTTCATGCACAGTTCCTCGTCTCATACGGCGGGGCGCGGGGCGCGCCGCAAGCCGCCCTGTCAGGCAACGGCGGGCGGGAGCCGGGCGTTGACCGCCGGGCGGTAACCATTGGCCAGCAATTGCAAGCAACGGCCCGGCTCAGCGCGCGCCGCGCAGCTCGGCCCGGATGACCAGCCCCAGCCCCGCCAGCAGCGCGGCCAGGCCCCAGTAGGCGGGCGCGGGCGGTCGCTCGCCCAGCACCAGCAGCGCCAGGGCGAAGGCAGCGGCCGGCTCGATCAGGGTGAGCGTCACGGCCGTGGCGCCGCCGATGTGCCGCAGCCCGCCGGAAAACGCGACATAGGCCAGGCCCGACACCACCACCCCCAGGTACAGCACCAGCGCCAGCGCCGGCGCGCTGAAGCGCGGCACGCCCGCCAGCAGCGCCGCCGCCGGCAGCGCCAGCAGCGCCGCCCCGCTGAACACGCGCAGGTTGACCCAGCCGGCCGGCGCGCGGGCCACCAGGCGCTTGTTGACCAGCGCGTAGGCGGCGTAGGCCAGCCCGGCCAGCAGGCACAGGCCCAGCCCGGCCCACGCCGGCGCCGCGGCGCCGCCGCCGCGCGCCAGCGCCATCAGCGCGCCACCGGCCACACTGACGCCCACGCCCAGCCACCACCGCACGGGCGGCGGGGCGCGCTGCACCACGGCCTGGATGAGGCCGGCCCAGACCGGGCTGCTGCCAATGGCCACCGCCGTGCCCACGCCCACGCCGGCCAGGCGCACGCCGGCGTAGAAGGCGATGCTGTAGCCGCCAATGCCGGCCGAGGCCAGCGCCAGCCAGGCCAGCGGCACCCGCGGCGGCGCGCCGGGGCCGCCCCGCGCCGGGCCGCCGGGGCGGGGCCGGCCGCGCCAGCGCCCCAGCGCCTGCGCGCAGGCGAAGAAGGCACTGGCAACCGCCAGCTGCGCGGCGCCCACCCAAAAGGGCGACAGCCCCCCTGCGCCCAGCTGCTGGGCCGTGCCGGTGGTGCCCCACAGCAGCGCCGCCAGGCTGACCAGGGCGATGCCGGCCTGCGGCGAGGTGGCGGTGCAAGGGTGGTGGTGGTGCATGGCCGCATGGTGCCTGCCGCAGGCCTGCGCCGATGTCGAGAAACGCGCGAGGAGCCGCTTCGGTTAGCTATTGAATGAGTAGCCGCCAGCGCTTGCCTGTCAAGGGTTTGCGGTGTTTTTTGCTTGCAAAGGCGGCGGCACCCCGGCGCGCAGCGCGCGTGCGCCCACACCGCGCTCGCGCCGCAGCGCGTAGGCCAGCGCGCTGGCGCTGGCGTAGCCGGTGGCCAGCGCCGCGGCCGCCAGCGGCCGGCCGCGTGCCAACAGGCGCTCGGCTGCGTCCAGGCGGCGTGCGCGCAGCCAGTCCTGCGGCGTGTGGCCCGTCAGCTCCAGCCAGCGCGCGTGAAAGCGCGCCGCGCTGAGGTGAAACAGGCAGGCCATGCGCGCGGTGGGCCAGGGCTCGCGCAGGGCGCGGTCCACGGCGGCCTGCAGCAGGGCTTCGTCCAGCGGGCGGCGGGCCAGCACGCGCGGGGTGTCCAGCAGCAGCGGCAGGCAGGCGGCCGCGGCGTGCAGCGCCGCGCCAGCGCCAGGGCCGGACAGCTCCAGCGCCGCGCCGGCCGTGCGCGCCAGGGCCTGCGCCGCCGCGGGCACGGCAAAGCGGCGCGCCCGCTGCAGCGCGGGTCCGGGCGGCGCGTCGATCACGAAGATGCGGGTGCCCGGGCGGGCCAGAAAGCCGTGCACCGTGCCGGCGGGCACGACCAGGCCACAGGCGGTGTCCACGAAGGCGGCGCGCCCGCCCACCTCCAGCTCCATGCGCCCCTGCAGGGCATACAGCAGCTGGGCGTGGTCGTGCGCGTGCGCCACGTGCTCGCCGCCATAGCGGCGCACGGAGGCGAGGGGGCGCGAGGGCAGCGCGGAGCCGGGCATGGGAGGCGATGCTACCCGCGGCGGGGCGTGCGGATAATGCCCCGCCATGGCCGGGCCTTCTGCCCGGCCGCGGCGGCTCCCGCGCCGCCATCCTTTCCGTCCTGCCCGCCTGCCCTTGATGCCTGCCGACCGCCCTGCCCCGCCCGCCGCGCCCCGCTCGTCCTGGCTGCAGGCTTGGCGCGTCTATCTGGAGCCGGCCAGCCTGCGCATGCTGGCGCTGGGCTTTTCCGCCGGGCTGCCGCTGCTGCTGGTGCTGGGCACGCTGTCGTTTCGCCTGCGCGAGGCGGGCATCGCCCGCACCACCATCGGCTACCTGTCGTGGGTGGCGCTGGCCTATGCCTTCAAGTGGGCCTGGGCGCCGCTGGTGGACCGGCTGGCGCTGCCGCTGCTGACCCGCCGCCTGGGCCGGCGGCGCAGCTGGCTGCTGGTGGCGCAGCTGGCGGTGGCCGTGGGCCTGGCCGGCATGGCGCTGGTGGACCCGCGCACGCAGCTGGGTGCCCTCGTGGGCTGGGCGCTGGTGGTGGCCTTCGGCTCGGCCACGCAGGACATTGCGCTGGACGCCTTTCGCATCGAGTCGGCCGATGCCGATCGCCAGGCCGCCCTGGCCGCCACCTACCAGACGGGCTACCGGCTGGCCATGATCTGGGCCGGCGCCGGCGTGCTGTGGCTGGCCGCGCGCGCCGAAGTCGCAGGCGGCCCCGGCTACCAGGCCGGCGCCTGGCGTGTGGCCTACCTGGCCATGGCTGCGTCCATGCTGCTGGGCATGCTGACCGTGGCGTTGTCGCCCGAGCCGGCGCCGCGCCCGCTGGCGCCCGCGCGCGGCCTGGCCGACTGGCTGCGCGGCGCGGTGGTGGCGCCGTTTGCCGACTTCATCGCCCGCTACCGCTGGCAGGCGGCGCTGATCCTGGCGCTGATCGCCACCTACCGCATCAGCGACGTGGTCATGGGCATCATGGCCAACCCGTTCTACGTGGACATGGGCTACACCAAGGACGAGGTGGCCGCCGTCACCAAGATCTACGGCGTGGTGATGACGCTGGTGGGGGCGTTCGTGGGCGGCGTGCTGTCCATGCGCCTGGGCGTCATGCGCGTGCTGATGCTGGGCGCCGTGCTCAGCGCCGCCAGCAACTTGCTGTTCGCCTGGCTGGCCGGGCACGGGCACGACGTGCGGGCGCTGGTGGCCGTGGTGTCGGCCGACAACCTGGCCGGGGGCATTGCCTCGGCGGCGTTCATCGCCTACCTGTCGGGGCTGACCAACGTGCAGTACTCGGCCACGCAGTACGCGCTGTTCAGCTCCATCATGGTGCTGCTGCCCAAATGGCTGGCGGGCTTTTCCGGGCAGTTCGTGGACGCCTGGGGCTACGCCCGCTTCTTTACCGGCACGGCGCTGCTGGGCCTGCCGGTGCTGGTGCTGGTGGCCCTGGCGGCACATCAGATGGAAAAGGCTTCCAGCCCTTGACAGTCAAGCGCTGGAAGCTATGTATTTAATAGCGCCGCGGTTGGTTTACCGCGGCTTTACGTGACCGACACCCTGGCGAGACAGCCGCAGCAGAGGATGGCCCGCATGAGTTCGCAGCTTCTGATGATCGAAGACGACCTGCGCCTGGCGCAGATGGTCAGCGAATACCTGGCCCAGTCGGGCCTGCGCGTGGCGCACATGGCCGACGGCGAGAGCGGCCTGGCGCACCTGCAAGGCCCCGAGGGCGGCGCGCCGCCGCCCGACCTGGTCATCCTGGACCTGATGCTGCCCGGCATCGACGGCCTGGAGGTATGCCGGCGCATCCGCGCCCTGCCCGGCGCGGCGGCGCGCATCCCGGTGCTGATGCTCACCGCCAAGGGCGACCCCATGGACCGGGTCATCGGCCTGGAAATCGGCGCCGACGACTACCTGCCCAAGCCGTTCGAGCCGCGCGAGCTGCTGGCGCGCATCCGCGCGCTCTTGCGCCGGCGCGAGGCCGGCAGCCAGCCTGCGGCCAACGTCATGCGCTTCGGCCAGCTGGAGATCGATCGCGACGCACGCACGGTGAGCGTGGCCGGCCAGGCGGCGGAGCTGACTTCCTACCAGTTCGACCTGCTGGTCACCATGGCCGAGCGCGCCGGCCGCGTGCTCACGCGCGAGCAGATCATGGAGGCCGTGCGCGGGCGCGAGCTGGAGGCGTTCGACCGCTCCATCGACGTGCACATGGGACGCATCCGCGCGGCCATCGAGGCCGACCCCAAGAACCCCAAGCGCATCTTGACGGTGCGCGGGGTGGGCTATGTGTTTGCGCGGCAGCAAGATTGAGAAGCATCCCCCTGAGCGGCTGCGCCGCTTCCCCCTTCTCTCGCCCGCTCCGCGTGCGGGAAGGGGGACGCCGCCCGTGCTGCGGGGCGGCCCTTGCACGGCGGCCCTAGCATGGGTTGCGCCAGGGGCATCGGGTGCGCCAGTGGTGGGATATGAAAAAGGCAGGAAAGTGGAGGTGAGTGCGTCGTGTCGATCCTGAGCCCGTTTTCGCGCCGGCTGTACCTGCGCATCTGGCTGGCCGTGGTGGGCGGGGTGCTGGTGTTTGCCCTGGTCATTGGCTACGCCTGGCGCGTGGCGGCCGAGCACAACGCGCAGAGCCTGGCCAGCCAGCCGCCGCGCGAGCTGCAGCTGCTCTCGCCCACGGGGCAGGTGCTGCTGCAGGGCCTGGCCACGCGCGTGCCGGTCGAGCCCGACACCGGGCTGCAGCTGGACGTGCAGGCCGAGGACGGCCAGGGCTACAGCCTGCGCCTGGGGCCGCGCCAGCGCGGCAGCGCCGGCGGCAACCGCGACCGCCACGGCGCTGCCTTCTGGCTGCGCCCGCCTTACGGCTTCGTCTGGATCCTGGCGCTGGTGGGCATTGCCGTCACGGTGGGCGTGTTTCCCATCATCCGGCGCCTGCTGCAGCGGCTGGAGCAGCTCGAGCGCAGCGTGCAGCGCTTTGGCGAGGGCGACCTGTCGGTGCGCGTGCCCGAGCAGGGCCACGACGAGGTGGCGCAACTGGCGCGCCAGTTCAACGCCGCGGCGGCGCGCATCCAGGCGCTGGTGCAGTCGCACAAGTCGCTGCTGGCCAATGCCTCGCACGAGCTGCGCTCGCCGCTCACGCGCATCCGCATGGGGCTGGAGCTGCTGCAGGGCCAGGCCCCGCCGCCGGCTGCGCGTGCCGAGATCGAGCGCAACATCGCCGAGCTGGACCAGCTGGTGGACGAGATCCTGCTGGCCAGCCGCCTGGACGCCGGCGCCAGCGACATGGTGCACCTCGAGAACGTGGACCTGCTGGGCCTGGCGGCCGAGGAATGCGTGCGCGTGGACGCCGAGCTGAGCGCCGAAGGCGCTGCCCCGCTGGAGGTGCTGGGCGACGCCCGGCTGCTGCGCCGCGTGCTGCGCAACCTGCTGGAGAACGCGCGTCGCTACAGCCAGGGGGAGGTCACCCTGTCGCTGCAGCGCCAGGGCGAGGTCAGCGTGCTACGCGTGTGTGACCTGGGGCCGGGCGTGCCCCCGCAGCAGCGCGAGCGCATCTTCGAGCCCTTTTACCGCCTGCCGGGCGCCAGCGAGCGCAGCGGGGGCGTGGGCCTGGGGCTGGCGCTGGTGCGCTCGATCGCCGAGCGCCACGGCGCCACCGTGCACTGCGAGGGCCGCCCCGACGGCCGCCAGGGCGCCTGCTTTGTGCTGCGCCTGCCGGCGCACGGCAGCGGCGATGCGGCATCATCGCCGGCATGACGCCCCTCACCACTCCAGGCCCGGTCATCGGCAGCCTGCGTGCCGTCCTCACCGGCAGGGCACGTCCCTATACCCGCGCGGGCAGCGCCAGCGCCATCGACAAGCAGCCGCGCGGCGGGCCGGTGGAGGTCGGCCCGACGGGCCTGGTGGGCGACGAGCAGGGGGATTTGCGGGTACACGGCGGACCGCTGAAGGCGGTGCACTGCTACGCCTGGGAACAGTACGCGCCCTGGCGCGAAGAACTTGCGGCGCAGCCGCGGGCGATCGGGCTGCTGCGCCAGCCCGGCGCGTTTGGCGAGAACTTCAGCGTGCAGGACATCGCCGAGGGCAGCGTCTGCCTGGGCGACCAGTGGCAGGTGGGCAGCACGCGGCTGGAGGTCAGCCAGGGCCGCCAGCCGTGCTGGAAGCTGAACGACCGCTTCGGCGTGCCGGCCATGGCGCTGCGCGTGCAGCAAAGCTTGCGCACCGGTTGGTACCTGCGCGTGCTGCAGGGCGGCACGGTGCGGGCCGGCGATGCCGTCCGGCTCGCCGCGCGCCCGCATCCCGATTGGCCGCTGGCGCGCATCATGCAGGCGATCGCCGGCGGCGACTGCACGCCAGAGCTGCTGCGCCAGCTGCTGGCGCTGCCGCTGCCGCCCAACTGGCAGCGGCTTTTTCAGCGCCGGCTGGACAGCGGCCAGGTGGAGGACTGGGGCGCGCGCCTGGACGGCCCGCAGAGCTGACGCGCGCTGTACGGGCCGCCCGCCGCCACGCTTGCAGGCTGGTAGGCAGGTGCGCTGCAGCGCGCCTGCCGCCTGCTACAGCGCATCCAGCTCCAGCCCCGACGCGTTGACCTGCGCCCCGGGGTCGGCGTACACCTGCCGGTCGAAGCTGCCCACCTGCTTGTCGGTGATCAGCGCCGCCGTCATGGAGCCCGAGACGTTGGTCAGCGTGCGCGCCATGTCGATGATCGGGTCGATGGCCAGCACCATGCCGATCAGCGCGAAATGCTCGCCCAGCCCCATGCCCGACAGCGCGATGGTGGCGGCGATGGTGGCGGCGATGGTGGCGGTGCCTGGAATGCCCGCCACGCCGATGGAGCCGACGATGACCACGATCAGCGTCATCAGGTAGAACTGCAAATTCAGCTCCAGCCCCACCATGTGCCCCACCATCACCACCAGCATGGCCGGGAAGAAACCCGCGCAGCCATTCATGCCCATGGTGGCGCCCAGCGACCCGACCAGATTGGCCGAGCCGGCCGACACGCCCATGCGCCCGGTCAGGGTGGCGATGGTGAGCGGCAGCGTGCCCAGCGACGAGCGGCTGGAAAACCCCATGACCAGCGTCTCGCGCGATTTGGCGAGGTAGGTGAACGGCGACAGCCCGTTGGCTGCCACCAGCAGCAGGTGCACCGCCACCATCGCCACCGATGCCACGTAAATCGCCACGATGAAGCCCGATACGTCCAGGATGGCCGGCACGCCGTTGCTCATGAGGGTGCCGCCCATCAGCGCTGTCACGCCGTAGGGCAGCAGGCGGATGACCATGGTCGTCACGCTCATGACCACCGCGTGCAGCCCGTCGATGAAGCCGCGGAATGCCGCCACCGGCGCCGGAAAGCGCGCCGCCGCCCGCTGCGCGCCCACGCCCAGCAGGGCGGAGAAGATGACCAACCCGACCACGTTGTTGCCGTTCATGGCCGAGACGATGTTGGCCGGGATCTGGTTGACCAGGATATTGACCAGGGTGGTCTGCTCGCGCAGCGCCGCCTTGCCCGCCTGGTACACCGTGCCCTGCCCGAGGCCAAACGCATTGGCCAGCGCAATGCCCACCAGCGCCGCAATGGCCGTCGTCGCCAGCAGCCAGAAGATGCCGCGCACCGCCACCTTCGACAGGTACTCCTCGCCCGAATGGTCGAGCACCACCTTGACGATGGAGACGAACACCAGCGGGATGACCAGCATGCGGATCAACGCCACGAAGCCGCGCCCGAACAGGCCATACCACGTGGCCGATTCACGCAGCGCGGCGCTGGCCTCCGGCGGCATGCCCTCCAGCCCTTGCAGCGACAGGCCGAGCAGCAGGCCCAGGCCGAGGGCGGCCATCATGCGCAGCGAAAAGCTCTTGCCGGCTTTTTTCAGCCGCGCCAGCCACCAGAAGGCCAACAGCAGCAGCGCCACCCAGACCAGCGTCTGCCAGCGGGTGAGGACGAGGAAGTTTTCGAAGAAGGGGCCGGTGAAGAGTGGGCTGGGGGTGGGGGCTGACGGGTTCATGCCGGCCTTTGGAGGTTGAGGGGTCGGAGCAGGATACAGGGGCGGGCAACAGCGTGGCGGCAGCTTCACGCTGGGTTTCTTATGGCTGTGCTGTGATACAAAGAGAAACGCATCGACTTCCAAGCGGCACCTTGGGAGCACTTATCACTGGTACTCAAGCACAGGGGTTTGTGTGGCTCGCAAGTGGTGGTTCGCAAAATTGCAACGCCTCACAAACGAAGGTTCTACCGCAAATCGTTAGGTTTGCGTAAAAGGCGGCAGGGGTAGCAGATGAGAGGTAGGAGAAGCGAGCGGCCGGAGATTGGAAGACTCAAGTCGCGCGTTGTTTTGTTGTCTAGATCTAGTTAGCTATTGAAAGCATTATGAAAAAAACAACTTCATTATTCATCTGCTTCCTAAGCACAATGTTAGCTGCTGGCTTCTTATTTTTTATCGCAGCCGGCCTAGCAGAACCGTTTAAAGAACTAGTCTTTCTTATGAACGATAAAAACACAGATAAGTCAATCAACCAATGGTTTGTGTTTGCAGTACTGAGCTTCATTTCCGGAGCCATATGGACTCTTGCATGGCTTTGGTTTAAAGCAAGTGAGAAAAGATTTTTAGAAATTTGGTTTTCAAAAAACACCTAACATTTATCGCAGCCGACCGCCTACGGCGTCGGCTGAATTCAGGGCGTTAAAACTTTTCTCTACTGAGGGATGTGCTGCATGAACGAGGCTTCTCTTCTCGCGCTTCTCAAGGATTGGCTGATTCCACTTGGGTCCGTTATCATTTCAGTGTGGTTTGCCGCCTCGGCTAAGAAAGATGCAGACCGCGCGGACCGTCTGCTTGCGCAAATTAAGGAATCCGTAGAGGGTTCGCAGCGAAAAATGATCGAGTCCGCCACAGGAATTTTGGATTCGACGCCGCAGGTCATCGAAGGGAAGGCGAGTCTCGCAAAACTACAAGCGGCGAATGCTGTCTTGGAGACCATCCGCGCAAACATCTCCAATCCGGGCCGAGTGCCCGCTGCAGAGCATGAGCAGCAGATGTTGGCACTTTCTGCCCACCTAAGCATGCTGATCTCGAAATAAGGTTCGCGTATTTTGCTGCTTGTTGGAACTCAAAATCTCCCCTCTCGTTGCACAGCTTTAACAAGCCGCTGCAGCCGACCGCCTTCGGCGTCGGCTGAGGGGCAGCGTTAGCCACCAATGGGGGATCTATGCAGTTACAAAGCCGCCGTCACGCCGAGTCCATTGCCACCCAAAGAAGGATGGTCTGGCTAACGGTAGTCATCGCCGCCCTTGCCATATTTCAATCGGGACTGGTCAAACTTCCGCCGCTCATCGATTTCGGTGCAGAGCCTCGGTCCAACAGTTCGTCCAAGGCAACGCCGCTTCGCGGCGCGGCTTAACTCAAGCGCCAGCCGTCGTAAACAAGGTTATTCGATGACCACCGCTGACAGCATCAATCTAGCTATTGCTATTATCGGCGGCTGTTCAGTTCTTGTTTCTGCGCTGGTTGCCATCATTACTCTAAAGATCGCCCGAGCGAATCGGGAATCGGCTGACATCATGAGGGCTCAGCACGAGTCGTCCACTCGCCCGTATATCGAGATAGCGCCGATGACAGCGGAAGAGCACTCAGTATTGCTTCTCAGAGTTCGCAATTCGGGCACATCAAGCGCTAGGAATGTCATCTTAACGCTAGATCAGGATTTCTACTTCAACGCCGAAGAATCTGAGACCCACAACTTACGCAACTACACTGCCTTCTCACAACCCATCGCCTCTGTACCGCCAAGATGCGAGATCACTTTCATTCTTGGTGTGGGCCACACAGTCTTCAGCCATAAGGATCGTTGCCCGCTCACGTTCAACATTTCTGCACGCTATGAGTTTGCCAACCGCCAAGTCACGGAAATTAACCCGATCGACCTTCAACCATTTGCGAAGGTGGCTATGATCAAAAGCCCATACTTGGAGCAGCTCGAAAAGATGAACGCGCAACTGAAGATACTTGCCACAGCATTGGTAAAGTCCGACGCCTAACTTAGGCAGTAGTATTTACGGCCTAATACCATGTCGGTTTATTTTAGCGTGCCATTAGCCGTTGGTGAGTCTACGCGGACAGCTATCATTTCACTAGCATACGCGCATACTAGATTTTTACTGCTTGATTTGGATATAACAGTTTTTTCAAGCACCATCAAGCTAACCCGGCTAGGAAAATTGCAGGAAAATTGGGGTCAGATTCCAATTCTTTTGAGTTCGAATTTTTTTGCTCAGGCCACGGACCCCTGCGGCCAGCGCCAGGCCGAAAACGCATACATGGCAGCGCCCGTCACCAGCACCGCAGCGGCCGCAGCCAATGCGCGCGCAAAGCCGCTGGCCTGGCCACTGGCGGCGACCAGCGCGGCCGCCAGGGGCGGGCCTGCGATCTGCCCCAGGCCGAAGGTGGCCGTGATCAGGCCGGCGAAGCTGTCCACCGCCGCTGGCCACAGGCGCCGCGCCTCCTGGAAGCCGAAGAACGTGATCACCGTGAACGGCAGGCCCAGCAGCGCGCTGCCCAGCGCGAAGCCCGCCGGCGTGGGCCAGTGCAGCCCCAGTGCGATGCCCGCGGCCTGCATGGCGTAGCACGCCGCGAGCAGCCAGCGGCGGTCCCACGCGGCGCGCACGCGCGTGCCCAGCACCGCGCCCAGCGTCGCGGCCACGCCGAAGATGGGCCAAAACAGGTCAGGCCAGGGCGATCCCGGCGGCAGCGCGCCGCGGGCGATCACGGGCAGGAAGGTGGCTGTGACGATGTAGCCCAGGCCGGCGAAGCCGTAGGCGATGGCGTGCAGCGTGCGCGCCGTAGCGCTGGCCGGCGGCGCGGGCGCCCCTTCGGCCGCGCCCGCCTGTAGATTGGAAGCCTGCGCCGCGCGTCCCTGCACCACCGGCAGCACCAGGGCGCACAGCAGCGCCGCCAGCAACGCGAACGCCGCCCAGCCCGCCGCCGCGCGCCAGTGCGCCGCGACCATGGCGCTGGTCATGAAGCCGGTCAGCGCAATGCCCACGCCCGGCCCGCAGAAGATCAGCGCGCTCAGCGCCGGCTGGCCCAGCACGCTCAGCCGCACCATGCACCACGAGGAGATGTTGAGCAGCACGAAGGCGCTGGCCACGCCCGCGGCGAAACGCAGCAGCGGCCAAGTGGCCGGCAGCGGCAGCGCCATGGCCACGGTGAGCAGCACCGTGGCCGCCAGGCCCGCGCGCGCCAGCCGCGCCGGGTGCCAGCGGCCGTACCACCCGCGCGCCACCCAGGGCAGCGCCATGCACGCCAGCGCGCCGACGAGGTAGCCGATGTAGTTGGCCGTGGCCAGCCAGCTTCCGCCGGCCAGGGTGACCACGCCGTCGGCCAGCATCATGGGCAGCAGCGGCGTGAAGGCGAAGCGCCCCACGCCCATGGCCACCGCCAGGGACAGCAACCCGGCCAGCGCCACGGCACGCGGCTGGTGGCGAAACGACGTTCCCTCGGTGGTCGCAGCTTCCATACTGTTCTAAGATCGATTGACCGAATAATCATCTCATAAGAAGATTCAACCCATGGACCTGATCGCGCTGGAGATCTTTGCCGCCGTGGCCCAGGAAGGTAGCGCCACCCGCGCCGCCGAGCGGCTGCAGCGCGCGCAGTCCAACGTCACCACGCGCGTGCAGCAACTGGAGGAATCGCTGGGTTGCCAGCTGTTCGTGCGCGAGGGCCGCGGCATGGCACTGACGCCCGCCGGCCAGCGCCTGGCCGGCTATGCCGAGCGGCTGCTCGCGCTGGCGGAAGAAGCGCGCCAGGCCGTATGTTCGGACCAGCCCAGCGGCCGCCTGCGCCTGGGCGCCATGGAAAGCACCGCCGCCGCCCGCCTGCCCGGCCCTCTGGCACAGCTGCACGCCCAGTGGCCGCAGCTGGTGCTGGAGCTGCGCACCGGCTCCTCGCGCCCGCTGGCCGACGACGTGCTGGCCCACCGCCTGGACTGCGCCCTGCTGGCCTGGCCCCCGCCCGGCCTGGAAGACGTCGAAGTGCCCCTGGCGCGCACGCAGGTCTTCACCGAACGGCTGCTGCTGGCCTTGCCCGCGGGTCACCCGCCCGTGACCGGGCCGGGTCAGCTGCAGCTGGACACACTGGCCGCCTTTGCCCGCGGCTGCACCTACCGGCGCATCGGCGAGGACTGGATGCAGCGCGCACTGGGCCGCGCGCCGCGTGTGCTGGAGCTGGCCTCCTACGCCACCATCCTGGCCTGCGTGGCCGCCGGGCGCTGCGCCGGCGTGCTGCCGCACTCGATCCGCGAGCTGCTGCGCACGCCGCCGCCTTTGCAATGGCTGGACCTGGGCGAGTGCCCGACCATGCTGGTGCACCGCCCCGGCTACGACACGCCGGCGCTGGCCGCGCTGCTGCAGGCGCTGCGCCCGCATGCGCCGACCTCGCCTTCCTCTTCCCTTTCCTGAAAACTCTTAGGAGCCCGCCAATGGCCGCTGCCAATACCCTGCTTGAACGCCTGTCCATCGACCTGCCCATCATCCAGGGGCCCATGACCGGCTCCGACAGGCCGCAGCTGGCGGCGGCCGTGTCCGAGGCCGGCGGGCTGGGCATGCTGGGCTGCGGCATGCGCTCGCCGCAGGCCATGCACGAGGCGGCCGCCGCCGTGCGCGCCGCCACCGGCCGGCCTTTCGGCATGAATTTGTTCGTGCTGCGGGCGCCCTCGCCCGATGCGGCCACGGTGCAGGCCGCCATCGCACGGCTGGCGCCGCTGTACGCCGACCTGGGCCTGGCCGCGCCCGAGCCGCCCACCCGCTGGTGCGAGGATTTCGATGCCCAGTTCGAGGCCTTGATCGCCGAGCGCCCGGCCGTGGCCAGCTTCACCTTCGGGCTGCTGACGGCGGCGCAGGTAGCGCGCGTGAAACGTGAGGCCGGCAGCTTCGTCATCGGCACCGCCACCACGGTGGCCGAGGCGCGCGCCTGGGCCGAGGTCGGGGCGGATGCGGTCTGCGCCTCGGGCATGGAGGGCGGCGGGCACCGCGGCAGCTTCCTGGACCTGGGAAGCAGCAGCCAGATCGGCACCATGGCCCTGGTGCCGGCCTGTGTGGACGCACTCACCATTCCCGTGATCGCCGCCGGCGGCATCATGGACGGGCGCGGCATCACCGCCGCCCAGGCGCTGGGCGCGCAGGCGGTGCAGATGGGCACGGCCTTCCTGGCCTGCCCGGAGTCGGCCATCGGCGCCGCCCAGCGCGCGGCCATGGCGCAGGCCGAAGGCAGCGACACGCGCATCACCCGCGCCTACTCCGGCCGGCCGGCGCGCGGCATCGTCAACACCATGATGGAGCGGCTGGACCCGCACGAGGCAGACCTCCCCGCCTATCCCGTGCAGAACGCCCTGACCGGCGCGCTGCGCCGCGCCGCGGCGGCCCAGGACCGGGCCGACCACCTGGCGCTGTGGGCCGGCCAGGGCGTGGCGCTGGCACGGGCGCTGCCGGCCGGGCAGCTGGTGCAAGTGCTGGCTGGGGAGTGGGAGCGCGCACGCGCCGCGCTACTTGCTCAAAACCCCTGACCTGGCACAAGGAGGTCAGCAGCCACACCCAGTAGAGCGCCCGCCTCTGACCATGGCAGCCGGAAAGCAAAAGCGCTTCGGTGTTGCCCCTGTCAGCCTGCGGGCGTGCGCAGGAGCTCCAGGTATTGCTGGGTCATCCGCTGGCGGTCGAAAGTGGCACGCACGTGGTTTTGGCCTCGTACGGCAATTGCCAGTGCTTCATCCGGATGGCGCAGCAGGTGCCCCAACTGCAGGGCCAGTGCCCGAGCGTCTTCGTGTGGCACCAGGTATCCGGTCTCGCCGTTGGTGATGATTTCTTGCACCCCCTCCACATCCGTGCCGATGCCGCAGCACCCGCAGGCCATGGCTTCGATCAAGCCGAGCCCGAGGCCTTCATAGTGGGTGGAAAGCACTGCCAGCTTCACGCGGCCACATAGCGCAGGCAGATCGCTGACATGCCCCAGAAAACGCACCTGATCGGCCACTCCCAGCGACATCGCCAGCCTTTGCGCTCTTTTGCGCCAGCTCGACTTGCCCTCTCCGGCCAGGTACACCGCAGGCTGCAGGCCCTGCTCGCGCAGCATGGCCGCCGCGCGGATCAGGGTGAAGTGGTCTTTTTGTTGCGCAAAGCGCGCCGGCATGACGATGGCGTCCTCGCGCTGCTCCCAGGGCAGCCCGCCCTGCCAGCGGCTCAGGTCAATTCCGTTCAGGATGGCGGCGCACTTTTCCGCCGGATGCCCCCGTGCCACCAGCACGTCACGCACGGCCTGCGACACCCCCACGATGCGTTCGGTCACGCGCGCGAGCTCCAGCGATTGACGCAGGCGGCGCGCCGTATAGCGCTCGCGGGTGTTGTGCTCTATATGGAGCATGCGAGATACGCCAGCCCTTAGTGCCCCGTAACGGCCCCACAGGTGCTCGCTGAAGCCATGGGCCACAAACACGTCAGGCCGCCACTCCCGGCACAGCTGCGCAACCTGCCGCTCGGTCACCCAATGCGACCAGCGCGAGACAGTACGCACTTCAATGCCTTGCGCCGCCAGCTTCTCCAGCCGGTCCGTGATGTCCATCGAGCGGCGTCGCAGCACCAGCAGGCTCTGCTGGCCCGGATGCGGTGCGCAAAGGTCGATGGCCACCTGCGTGGCTCCGGAGAATCCTCCAGAGACGAAATGCATTACCCGCAGCGGCGCAGCAGCAGTTCCCGGGCCATCCATGGCGGTCCCAGGGCTGCCTTGTTTGTCAGCGCCGTTGCTGCCGGTGTTCCCTTGCGCCGGCCTTCCTGACATGGCTGGTCTCCCATAGGTGGCCAGTGCGAGCCATAGCGTGACCGCCATCAAATACATCACATTGCCATTGTTGTGCGCAAACATGACCTGCGTGAGGCCAAATCCCAGGAAGCCGAGCACTGTGAGCAGGCCGCACACCGCTGCCGTGCGCACCCATCGCCAGGCCTGCTCGTCGTGAGGCACAAGCTTGACCCGCAGATGGGCATCTGCCTGTCTGAGCATCTGCCAGAAAGCAAGGGCAGGCACAGCGAAAAAGGCCAGCAGGCACAACACGCCAAGCCAGCCACGCTTGGCGAACATGTCCAGCCATTCGTTGTGCGCATGGTTGAACGACACTGCTTCCGGCGGCAGCCGTCCCTGCTTGATGGCTGCGGACATATGTTCCTTGAAGTCCAGCTGCCCCACCCCTGTCAGGGGGGCGCTTTGGCCCTGCTGCCAGGCGTAGCGCCATACAGCGCGCCGAAACCCCACGGACGTGCTGGCCAGCCTGCTGTCGGCATCGATCCATTCCTGCAAACCCAGCTGCATCCGCTCATGCACGATGGGAAGGGCAAAAACCGACACGCTGAGCAGAGAAACCGCAGCCAGTGCGTGCCACCCTCTCCTTGATACGGAGAGCGTGCTGCGCCGGGGGTGTAGAAACCACAGCAAGAACAGCAGCAGGAATGGCAGTGTGACCCAGCCGCCACGGCTGCCCGAGAGCAGGCTGGCCAGCATGCCGCCCAAGGAGCCCATGCCGCACAGGAAGGTACCCCACCCCTTGCGCGCGCCAGCCAACCCCAGGGCAGTGCACCACACCGCCATCAGCAGGGCCAGATTGCCAAACTGGATGGCATTGGTGTAGCCCTCGGCACGCGAGAGATGCTGCAGGGCCACTTGCCACAGGGCAAACAGCCCGGTCGCCATGCCTCCGATCGCGCAGCCCCAGGTGACGGCCTGCCAGGAGGGTCGGCGCTGGCAGAAGGCCACGATGGCTATCAGCGCAGCCAGGTACTTGAGGACGCGGTCCAGCCCGAGCGTCTTCCATTGCCACTGCCCGTGGTCGATCAGGTGGATGCTCCAGCCAGCCGCCATCAAAGCCACAGCGGCCAGCCACCAGCGCATCGGCATGGGCATGGGCGCTGCGGCGCGCAGCCAGCGCGGCAGGCCCCACAGGCCCATCAACACGAGCATGCCCGCGCCCCACGAATACCCGGAAGGCAGGACCCAGGACCCCATCAGCAATGCCGCCACCGCCACATCCATGCTGGTGACTTTTGCCAGGCGCTCCTTTAGCCCGTTCCCTGCGACAGGAGTAGGTACAGCCAATGCCACTTTCAGGGGTGCACGCATTGGAGCCGCTGCACCTGGCCCTCAATGCCCGCCAGACACCACCTCGCCGGCCTTGAGCCGGTACACCGTGCCGCAGTACGGGCACTTGGCCTCGCCCGTGTGCGCCACGTCAAGGTAGATACGCGGGTGGGTGTTCCACAGCTTCATGTCCGCGTTGGGATTGGGACAGTACACACCGCTGCCGCGCAGCAGGTCGCGGGCCAGCAGTTCAACGACAGCGTCTTGCGTCATGGCGTTCAGACCTTGGTGAGCCACTGGGCGTACTTGGGATTGCGGCCACCCACGATGTCGAAGAAGGCGCTTTGCACCTTCTCGGTGATGGGGCCGCGGCTGCCGGAGCCGATCTGGATGCGGTCGAGTTCGCGGATCGGCGTGACCTCGGCCGCCGTGCCCGTGAAGAAGGCCTCGTCGGCGATATAGACCTCGTCGCGCGTGATGCGCTTTTGCACCAGCTCCAGGCCCAGGTCCTGAGCGATGTGCAGCACCGTGTTGCGGGTGATGCCGTTCAGGGCGCCAGCCGACAGGTCGGGTGTGTAGATGCGCCCGTCCTTGACGACGAAGATGTTCTCGCCCGCGCCTTCGGACACGAAGCCCGAGGCGTCCAGCAGCAGCGCCTCGTCATAGCCGTCGTCCAGCGCTTCCATGTTGGCCAGGATGGAGTTGGTGTAGTTGCTCACCGTCTTGGCCTGCGTCATGGTGATGTTGACGTGGTGGCGGGTGTAGCTGCTGGTCTTGACACGGATGCCGCGCTTCATGCCTTCCTCGCCCAGGTAGGCGCCCCAGGCCCAGGCCGCCACCATGACGTGGATGCGGTTGCCCTTGGGCGACACGCCCAGCTTTTCCGAGCCGATCCACACCAGCGGGCGCAGGTAGCACGACTGCAGGTTGTTCTCGCGCACCACGGCGCGCTGGGCCTCGTTGATCTCTTCCTGCGAGAACGGCATGGGCATGCGCAGGATCTTGGCGCTGTTGAACAGGCGCTGGGTGTGCTCCTGCAGGCGAAAGATGGCCGTGCCGTCGGCGGTTTCGTAGGCGCGCACGCCCTCGAAGGCGCCGCAGCCGTAGTGCAGCGTGTGGGTCAGCACGTGAATCTTGGCGTCGCGCCAGTCCACCATCTGGCCATCCATCCAGATCTTGCCGTCACGGTCGGACAGCGAAGGTACTACGGGGCTCATGGGAATCCTTTGACACTCGGAAAAGAGAACGCGGGGCCGCGCGGGGCCCGCGAAACCGGCAATTTTACGTTCCGTCCGCTGCCGCGGGCCGCTGCAGCTGCCAATGCGCCAGCCGCCCGTGCATGAATTCGCAGGTGACCTGCGAGCCGCCGGCATCCGTCCAGCGGTAGATCTCGGGCTCGCCGCCCTCCACCGACAGCTGCTGGCCCAGTGAGCGCGTGATGGCCACCACGTGCATCAGGTTGACGCCGGCTTTGAGCCTGGCGTTGAGCATCACGGCGCTGCCTACGTGGCCGATGGGGTTCCTGGAGGCCTTTTGCATCACGTTCATCAGCCGCGTGAAGTGCAGCAGGCCCCACATCAGGATGCCCCCGCCGGCCACCGACAGGCCCTGCAGGCCCCCGGCGCGCCAGCCGGCCAGCAGCACCGCGGCAAGAGCCAGGGGAATGGCGACGTTGCGCAGATTCATGGCGCACATTGTCCCCGCTGCCAGGCGGCTGCGCGCTGTGGCTGCTGCGTAGGCGCGGCCCGTCCTGCCTTTGGCCCTCAGGCCAGTTCGCGCACCACCTGCATGGCCTCTTCCACACGCTCCACGGCGTGGATGGTCAGGCCGGCAATGGGCTTCTTGGGCGCATTGGCCTTGGGGACCACGGCCACGGTGAAGCCCAGTTTCGCGGCCTCCTTCAGCCGCTCCTGCCCGCGCGGGGCCGGGCGCACCTCGCCGGCCAGGCCCACCTCACCGAAGGCGATGAAGCCCTTGGGCAGTGCGCGCGCCCGCAAGGACGAGGTGATGGCCAGCAGCACCGCCAGGTCGGCCGCCGGCTCGCTGATGCGCACGCCGCCCACGGCGTTGACGAACACGTCCTGGTCGGACGAGGCAATGCCCGCGTGGCGATGCAGCACCGCCAGCAGCATGGCCAGGCGGTCGCGCTCCAGGCCCACGGACAGCCGGCGCGGGCTGGGCCCGCCTCCGTCCACCAGCGCCTGGATTTCCACCAGCATGGGCCGCGTGCCCTCCAGCGTGACCAGCACGCAGCTGCCGGGCACGGGTTCGCTGTGCTGCGACAGGAAGATGGCGCTGGGGTTGGCCACGCCCTTGAGGCCCTTTTCGGTCATGGCGAACACGCCGATCTCGTTGACGGCGCCAAAGCGGTTCTTGATGGCCCGCACCAGGCGAAAGGCGCTGTGCGTGTCGCCCTCGAAATACAGCACCGTGTCCACCATGTGCTCCAGCACGCGCGGGCCAGCCAGCGCCCCTTCCTTGGTCACGTGGCCCACCAAGACGATGGCGATGCCCGTGGCCTTGGCCAGGCGCGTCAGGTGCGCCGCGCACTCGCGCACCTGCGCCACCGAGCCCGGCGCGCTGGTCAGCTGGTCGGAGTACATGGTCTGGATGGAGTCGATCACGCACACCGCCGGCTGCGTGGCCTGCACCGTGGCCAGGATTTTTTCCAGCTGGATCTCGGCCAGCACGTTGACCTGGCTGCCCTCCAGCCCCAGCCGACGCGAGCGCAGCGCCACCTGGGCGCCGCTTTCCTCGCCCGTCACGTACAGCGTGGGCAGGTGGGCGCGCTGCAGCGCATCCAGCGCCTGCAGAAGCAGCGTGGACTTGCCGATGCCCGGGTCGCCGCCGATCAGCACCACGCCGCCCTCGACCATGCCGCCGCCGAGCACGCGGTCCAGCTCCTCCAGCCCGGTGGGCGTGCGCACCACCTCGGTGGCCTCGATGCTGGACAGCGGCGCCACCGCCTGGGCCTGCGCCAGCCCGGCGTACTGCGGCGTGCTCAGCCGGTTCTTGCCGGCGCCTGCCGCCTCGGGGACGGTCTCGATCAGCGTGTTCCAGGCCCCGCAGCCAGGGCATTTGCCCAGCCAGCGCGGGCTGGTGGCGGCGCACTCGGTGCAGGTATAGAGGGTTTTTTCCTTGGCCATGAAATGAGGAGCGGGGAGCGGGGAGCGAGAGGGTGCGCGGGGCTGTCGGCCCCATCCTACCCGCGCCCCGGCGGCTGCGCCCTTACCATGGCCCCAAGCCCTTTTGCCCTGTCCGACCATGCCCTCTTTCGCCCCTCGCAGACTGGCCGCCGCGCTGCTGGCGGGTGCGGCGGCGCTGGCCCTGGCGGCCTGCGACCCGCGCCCGGCCGACCGGCCGCTCAAGCCCACGGCCCCGCCCGTGCCCGCGCCTTCGGCCACGCCGCCGCCCGCCGCTGGGGTCTGACGGGTCGCCACCGGTGTTTGCAGCGAAACCAGGCTCAAACCCAATGCAGGCAAGCGCAAGCAGCTATTATTTATGCAGCAAACAGCAAAAAAGGCCGATGCCCTGAGCAGGGCACCGGCCTGGAAGACCGCGGGCGCGGCCGGCTTTCATGGGTCATTCAAAGGGGGGCGCGGCTTGTCTCCTGCGCTTTCAGTCGAAGGGCCGCGGGCGCTGGGTCGTGTCGCTGGACGGCGGCAAGATGGGCAGCACGACCCGGGGCTGCTCGCCAGTCAGTGTCTTCAGGAAGGCGACGATGTCGGCGTTCTCCTGGGTACTGAAGGTCTTGCCCAGCTGAATGCGGCCCATGGTGTCCACCGCCCGCGCCAGCGTGTCGGCGGCGCCGTCATGGAAGTAGGGGTAGGTCAGCTCCACGTTGCGCAGCGTCGGCACCTTGAAGTTGAAGCGCTCGGCGTCGTTCTTGGTGACCGCATAGCGCCCCTCGGCCGGGTTGTCGGTCTGGTAGGGCTCGATGAGGCCCATCTTCTGGAACGACGTGCCGCCCAGGTTGGGGCCGTTGTGGCAGGCGACGCAGCCGGCGCTCTTGAACAGCTGATACCCGCGCAGCTCCTGGTCGTTGATGGCCTTCATGTCGCCCTTGAGCCACTGGTCGAAGCGTGCGTTCGGCGTAATCAGCGTCTCCTCGAACGCGGCAATGGCCGTGGTGACCTCGGCAATGGACAGCTTGTCGCTGCCGAAGACCTGCTTGAACTCGGCCACGTACTGCGGGATCGAGCGCAGCATGTCCACCGCCAGCTCGTGCGTGAAGGCCATCTCGCCCGGGTTGGCGATGGGGCCGCCGGCCTGCTCGCGCAGGTCCTCGGCGCGCCCGTCCCAGAACTGGGCCATGTTCAGGCTGGAATTGAGCACCGTGGGCGAGTTGATCGGGCCCTTTTGCCAGTTGTGGCCGATGGAGGTCTTCAGGTTGTCAGACCCGCCCATGCTCAGGTTGTGGCAGGAGTTGCACGAGATGAAGCCCGAGCGCGACAGGCGCGGGTCGAACCACAGCTTCTTGCCCAGCTCCGCCTGCGCGGGGTTCACGGCCTTGGGCAGTTCGATGGGCTGCACCGGCTCGGCGGCGCGCGCGGGTGCGCCGGCCAGCAGCGCAGCAACGGAGACAGCGCCCAGCACGAAGCGCATGAGGGGGACGCGGGACGGGTTCTTGTTCAGCATGGGGCACTCCACTCGTATCGTTGTGTTGCAGCACTGGTTTGGCAGCGCTGGCCCCATTCTTCGGGAATACCCTTGGACACCCTTTGACGTGCAACAAAGGGAAAGACTATTTTGCGAAAATGGTTTTAGCGGTGCTTACCGCGCCGGTCAGCGCCCGCGCAGCAGGCGCACCGCGTGCGGCAGCGACTGCGCCTCGGGCAGGGCGTACTGCACGGCCGCGCCCAGCAGCGCGGCGCAGACGGTGGCCGCCAGCAGCGGCTTCCAGGTCAGGCGCACGGCGGCGCCCAGCCAGCCGGCGCGCTCGGCGCCCATCAGGGCGCGCGCGGCGGCCACCGAGAACGCCAGCTCCACCGCCACGGCCAGCAGCACCTCGGAGCTAAAGTACAGCCAGGCCAGGGCGCCGGCGCCCGCCAGCAGCGCCGCGCCCAGCACGAAGATCGCCAGCACCGGCACGACCACCACCGCGCCCTCGTCGGCGCCGGCGGCTGCGTCCAGCGCGCCGCTGGCGGCGTCGCCCAGGCTGCCGTCGAAAAGGCCGGTGCCCGCCTCGGCGCTGCCGCCAAAGTCGCCGCTGGCACCGCCGCCGGCAAAGCGCCCGCCGCCCCCGCTGCTCCAGGAGCTGCTGGCGCCGCCGCTGCGGCCATCCACCGAAGGCAGGCCGCCATCCACCCAGCTGCTGCCTTCGTCCTTGCGCCGCTTGGGGCTGCGCACCAGCCAGCCGGCCCACAGGCGCAGCACCAGCAGATAGGCCAGGTAGCCCACGCCCAGCGTGGCCAGGTAGCGCAGCGCCAGCGACTGCATGCCCAGCGCCATCAGCAGGCGCGAGACGCTCCACATGAGGGCCAGCATGAAGCTGCCGATGATCCAGCCGTGCAGGCGCAGGCTGTGGCGGCGCGCGAGGCTGGTCGCCAGCGCGCGCTGCGGCGCGTGCACCCGGCCCCAGCCGGAGGCGGCCTTGCGTGCGGGCGCGGCGCGGCGGCTCACGGCGGCTCGGCCTGGCCTCAGGCCTCGTCCGTGACCACCGGCACGCGCGGGGCCAGCGCGCACATCAGCTCGTAGCCGATGGTGCCGGCCGCCTCGGCCACTTCGTCGATGGGCAGCACGGCGCCACCAGGGCCGCGGCCCCACAGCGTCACCTCGCTGCCGATGGCGGCGCCGGGCACGGGCGCCAGGTCCACGGCCAGCATGTCCATGCTGACGCGGCCCACCACGCGGGTGCGCACGCCATCCACCAGCACCGGCGTGCCGGTGGGCGCGTGGCGCGGGTAGCCGTCGGCATAGCCGCAAGCCACCACGCCAATGCGCATGGGTGCGGGCGCGGCAAAGCGCGAGCCGTAGCCCACGGTGTCGCCTTCGCCCAGTTGCTGCACGCCGATCAGGCGTGAGGCCAGCGTCATGGCGGGCTGCAGGCCCCAGTCGCCTGCCGTGCGCTCGGGATGGTCGGGCGCGCCGCCGTACAGGGCGATGCCGGCGCGCACCCAGTCCAGGCGCACCTCGGCCTGCAGGCCGTGGCGCAACAGGGCAGCGCTGTTGCAGATGCTGCGCTCGCCCGGCAGGTCCTCGGTGGCGCCCTGGAAGGCAGCCAGCTGGTGGCTGATGCCGCGCGGGCCGTCGGCGTCGGAGAAATGCGTCATCAGCGAGATCTCGTCCACCTGCGGCAGGGCCGACAGGCGCGCAAAAGCGGCGCGAAAGCGCCCGGGCGCAAAGCCCAGGCGGTTCATGCCCGAGTTCATCTTCAGAAAGACGCGGTGCGGCGCGTGCGTCTTGTGCGCCGACAGCCAGTCGATCTGCGCGTCGCAGTGCACCGTGTGCCACAGCGACAGGCGCGAACACAGCTCCAGGTCGCGCGGCTCGAACACGCCTTCCAGCAGCAAGAGGGGGCCGCGCCAACCCAGCGCGCGCACGCGCTCGGCCTCGTCCAGGTCCAGCAGGGCAATGCCGTCGGCCGCGCGCACGGCGCTCCAGACGCGCTCGATGCCGTGCCCGTAGGCATTGGCCTTGACCACGGCCCACAGGCGCGCGTCCGGCGCGGCGCGGCGGGCGCGCTCCAGGTTGGCGCGCAGCGCTGCAGGGTGGATGGTGGCTTGGATGGGGCGCGGCATGGCAGCTCGTACAGAGGGGAAAACGCGTCCCATTCTGGCATCGGCCCCTGGGGCCTGCGTGCTATAACCGCCCGTCGCTCCCCGGAGTGTTTGGACTTTTCAATAACCATCAGCGCGGCTGATGGTTTTCTCGCCCCCCCGATGAAGCGCGGTTTCTACACCATCATGTCGGCGCAGTTTTTCAGCTCGCTGGCCGACAATGCCCTGTTCGTGACCGCGGTGGAACTGCTGCGCACTGGCGGCGCTGCCGAGTGGCAGCGCGCCGCCCTGGTGCCCATGTTCGCGCTGTTCTACGTGGTGCTGGCGCCCTTCGTCGGCGCGTTCGCCGACTCCCAGCCCAAGGGCCGCGTCATGCTGCTGAGCAACGCCATCAAGATGGTGGGCTGCCTGATGATGCTCTACGGCTCGCACCCGCTGCTGGCCTACGCCGTGGTCGGCCTGGGCGCGGCCGCGTATTCGCCGGCCAAGTACGGCATCCTGACCGAGCTGCTGCCGGCGTCCCAGCTGGTGCAGGCCAACGGCTGGATCGAGGGGCTGACCATCGCCTCCATCATCCTGGGCGTGCTGCTGGGCGGCCAGCTGGTGGCGCCGCACCTCTCTAGCCTGCTGCTGGGGCTGGACTTTCCGCTGCTGGATTTCGGCATCACCTTGCCCGCCGAGGCGGCCATCATGGCGCTGGTGCCCATCTACGGCCTGGCCGCGTGGTTCAACCTGCGCATTCCCCACACCGGCGTGGAGATGCGCCCCATGCCGCGCAACCCGCTGGCGCTGCTGCCCGACTTCTGGACCTGCAACAGCCGCCTGTGGCGCGACCGGCTGGGGCAGATCTCGCTGTCCACCACCACCCTGTTCTGGGGCGTGTCGGGCAACCTGCGCTACATCGTGCTGGCCTGGAGCGCCGCCGCCTTGGGCTACGGCGTGACGCAGGCCTCGGCCCTGGTGGGCGTGGTGGCCATCGGCACGGCCGTCGGCGCGGTGCTGGCCTCGATGCGCATGCGCCTGGACACCGCCACCCGCGTCATCCCGCTGGGCATCGCCATGGGCGTGTTCGTGATGCTGATGAACGTCATCCACAGCATCTGGCTGGCCATCCCCTTTCTCATCATCCTGGGCGGGCTGGGGGGTTTCCTGGTCGTGCCGATGAACGCGCTGCTGCAGCACCGCGGCCACAACCTGATGGGCGCGGGCCGCTCCATCGCCGTGCAGAACTTCAACGAGCAGGCGGCCATCCTCGGCATGGGGGCGTTCTACAGCCTGTCCACCAAGTTCGGCCTGTCGGCCTTCGGCGCGATCTCCATCTTCGGCCTGCTGGTGGCCGTGGTCATGTGGCTGATCGGGCGCTGGCACCGCTACAACACGCGCTGCCACGCCCAGGAGATGGAGCAGCTGCTGAAGATCGCCCGCAGCGACCATCACTGAGTCGCCGGGGCACCTCCTGATTTGATAGCTGCCAGCGCTTGCCCTGCAAGCGCCGGAGCCGTTTTTTGCATGCATTCTCCCCTGCCCGTACTGGCCCTGCTGTCCAACGCCCTGATCTGGGGGCTGGCCTGGTGGCCGTTTCGGCAGATGCTGGGCGCCGGCCTGCACCCGCTGTGGGCCACGGCGCTGATGTATGCCGCCATCGTGCTGGGCTTCAGCGTGCTACGCCCCGGCCTGTGGCGCCAGATGCGCGCCGTGCCGGCGCTGGCCCTGCTGGCCCTCAGCTCGGGGTTGAACAACGTGGCCTTCAACTGGGCGATCTCCATCGGCGACGTGGTGCGCGTCATCTTGCTGTTCTATCTGATGCCCGCCTGGGCCGTGCTGCTGGCCTGGCGCATCCTGGGCGAGCGGCCTACGGGCGCGGCGCTGGCGCGGCTGGCCCTGGCCTTCGCCGGGGTGCTGCTGGTGCTGTGGCCGGCCGGCAGCGCGGACCGCCTGGGCACCGCCCTGGGCCTGGCGGACGCGCTGGCCCTGCTGGGCGGCTTCATGTTCGCGCTGACCAATGTGCTGCTGCGCCGGCTGCAGGCCGTGCCCGGCCAGGCACGCATGCTGGCCATGTTCAGCGGCTGCCTGCTGATGGCGCTGGCCACCGCCGCGGCCGGCCACGCACTGGGGCGGGTGCCGGCCTTCCCGCCATTCGACATCGCCTGGGCCGGCGTGGCCGCCGCGCTGGCGCTGCTGCTGCTGGCCGGCAACTGGGCGCTGCAGTACGGCGCGGCGCGCCTGGCGGCCGGCACCACGGCGGTGGTCATGCTGTCGGAGGTGGTGTTTGCCAGCGGCTCGTCCATGCTGGCCGGCGCTGCCGAGCCCACGCTGCGCACGCTGCTGGGCGGCGCGCTGGTCATCGGCGCGGCCCTGGCAGCGGCCTGGCGGCGCTAGCAGCGCCAGCGGCGCGGCCTACAGGCCCTGGCGCCCTGGCCTGACGCTGCGCGGCGCCAAGCGCGCGCCGGCGCCTGCGCGCGCCGACACCACGATGGCGGCACCTCTCGCATTCTTTGACAGGAGCGCCCATGTCCCTCGCGTCCTTCCGCGGCCTTCGCGCCTGCTCCCACCTGACTCTCGCCCTGGCCGTCGCCGGCGCGGCGGCCCTGGTCGGCTGCGACCGCAACGATCGCACCCCGCCCAGCACCAACCAGCCGCCGCTGCGCGACCTGCCCGGCGCCAGCGCGCCGGCTGCCACCACGGCGCCCGCAGCGGGCGCGGCGGCGTCTGCACTGCCGGCCTCGCAACCGCCTGCCCTGCCCTCGGATCCCGCCACGCCTTCGGAGGGCAACCGCAGCCCCGCGCAGGGTGACCCCACACCCGTGCCCGCTCCCACGCAGGGCGAGCGCGCCGCCGTCAACCCGGCAGGCATCAGCACCAGTGCGCCGTCCCCGATGGGGCCCGGCACGGGCGATGCCGGCGCCTCCGGCCCCGCGGCGGGAAGCAACGGCGGCAGCACGGCCGGCACGAGCAGCCCCAGCACCAGCGGCACCCGCTCGGGCACGCCGGGCGCTGAAGGCACGGCCGCCGGCAACCCGAACAACGCGGGCGCCGCCAGCGGTCAGCCGCAAACGTCGGTGACCGGCTTGGGCAGCAAGTAGGCCAGGCCCTCCCGGCTCGTCAGGAGCCTGACGGGCTACTGCGCGTCGGCGGGCGGCGCGTCGGCGGGCGGCTCATCGGCCGCGGATGCATGGCCTTCGGGTTGTGGCGCAGCCGCCTCGCGCAGGCGGCGGGCGCGCGCCAGCTGCTGCGTGACCTGGCGGCGGTCCATGCCGTACATGTCGGCAAAGTGCTCGGGCGTGGCGCTGCTGGCCTCAAAAGCGCGCAGCAGCGCTTCGGCCCGGGCATCACGCTCGGCGACTTCGGCAAAGGCCTCGTCCAGCAGGGCGTTGGCCGCCTCGTCGCGCCCGCGCACCAGCGTGTCGTAGGCGCCCCGCGTCAGGCCACTGGCCTCATAGGCCAGAGCAATGCGTCGGCGCAGCTTGGAGGTCAGGTCCTCGCCATCGCGCGGCTTGCGCCGGCGAAACACCTCCAGCAGGGCGTGGTGCACGTGTTCCGGCGCCATGGCCTCCACCGGCTGGCCCGACAGGTCGTGGCGCTGCTGGCCGTTGGCCACCACATTCAGGTAGCGCGTGGAGCGCGTGTGAATCGCCAGCGCCAGCTTGAGCGCGTCCTTGTCGATCTCCTCGTGGGCCGCCAGCAGGTCGTGGAAGATGCCGCGCTTGAGCGGCAGCGGCTGCGCGCCGAACAGCTGCGGGTGCCACTGGGCCAGCTGCTCCAGCAGCGGGTGGGTGCGCCGCGGCGCCGCAGCGCCGCCTTGCTGCTGCTGCGCGCCGGGCGCGCCTGCGCCGCGGCGGCCCCGCCGGGCGGGCCGCTGCGGGCCTTCTTGCGGCGCGGGTGCGGGGGAGGCTTCAGGGGCGGGGGGGGCGTTTACGGGATCGGTCATGGCTGCAAGAAAAAGCGCCGCAGCGCAGATGCGGCAAAGCGGACGAAACCCGCCATCATGCCAGCACCCGGCGGCGGCGGGCCGGGCCGCTCAGGCGGGCGTGCCGGGGCCGGCCAGGGCGTCGTCCAGCACTTCGATCCAGTGGCGCACGGGCGTGGCCGTGCCGCCCTGCAGGTGCTGGATGCAGCCCACGTTGCCCGACAAGATGGCAGCGGGCGGCTGGTCGGCGAAGACCTCGCCCAGGGCGCCCAGCTTGCGCTCGCGCAGCTGGTGCGACAGCTCGGGGTGCAGCACCGAGTAGGTGCCGGCCGAGCCGCAGCACAGGTGCGCCTCGACGCGCGCCAGGCGCAGCTCGAAGCCCAGGGCCGCCAGCCCCTGCTCGACGCCGCCGCGCAGCTTCTGGCCGTGCTGCAGCGTGCACGGCGGGTGGTAGGCCAGCGGCGCCGACGGCGGGCGCACGCGGCCCTTCAAATGCGTCACCAGCTCGGGCAGCAGTTCGGACACGTCGCGCGCCAGCTGGCTGATGCGCGCGGCGCGCTCGGCGTACTGCGCGTCGCCGCGCAGCAGGTGGCCATATTCCTTGACGGTAACGCCGCAGCCCGAGGCGTTGATGACCAGGCATTCCACCTCGCCCCGCTCCACGTAGGGCCACCAGGCGTCGATGTTGGCGCGCATCTGCGCCAGGCCGCCGTCCTGGTCGTTCAGGTGGAACCGGACAGCCCCGCAGCAGCCGGCCTCGCGCGCGATCACGCACTCGATGCCGGCGGCGTCCAGCACCCGGGCCGTGGCGGCGTTGATATTGGGCGCCATGGCAGGCTGCACGCAGCCGGCCAGCATCAGCACGCGGCGGGCGTGGTGGCGCGTGGGCCAGGGCCGCGCGCGCTGCTCGGGCGAGCTAGCCGGTGGCACCTTCTCGCGCAGCACCTGCGGCAGCAGGCCGCGCACGGCCTGGCCCACCTTCATGGCCGGGCCGAACAGCGGCGAGGGCAGGCCTTCCTTGAGCGCCCAGCGGGTGGCGCGCTCGGCCAGTGGGCGCGGCACTTTTTCGTCGACGATCTTGCGGCCGATGTCCACCAGGTGGCCGTACTGAACGCCGCTGGGGCAGGTGCTCTCGCAGTTGCGGCAGGTCAGGCAGCGGTCCAGGTGCAGCTGCGTCTTGCGCGTGGGCTCGTGGCCCTCCAGCACCTGCTTGATGAGGTAGATGCGCCCGCGCGGCCCATCGAGCTCGTCGCCCAGCAGCTGGTAGGTGGGGCAGGTGGCGGTGCAAAAGCCGCAGTGCACGCACTTGCGCAGGATGGCCTCGGCCTCCTGCCCTTCGGGCGTGCCGGCGTATTGGGGAGCTAGCGTGGTCTGCATGGTGTGTCGTCGCTCAAATCAGTGTCGGATCCATCGCCGGGCCGCGCGGCGCGGCGCCGCGCCAGGCGCTGCAGGTCGGCCAGCACGGGCGGCAGCGACAGCGCCAGCAGCAGCGCGGCCTGCGGCACCACCCACACGAAGCCCACGTGCTGGAAGCCCGCCGCGCCCACCACGCCGCCGGCCAGAAACAGCCCCAGCAAGCTGGCAAACAGCCGCGTGCGCTCGCGGTTGGCCCGCACGGCAGCGGCGCGGGGCGTGCCGCGCCGGTTCCAGTACAGCATCTTGCCCAGCTCCATGCCGAGGTCGGTGACCACGCCCGTCATGTGGGTGGTGCGGATCTGCGCCGAGCTCATCTTGGTGACCACGGCGTTTTGCAGCCCCATCATGAAGGCCAGCAGCAGCACCGCCAGCGGCACGGCGAACGGCGTGGGCCACTGCTGCAGCGCCGCGCCCAGCAGCCCGAACAGCAGCATCAGCACGGCTTCGAGCAGCAGCGGCAGCGCCCAGGTGCCTTCCAGACGCTGCTGGCGCGCCCAGTTGACCAAGATGGCCGTGGTGCCGGCGCCCGACATGAAGGCCCACAGCGCGCCCATGGCCCCCAGCACCAGCGCGAACTCGCCGATCACCAGGCTGTCGGCCAGCGTGGCCAGAAAGCCCGTCATGTGCGAGGTGTACATGTGCACCGCCATGAAGCCGCCCGCGTTCATCGCCCCGGCGTTGAAGGCCAGCATCAGCCCCAGCGTGCGGTTGGTGGCCAGCGTGCGGTGGCGCGTCGTGAGGTGGCGCAGCACGCGCATGGCTCATCCGCCGCCGCCGGCGCCGAAGACTCCGGCCGGGTCGAAGGCCTGGGCGAGCCGCCGGTGGATCGCGGCCAGCGCCGGGTCTTCAAGGTCAAAAAGGCCTGCAGCGCCCACCCCGCCTGCGCCAGCAGCTATGAAAAGGCTAGCACTTCCCCCTGCCTCGCGGGCCAGCGCCGCCAGTGCGGGCCCGTGCCCGGGCGCAGCCTGCACCCAGCGCAGCGCGCCGTGCCACTCCACCAGCGGGGCAGCCACGCCCTGGGGCAGCGCCAGCACCGGCGCGGTCTGCGGCAGCGACAGGCGCCACAGCGCCCGCTGCGGCGCGCGCCGGGCAAACCAGGGCAGGCGCTGGTCGCGGCAGTCCTGCCAGTCCTGCGGCACCCCGGGGTCGCTCTGCAGCTCGCCGCCCATGCTGCGGCAGGCCGCTTCGACAGCGGCGCGGGCGCCGCGCAGGCGCACGTACAGCTGGCCGGTGCCGCCATCCTCCACCCAGCAGCTGGCGTTCAAAGGCAGCGGCTGGCCGCCCCAGGCGTTCAGGCGCGCCAGCGCGTCGGCCTGGCTGCAATCGAAGCGCAGCGTGGCCTCGGCCGGGGCGAAGGGCAGCACCTTCAGGCTGACCTCGGTGATGGCGGCCAGCCGGCCCCAGCTGCCGGCCATCAGGCGCGAGACGTCGTAGCCGGCCACGTTCTTCATGACCTGGCCGCCAAAGCGCAGCAGCTCGCCGCGGCCGTTGATGACCTGCACGCCCAGCACGAAGTCGCGCACCGCGCCCGCGCTGGCGCGCGCCGGGCCCGACAGGCCGGCCGCCACCATGCCGCCCACCGTGCCGCCGGCGGCAAAACGCGGCGGCTCGAAGGCCAGGCACTGGCCGTGCGCGGCCAGCAGCTCCTCCACCTCGGCCAGTGGCGTGCCGGCGCGCGCGGTGATGACCAGCTCGCTGGGCTCGTAGCTGACGACGCCGGCCAGCGCGCGCATGTCCAGCGCCGGCGCGTCGCGGTCGGCGCGGCTGTCGGGGTGGAAGGCTTTTGTGCCGGCACCGGCGATGCGCAAGGGGGCGTGGCGTGCGGCGGCGTCGCGCACGCGCTCCGAGATCTGGGCAAGGGCTGCGTCCATGGCCGGCGATGGTACGCCCCGCCCCGGCCGCGGCGCCGCGCGCGGCTTTTGATTTTTTTGAACGCCCGGCGTGACGCCAGCGCACGGGGCGCTCAGATCAGCTCAGGGCAGATCGCACCAGTCCACGGGCAGGCCCGGCACGTCCACGCGCGTGTGCAGCACCTGGCCGGCCAGCGCGCGGGTGTCCGCTGCCTGCGCCGTGGTGGCAAACAGCGTGCGCCCGTCCGGCCCGCCCAGGCAGGGCATGGTGGGGCACTGCGCGGGCAACGGCAGCTCGGCCAGCACGCGGCCTTCGGGCGACAGGCGCAGCAGGCGCGCGCCCTCGTACAGCGCGCACCAGTAGGCGCCCTCGGCATCGACGCAGGCGCCGTCCGGGCGGCCGCCGTAGGGCACGCCTTCCTGCCGCGGCGCGAACTGGTGCACCAGGCGCGGCGCGCCCACGGGCTCGCGGCGGGCGTCGCAGTCCCAGGCGCGGACAGCGTGGGTGGGCGTGTCGGCGAAGTACAGAGTGCGCCCATTGGGCGACCAGGCCAGGCCGTTGGAGGTGGTCACGCCGCCCCAGATGCGGCGCGGCGCGGCGCCCGCGCGCAGGTCCACGCAGTACAGCGCAGACACGGGCTGGCGCGCTCCGCTGGCTGGCTCGTGGATGGTCCCCACCCACAGCCGCCCCAGCGCGTCGCACTTGCCGTCGTTGGCGCGCTGGGTGGCCGGGTCGATGGGCAGGCGCGCCAGCTCGGTCAGCGGCCCGCCCCACTCGGGCGCGTGGCAGATGCGGTCGCGCAGCGCCACCACCAGGCCAGCTGGCTGGCCGGCGCGGCGCGCGGGGGCGATGCAGCCGGGCTCGCTGGGCAGGGCCCAGCGCTCGGGCGCACCACCGTCCAGGGCCGCGCGCAGCAAGGCGCGCCCGGCGATGTCCACCCAGTACAGGCGCTGCTCCTGCGGGTGCCAGAAGGGAGATTCGCCCAGCCGGGCGGGGGCGGCATCAGCAGCCAGAGGGGTCCATTGCGTGCTCATCGGGCCATTGTGCGGGTGGTCAGTGGTGGTAGGCGCGCTCACCGTGGCTGCTCAGGTCCAGGCCCTCGCGCTCGGCCTCCTCGGACACGCGCAGGCCCACGAGCAGGTCGGCCACCTTGTAGGCGGCAAACGACGCCACGCCCGACCACCCGACGGTGAACAGCACGCTCTTGGCCTGGATCCACAGCTGCGCGCCCATGGCGAAGTCCCCGCCCTGCGTGCCGCCGAGGGCGGGTGCGGCAAACACCCCGGTCAGCAGGGCGCCCACGATGCCCCCCACGCCGTGCACACCGAACACGTCGAACGCGTCGTCGGCGCCCAGCATGCGCTTGAGGCCCCCCACGCCCCACAGGCACGCCAGGCCGGCGATCAGGCCAATGGCGATGGCGCCCATGGGCCCCACGAAGCCCGCCGCCGGCGTGACGGCCACCAGGCCCGCCACGGCGCCCGAGGCCGCGCCCAGCATGGACGCCTTGCCCTTGTGCAGCGCCTCGCCGGCGATCCACGACAGCGTGGCCGCGGAGGTGGCCAGCACCGTGTTCACGAAGGCCAGGCCCGCGGCGGCGTTGGCCGCGCCGGCCGAGCCGGCGTTGAAGCCGAACCAGCCCACCCACAGCAGCGACGCGCCCACCATGGTCAGCGTGAGCGAGTGGGGCGTGAAGGCTTCGCGGCCGTAGCCGATGCGCTTGCCCACCATGTAGGCACCCACCAGCCCGGCGATGCCGGCATTGATGTGCACCACGGTGCCGCCCGCGAAGTCCAGTGCGCCGTCAGCGCCCAGCAGGCCGCCGCCCCAGACGATGTGCGCCATGGGCACGTAGCTGAAGGTGAACCACAGCAGCGCAAACACCAGCACGGCGGCGAAGCGCATGCGCTCGGCGAACGCGCCCACGACCAGCGCCACCGTGATGGCCGCGAACGTGCCCTGGAACGACAGGAACACGTACTCGGGGATGGTCGGCAGGGCGCCGAAGGTCTGCATGTTCACGCCCCGCAAGAACACCTTGGCGAAGTCGCCGACGAAGCGCCCCCCGCCCGAGAACGCCAGGCTGTAGCCGTACAGCGCCCACAGCAGCGAGACCAGCGCGAAGACCACGAACACCTGCATCAGCACCGACAGCATGTTCTTGGCACGGCCCAGGCCGCCGTAGAACAGCGCCAGGCCGGGCAGGGCCATCAGGATGACCAGCAGCGTGGAGGTCAGCATCCAGGCGGTGTCGCCCGTGTCGATGCGCGGCGCGGCGGGCGCCTGGGCCAGCGCGGGGATGCTGGCGACCAGCAGCGCCAGGAGGCAGGGGGCGCGAAACAGGTGCGTTTTCATCATCACGGCGTTGCTCCCGCTCACAGGGCCTGCTCGCCGGATTCGCCGGTGCGGATGCGCACCACGTCCTGAAGCGTGGTGACGAAGACCTTGCCGTCGCCGATCTTGCCGGTGCGCGCGGCGCGCTCGATGGCCTCGACGGCACGCTCCACCAGGGCGTCGGCCATGGCGGCCTCGACCTTCACCTTGGGCAGGAAGTCCACCACGTACTCGGCGCCGCGGTACAGCTCGGTGTGGCCCTTCTGGCGGCCGAAGCCCTTTACCTCGGTCACGGTGAGGCCCTGCACGCCCAGGTCGGACAAGGCTTCGCGCACCTCGTCGAGCTTGAAGGGTTTGATGATGGCGGTGACCAGCTGCATGGCGGCGCTCCTTCGCAAGGTTGGTGTGGATACGCACCCTCTATTGCAGGGACCGTGCCACGCCCCGCGCAGGGGTACATTGCGGGCAGATCAACGGCCCGCCGCACCACATGCGTGCACGCGGCGCACCAAACGAGGGAGAACCACCCAATGAGCCTTGCCCTGGTGCAAAGCCGCGCCCTGCTGGGCCTGGCGGCGCCCGCCGTCACCGTCGAGGTCCACCTGGCCGGGGGCCTGCCCAGCTTCACGCTGGTGGGTCTCGCGGAGGTCGAGGTGAAGGAGGCGCGCGAACGCGTGCGCTCGGCGCTGCAGAACGCGGGGCTGGAATTTCCCTCGAACAAGAAAATCACCGTCAACCTGGCGCCGGCCGACCTGCCCAAGGATTCGGGCCGCTTCGACCTGCCCATCGCCCTGGGCCTGCTGGCGGCCAGCGGCCAGATCGACGCGCAGCAGCTCGCTGGCTGGGAGTTCGCCGGCGAGCTGTCGCTGTCGGGCGAGCTGCGCCCGGTGCGCGGCGCGCTGGCCACGGCCCTGGCGCTGCGCGCCCAGGAGCGCCCGGCGCGCATGGTGCTGCCGCTGGGCAGCGCCCAGGAGGCCGCGCTGGTGCCCGGCACCGGCATCTACGGTGCGCGCCACCTGCTGGACGTGGTGCGCCAGTTCCTGCCCGCGCGCGGCGGCCAGGACGCTGCGGACGACGGCGACGGCTGGCAGCGCATGCAGCCCGCGCCGCCGCCCGCGTCCCCGCCCGGGCCCGACCTGGCCGACGTGAAGGGACAGGCCGCGCCCAAGCGGGCGCTGGAGATCGCCGCTGCCGGTGGCCATGGCCTGTTGCTGGTCGGCCCGCCGGGCTCGGGCAAGTCCATGCTGGCCCAGCGCTTTGCCGGGCTGCTGCCGCCCATGGACGTACAGGCGGCGCTGGAGAGCGCGGCCATCGCCAGCCTGGCCGGCCGCTTCACCCCGGCGCAGTGGATGCAGCGCGCCACGGCCAGCCCGCACCACACCAGCAGCGCCGTGGCCCTGGTGGGCGGCGGTTCGCCGCCGCGCCCGGGCGAGATCTCGCTGGCCCACGAGGGCGTTCTGTACCTGGACGAGTTCCCCGAGTTCGCCCGCAGCGCCCTGGAGGCGCTGCGCGAGCCGCTGGAGACCGGCCGCATCATCATCGCCCGCGCCGGGCAGCGCGCCGAGTTTCCTGCGCGCTTTCAGCTCATCGCCGCCATGAACCCCTGCCCCTGCGGCTTCGCGGGCAGCGCCCAGCGCGCCTGCCGCTGCACGCCCGACCAGGTGGCGCGCTACCAGGGCAAGCTGAGCGGCCCGCTGCTGGACCGCATCGACCTGCACGTGGAGGTGCCCGCCCTGCCCGCGCAGGAACTGCTGCACGCCCCGCCCGGCGAGTCCAGCCACGCCGTGCGCGAGCGCGTCGCCGCCGCCCGGCAGCGGGCGCTGGCGCGCCAGGGCAAGCCCAACCAGGCGCTGCAGGGCCAGGAGATCGACGCCCACCTGGCGCTGCAGGACGGCGCCGCGCAGTTCCTGCAGAACGCCGCGGCGCGCCTGGGCTGGTCGGCGCGTGGCACGCACCGGGCGCTGAAGGTGGCGCGCACCATCGCCGACCTGGCCGGCAGCGATGCGGTCGCCACGGCCCACGTGGCCGAGGCGGTGCAGTACCGCCGGGCGCTGGGCCGCGCTGGCATCTGATGCAAATTTGATAGCTGCCGGCGCTTGCCTGGCAAGCCCTGGAGTCGGTTTTCACGAACCCTGCGGTCGAGGCCCCGCCCCGTCTGCTGCCGGGCGGGCGGGGCCGCGGCGCTCAAGCAATGGCGCAGCTGTGCCGATAACAGGTCATGCGTGCATGGCCGTGCACTGCCGCACGCTGCCGCCTTTCACCTGACCTCCCCATGAAGAACCTCAAAATCGGCACCCGCCTGGCCGGCGGCTTTGCCCTTGTCCTGCTGCTCCTGACCCTGATCACCGCCGTCGGCGTGTGGCGGCTGCAGACCGTGGCCCAGGCCACCCACGACATGACGCAGCAGCCGCTGGCCATGGAGCGCATGATCAGCGACTGGTACCGCTACGTGTACGCGGCGGCGCGGCGCACCAGCGCCATCGTGAAGAGCTCGGACCCGTCGCTGGCCCAGTTCTTCGCGGCGGACACGGCCATGACCACGCGCGAGGCGGCCGAGCTGCAAAAGCGCATCGAGGCGCTGCTGGTCAGCCCCGAGGAAAAGGCACTGTGGGCCGAGATCCAGCAGGCGCGCAAGCAGTACCTGGGCACGCGCGACCAGGCCGTGAAGATGAAGGGCGAGGGCCGTGCCGAAGAGGCCGAGCGCCTGCTGATGGAGACGGTGCAGCCCGCCACCGAGGCCTATGTCAACGTCATCCAGCGCCTGCTGGACATGCAGCGCGCGCGCATCGACGCCACCGCCCAGGGCATCGAGGCCACCTATGCGCAAAGCCGCCGCTGGCTGATCGCGCTGGGGCTGCTGGCACTGGCGGCGGGCGCACTGTGCGCCTGGTGGCTCACGCGCGGCATCACCCGCCCGCTGGCCCAGGCCGTGCAGGTGGCGCGCGCCGTGGCCGCCAACGACCTGACCAGCCGCGTGCAGGTGCATGCGCAGGACGAGACCGGCCAGCTGCTGCAGGCGCTGCACGACATGAACGCCAGCCTGTCGCAGGTGGTGGCGCGCGTTCGCACCGGCGCCGAAGGCATCGCCACGGCGTCCAGCCAGATCGACGCGGGCAACCAGGACCTGTCGGCCCGCACCGAGGAGCAGGCCAGCAGCCTGCAGCAGACGGCGGCCTCGATGGAGCAGCTCACCGGCACCGTGCGCCAGAACGCGGACAACGCGCGCCAGGCCAACCAGCTGGCCACCAGCGCCGCGCAGACCGCCGTGCAGGGCGGCGAAGTGGTGGCCGGCGTGGTGCAGACCATGGACGCCATCAACGAAGCCAGCCGCCGCATCTCCGACATCATCGGCGTGATCGACGGCATCGCTTTTCAGACCAACATCCTGGCGCTGAACGCCGCAGTGGAAGCGGCGCGCGCCGGCGAGCAGGGCCGCGGCTTTGCCGTGGTGGCCGGCGAGGTGCGCCAGCTGGCCCAGCGCTCGGCCGCCGCCGCCAAGGACATCAAGGGGCTGATCCAGGACTCGGTGGAGCGCGTGGCGCAGGGCTCGCACCAGGTGGGCGAGGCCGGCCGCACCATGCAGGCCGTCGTGGACAGCGTGCAGCGCGTGAGCGACCTGGTGGCCGAGATCACTGCCGCCAGCCAGGAGCAAAGCGGCGGCATCGAGCAGGTGCACCAGGCCGTCACGCAGATGGACCAGGTGACGCAGCAAAACGCCGCGCTGGTGGAGGAATCGACCGCCGCCACCGGTGCGCTGAAGGCGCAGGCCGCGCAGCTGGCGGCGGCCGTCAGCGTCTTCCGCGTGGAAGGCGCTGCCGCGGCGCCCCTGCGCGCTGCCGCTGCCCCGGCGCCAGCGGCCATGCCCGCCCCGGCGCGTGCGCCCCTGCCCGCGGCGGCACGGCCGGCGCCGGCGCGCAAGGCCCTGGCGGCCGCGCCCGCCGCCCCTGCCGCGGCGCGGGGCACGGAAGACGACTGGGAGAGCTTCTGAGCCTGAACGCGCGCCGGGCGAGCGGCGCGGCGCCCAGCTTTCAGACTGCCGTCATCTCCTGCAACAGGTGCGGGTGGCGGTCCAGCAGCCGCAGCAGCTGCACCAGCGCCAGCGGCGGGCGCGTCTTGCCGGTCTCGTAGCGCGAGAAGGCATTCACCCCGCCGCCGAACAGCTCGGCCGCCTGGCGCTGGTCCAGAGATAGCTTCTTGCGCACCTGAGCGATGTAGCCGGGGTCGATGGCGGCTGCGTTGACCTGGCGACGAAACGCTGCCGTGCTTTGGGCGTAACGGTCGCCGCTGTCGCGCTCCAGCACCACCTCGGCGCAGACCGGGCACCAGTCGCCTGCCACGGCGACGATGGTGGTGCTCTCACCCTTGTAGGTGTAGGGCAGGTCTCGCGTTTCGCGGACCAGTTCGGCGGCACCGCAGACAGGGCATTTCATGGTCACAGCTCCTTGAACGAAACGATCAGCACATCGTCGATGACGGTGAGCTTGAGGTACACGCTGCTGCCGGCTGCGCTACGGGGGCGGTACACGTCCTGCCAGATGCGGGGGTCGGCGTGGGTCGTCATGCTCTTGTAGAAGTCTGCAGGTTGCAGCGCCAGCACCACCGCGCACATGCCCGCCAGGTCTTCAATGCCCAGTTCCCAGACGCCGTCGTAGGCACTGGCGGTCGCGCGCACCCGGCCGTCCTGCACCAGCGCCTTCACCGTGGCCAGCCTGCAATGCGGCGTGCCCTTCTCCAGGGCCTCAATACTAACCTAGTTGGTTAATGATCCCAAGCCTTCACACGCCCAGGTACTGCCGCCGCGCTTGCGCGTCGCCTGCCAGCTGGGCCATGGGCGCCTCGTGCACGATGCGGCCCTTTTCCAGCACGCAGGCGCGGTCGGCCACGGCTTCGGCAAGCAGCAGGTTCTGCTCGCACAGCAGGATGCCCACGCCTTGGCTTTTCAGCGCGCGGATGGCACGCGCCATCTGCTCGACGATGACGGGGGCCACGCCCTCGGAGGGCTCGTCCAGCAGCACCAGATACGGCTGGCCCATGAGGGTGCGCGCGACGCTGAGCATCTGCTGCTCGCCGCCGCTCATGCGCCCGCCCGGGCGGTGCGGCATCTCGCCCAGGTTGGGGAACAGCGTGAACAGGCGCTCGGGCGTCCAGTGCGGCGTGGCCTGCCCATCGGGCCAGGCGCGCGCCGGCTGGCGGCCGGTCTCCAGGTTTTGCAGCACCGTGAGGTCGGTGAAGATGCGCCGGTCCTCCGGCACGTAGCCCAGCCCGGCGCGCGCGATCTGGTGCGCGGGCTTGCCGCGCAGGGGCTGGCCCATGAAGTCCACGCGGCCCTCGGTGCGCGCCAGCAGGCCAGCGATGCTCTTGAGCGTGGTGGACTTGCCCGCGCCGTTGCGCCCCATCAGGGCCACCACCTCGCCGCGCGCCACGCTGAGCGACACGCCGTGCAGGATGTGGGCCGCGCCGTACCAGGCGTTCAGGCCCTCCACGGCGAGCAAGGGTGTTTTTGGCACTTCAGCCTTGTCTGGCAAGCGCTGGCAGCTATTGTTTTCGGAGCTGCCCAGGTAGGCCGCCTGCACGCGCGCGTCCTGGCGGATGGCCTCGGGCGTGCCTTCGGCCAGCAGCTGGCCGCGCACCAGCACGGCCACGCGGTCGGCCTGGCCGAAGACCACGTCCATGCTGTGCTCGGTGAACAGCACGCCCATGCGCCGCTCGCGCGCGATGCCGCGCACCAGCTGCATCAGCTGCACGCGCTCTGCCGGCGCCATGCCGGCGGTGGGCTCGTCCATCAGCAGCAGGCGCGGCGCGTGCGCCAGGGCGATGGCCAGCTCCACGCGCTTGACGTCGCCGTAGGCCAGTTCGCTGCAGGGGCGCTGGGCCTGCTCCTGCATGCCCACCTGCGCCAGCAGCGCCAGGGCATGGTGCGGGCGGTGCGCGCCGGCGCGGCGCCACCAGCGCCAGGCGTGGCCGTCCGCCGAGAGCAGCGCCATCTGCACGTTCTGCAGCACGGTAAAGCTCATCAGCGTCTGCGCGATCTGGAAGGTGCGCCCCACCCCCAGGCGCCAGATGGCGCGCGGCGGCAGGCCGGTGATGTCGCGCCCGCCCAGCAGCACGCGGCCGGCGTCGGGGGCGAGCTGGCCGCCGGCCATGTTGAAGGTGGTGGTCTTGCCCGCGCCGTTGGGGCCGATGAGGGCCAGCAGCTCGCCCTCTGCCAGCGCGAACGAGATGCCCTGCACGGCCTGCACGCCGCCAAAGGATTTGGCGAGGTTCTCCACGCGCAGCAGGGTCATGGCGCTCCCCTTTTCATAGCTGCCCGCGCTTGCCACGCCTGCGCAAACCCCGAAATTCCTTGCGGAAACAGCAGCACCAGCGCCAGCATGGCGCCGCCCAGCAGCGCGCGCCAGTATTCCGTGCCGCGGGCCACGCTGTCGTGCAGCCCGGTGAAGGCGCCCGCGCCCACGATGGGGCCGGCAAGCGTCTGCATGCCGCCCAGCAGCACCATGACCAGGGCATCGACCGACTTGCCCACCGCCAGCACGTCGGGCGCCACGCCGCCCTTGGAATACGCCGCCAGCGCGCCCGCCAGGCCGGCGAACAGCCCCGCCAGGGTGAAGGCCGCCCATTGCGTGCCGCGCACGTCCAGGCCGATGGCCTGCGCCCGGGCGGCCGAGTCGCGCGCGGCGCGCAGCGACCAGCCCAGCGGCGCGAACAGCATGCGCCGCAGCCCATACAGCCCGGCCGCGCAGACGGCCAGCGTCAGCCAGTAAAAGCCCGCGCCCTGCGCGAGCGCCTCGGGCGGCCAGACGCCGGTCAGGCCGTTGCTGCCGCCCGTCACGCCGTCCCACTGAAAGGCGATGGCCCAGGTGATCTGCGCAAACGCCAGCGTGAGCATGGTCAGGTACACGCCCGACAGGCGCACGCAAAACCAGCCGTAGAGCAGCGCGCCCGCTGCCGCCAGCAGCGGCGCCAGCACCAGCACCACGCCGAACGGCGCCCCCGCCCAGCGCACCAGCAGCGCCGCGCCGTAGGCCCCCAGGCCGAAGTAGGCCGCATGGCCAAAGGAGTGCATGCCGCCCGGCCCCAGGATGAAGTGCAGGCTGGCGGCAAACAGCGCGGCGATGGCCATGTCGGTCAGCAGCACGGTGGCGTAGCTGCCCTGGCCTGCCGCCAGTGGCAGCAGCGCCAGCGCCGCCAGCAGCGCCCACCACGCCGCCGTGGCGGCACGGCCGGCCGGGCGCAGCGGCTGCTCGGACGCGCCCGGCGTGCGCGCGGCGGCCTGGGGGCGGCCCAGCAGGCCCCAGGGGCGCCAGACGAGGACAACCGCCATGACCAGGAATTCGACCACCAGCGTGAGCTTGGGGAAGGCCACCTGCAGCGGGCCGATCTGCACCACGCCCAGCCAGATGCACACGGCCTTCAGCTCCGCGATGACCAGCGCGGCGACGAACGCCCCGGGCAGCGAACCCATGCCGCCCACCACCACCACCACGAAGGCAGCGCCGATGGTCAGCATGTCCAGCTCCAGGCTGGCGGGCTCGCGCGGCAGCTGCAGCGCGCCGCCCAGGCCGGCCAGCAGCGCGCCCAGGGCGAACACGCCCGTGAACAGCCAGGCCTGGTTCACGCCCAGGGCGCCCAGCATCTCGCGGTCTTGCGTGGCCGCGCGCACCAGCGTGCCCCAGCGCGTGCGCGTGAGCAGCAGCCACAGCAGCAGCAGCACGATGGGGCCGACGGCGATCAAAAACAGGTCGTAGGCTGGGAAGCGCCGGCCCAGCAGGTCCACCGCGCCCTCCAGGCCCGGCGCGCGCGGGCCGAAGAGTTCTTCGGGCCCCCACAGCCACAGCGCCGCATCCTTGATGACCAGCACCAGCGCGAAGGTGGACAGCAGCTGCAGCAGCTCCGGCGCGCGGTACAGCCGCCGCAGCAGCGCCACCTCGACCGCCGCGCCCAGCAGGCCCACGGCCAGCGGCGCCAGGGCCAGCGCGGGCCAGAAACCCAGGGAGCCCGACAGCCGCTCGACGCACGAATACGCCACGAACAGCCCCAGCATGTAGAACGAGCCGTGGGCGAAGTTGACGATGCGCGTGACGCCGAAGATCAGCGACAGGCCCGCCGCCACCAGAAACAGTGTGGACGCGCCCGCCAGGCCGTTGAGCAGCTGCGCCAGCAGGCCGGAGAAGTCCATCAGGGGGCCGCGGGGCGCAGCTTCTTCACTTCCTCATCGGAAGGCTGGAACTTGCCGCCGTCCATGTACTGGAATCGAACCATCACGCCCTTGCCGCTGTGCTGCGCCGTCGTGCCCACGTAGGCGCCCATGGTGGACTGGTGGTCCTGCGCGCGGTAGGTGATGGGGCCGAAGGGCGTTGCCACCTCCAACCCGCGGAAGGCGGCGATGAGCTTTTCGGTGTCGGCGCTGCCGGCCTTCTTCAAGCCCGCGGCCACCGACAGGATGGCGTTGTAGCCCACCACCGAGCCGGCGCGCGGGTAGTCCTTGAAGCGCTTTTGGTAGGCGTCCAGGAAGGCCTGGTGCTCGGGCGTCTTGATGGCGTACCAGGGGTAGCCGGTGACGATCCAGCCGGTGGGGGTTTCGGTCTTGAGCGTGTCCAGGTACTCGGGCTCGCCGGACAAGAGGCTCACCACGGCGCGCTGCTCGAACAGCCCGCGCGTGTTGCCCTCGCGCACGAACTTGGCCAGATCGGCGGCGAACAGCACGTTGAAGATGGCGTCTGGCTTCGCATCTGCCAGCGCCTGCACCACGCTGCCGGCGTCCACCTTGCCCAGGGGCGTGGCCTGTTCGGCGACGAACTCCACACCCGGCTGGGCAGCGGCCATCAGCTGCTTGAACGTGGCCACGGCCGACTGGCCGTACTCGTAGTTGGGATAGACGATGGCCCAGCGCTTCTTGTTCAGCCGCGCCGCCTCGGGCACCAGCATGGCCACCTGCATGTAGGTCGACGGCCGCAGGCGGAAGGTGTAGCGGTTGCCTTCGCCCCACACGATCTTGTCCGTGAGCGGCTCGGCGGCCAGGAAGAAGCGCTTTTTCTGCTGCGCGTAGTCCGTCAGCGCCAGGCCGACGTGCGACAGGAAGCTGCCCATCAGCACGTCGATCTTCTCGCGCGCATGCAGCTCCTCGGCGGCGCGCACGGCGTCGGCCGGGTTGCCGTTGTCGTCGCGGGTGACCAGCTGCAGCGTGCGCCCCGCCACGCCGCCAGCGGCGTTGACCTGTTCCACCGCCAGCTCCATGCCCTTCTTGTAGGGCTCCAGGAAGGCCGGCTGGGCCTTGTAGCTGTTGATCTCGCCGATCTTGTAGCTGCCCTGGGCGAAGGCGGCTGGCGCGAGCAGGGACAGGGCAAGGGCCGGGACGAGAAAGTGCAAACGAATCGGCATGGCGGGACGGATCCTTTGTCGCAGGTCAGTGCAAGGGGTGGCCAATGTACCCGGCGCGCGCGTTTGCTCCACAATCCGCGGGTTTGTACGGATGGCAGGCCCGCCCCTGTCGTTCGGCTTATGCCGAAGCCGTATATCAAAGCGGCGACACTCGGCGCCGCGGCACTTTGCCACTTCGCCTCATCCCCGCCATTCGACCCACCACCCTCCAATGAGCGCTTTCCTCGAAGAACGTGTCCTGTCGGTGCACCACTGGACCGACCGCCTGTTTTCCTTCACCACCACGCGCGATCCGGCGCTGCGGTTCTCCAACGGCCACTTCACCATGATCGGCCTGAAGGTGGACGGCAAGCCGCTCCTGCGCGCCTACAGCATCGTCAGTGCCAACTACGAGGAGCACCTGGAGTTCCTGTCGATCAAGGTGCCGGACGGCCCGCTGACCTCGCGCCTGCAGCACATCCAGGTGGGCGACACCATCGTCGTGGGCAAGAAGCCCACCGGCACGCTGCTGATCGACTATCTGCTGCCGGCCAAGCGCCTGTACCTGATCTCCACCGGCACCGGCCTGGCGCCCTTCCTGAGCGTCATCCGCGACCCGGAGACCTATGAGAAGTTCGAGGAGGTCATCCTGATCCACGGCGTGCGCCAAGTGGGCGAGCTGGCCTACCACGACTACATCACGCAGGAGCTGCCGCAGCACGAGTTCCTGGGCGAGCTGGTCAGCAGGCAGCTCAAGTACTACCCCACCGTGACGCGCGAAGCGTTTCGCAACCAGGGCCGCACCAGCGACCTGATCGAAAGCGGCAAGCTGTTTTCCGACCTGGGCGTGCCGCCGCTGTCGCCGCTGGAAGACCGCGTCATGCTGTGCGGCAGCCCGGAGATGCTGGCCTCGCTCAAGGAGCTGCTGGAAAAGCGCGACTTCGAGGAAGGCAACACCACGCGGCCGGGCGACTTCGTCATCGAGCGGGCGTTTGTGGAGAAGTGACATCCCCCTGAGCGGCTGACGCCACTGGAGCGGCGAAGCCGGATCCACGGCGTCTGCTGGCAAGGGGCGGAGCCGGTTTTGACCGGCGCTTCTTTTTTTATAGCTGCTGGCGCTTGATGGGCGGGCGTTGCAGCCGTTTTTTATGCTTTTTTTGGCGGAGCGGTGCTGCCTGACGGTGGCTTGCCTCTGGCCATGCGGGCCAGTTCGGTGAAGTCGGCGGGCTGCTCGAACCGGGCGGGCGGCGGCTTGCGGGGGCCGGGAGCGCCGTCGTCGGCGCAGGCCGGGCGGGCGGCGGCGGCCTCCAGGGGGCGGGTCTGCTCATGCAGGGCGCGGGCGCTGCTGGCGGCAAACAGCAGCACGGCCGACGAGAAGTAGATCCACATCAGCAGCACCACCAGCGAGCCGGCCGCGCCGTAGGCCGAGACCACGGCCGCGGTGGACAGGTAGAACGCCAGCGCCTGCTTGCCCACGGTGAACAGCAGCGCCCCCACGAAGCCGCCGAACAGCAGGCAGGCCATGGGTGGATGGCGCCCGCCGCCCATGCGCATCAGCCCGACGAACAGCAGCACCGTGACGACGAAGGCCACCAGCTCGTTGATCAGGTTGAGCACCACGCCCGCGGAGTCGAACGGCAGCCAGTTGCCGGCCCATGTGGCCACCACCTTGATGGCGGTGGACAGCACCAGCGACACCAGCAGCAAAAAGCCGATGGCCAGCACATAGGCCAGCCCGCGCAGGCGCAGCGAGGCCAGCCGCCACCAGGCCGGCCGGCCGCCGACCGGGTCCTTGGCCGTCTCGGTGGCCCACAAGCGCTCCAGCGCCGATTGCAGCTCCACGAACACCCCCGTGGCACCCGAAGCCAGCAGCACCAGCGCCGCGATGGAGGCGAGGCGGCCCTGCGCCGGCTCCTTGGCGCTTTCCAGCGCGCCGCGCACGACATCAGCGACGCGCTCGCCGACAACGCCTTGCACCTGGGCGACCAGGCTGCTTTCCAGGTAGGCGCGGTCAAACCACCAGCCCAGCACGCCCACCAGCAGCAGCAGCAGGGGCGCCAGGCTGAGCATGCCGTAGAACGACATGGCGGCGCTCATGCGCGGCCCGTCCGCGTCCGACCACAGCGATGCGGCGCGGATGAAGGGATGAAAGGGCTGGAGCAGCGACTGCACACGCGCCTTGAGCGCGTCGAAAAAAGCGGGCATGGCGGCATTGTCGGCAACGGTTGCAACCAGCGGTGTCAGTACAGGCCGCGTGGCCGCGCCTGGTGTCCGTACACTCGGCAGCCCGCGCCGCGGCTTCGCGCCCTGCCTCTTTCCTTCCTTCTGTCTGGCTTGCCTTCTCCACCATGCAAACGCGCTGCGCCCTCGTCGGCCTGCCCGGTTCGGGCAAAACCACCGTAGGCCGCCACCTGGCGCGCCGCCTCGAGCTGCCCTTCATCGACCTGGACCAGCGCCTGGAAGATGTGCTGGGCAGCAGCATCCGCCAGTACTTCGAGGAATGCGGAGAGGAGAGCTTTCGCGACCGCGAGCAGGCCCTGCTGGCCGAGCTGGCCGCCCAGCCCGGGCCCGTGGTGCTGTCCACGGGCGGGGGCGCCGTGCTGCGGGCAGCCAACCGCGCCGTGCTGCGCAGCAGCTTTGCCCAGGTGTTTTACCTGCGCGCCACACCCGAGGACCTGTGGCGGCGCCTGCGCCATGACCGCACCCGGCCGCTGCTGCAGGTGCACGACCCGCTGGGGCGCCTGCGCGAGCTGCACCAGGCACGCGACCCGCTGTACCGCGAAGCGGCGCATTTCGTCATCGAGACCGGCCGCCCCAGCGTGCATACCCTGGTGAACATGGTGTCCATGCAGCTGGAGATGGCGCAGCGGACCACGCCGCAGTCCTGAGCGCCGGCGCCGCTGCCGGCCAGCGGCGACAGGCACGGGAAGTGCATTGCAATTGGATACGAGTGGTGCGTGTCCGGCTGGGCATATTGGCGGGCGTCACCTTGCATGACACGCTGCTGACATACGGGCCGCTTAGTGTGGCGGCCTGCCCATGACAGGCTGTTCCCCTTCACACAAGGCATGCCCACCACCATGACGACCTCTCTTTCCCTTTCCCGGCTGCGCGCGCCGCTTGTCCTGCTCGCCAGCTGCGCCCTGCTGGCCGCCTGCGGCGGCGGCGATGGTGACAGCGGCGTGCGCTATCAAACCCTGGACGGCTCGCCGCCCCAGGTCATCGCGCACCGGGGCTACTCGGGCCTGTACCCCGAGCAAACGCGCATGGCCTACGAGAAGGCCGCCGACGCCGGCGCCGACATGCTGGAGCTGGACATGCACCTGACGCGCGACTGCCAGCTGGTGGCGCGCCACAACGCCTGGCTGTCCGACAGCACCAACGTGGCCGAGGTGGCCAAGACCCACGCCGAGGTGGCGCGCCGAAAGCGCACCACGCCCGGCGTGTGGGTGCCGGTCAAATACCCGGCCGTGCCCGCCAATGGGCCAGCACGCTACCTGAGCGACCAGATCGACCCGCAGGATCCGAAGTCGGTGCTGGGGCCCCTGGTGGTCGATGGGGAGGACCACACCGGCGACTGGTCCATCAGCGACTTCACCCTGCAGGAGCTGCGCGACTGGCTGGGCGGCACCACGCTGGACAACCGCGCCGACCGCCCCACCGAGTGGAACGGCAAGCTGCCGCTCATCAGCGCGCAGGACGTGATCGACATCGCCGCCGCCAAGGGCCGCGAGCTGGGCCGCACCATTCCGGTCTATGCCGAGACCAAGAACCCGTACTGGAACAACCAGCAGGCGATCGCCAACGGCTGCGGCGCACCCGGCTCGCGCCCGCTGGAAGATGCGGTGATGAAGCTGCTGGAGAAGAACAAGCTCAACGCCAGGGATGCGCCCATCTACATCCAGAGCTTCGACCCCGAGAGCCTGAAATACCTGCGCCGCGTGGGCATGAAGGCCAAGGGCGTGCAGCTGATCGACGGCAACGACATCGACTATCGCGACGGCTCCATGGTCTATATCACCGATGACGAGTGGACCTTCATCAGCGGCAGGCCCTACATGTGGACGCTGGCCGGCGACGCGCGCACCTTTGGCGACATGCTGACTCCGGCGGGCCTGGCCGAGATCAAGACCTACGCCGACGGCATCGGCCCCTGGAAGCCGCAGGTGCTGGCGCACTCGGTCGTGCCGTACAAGGCGGGCGCGGGCCTGAAGGACGTGAACACGCTCGCGGACACGGGCCTCATCGCCGCCGCCCACAAGGCGGGCCTGGTGGTGCACAGCTTCACCTTCCGCAGCGAGCCCGCGCGCCTGGCCGGCGTGTTCAAGGGCGACCCGGTGCAGGAGATGCTGGCGTACTTCCGCCTGGGGATCGACGGCGTCTTCACGGACTTCACCCCTGCCGGCGTGCAGGCCAAGCGCGCCTACGAGCAGGAGCTGCGCCAGCAGCAGTGATGTGAACGAAAAAGGGCTCCAGCGCTTATCCCACAAGCGCTGGCAGCTCCTTTTTCAGGAGCATCCGGCCGGCCGTTCGCTCAGCCCAGGTTGGGCGCCAGGCGCCGGCGCAGCTCGTCCAGGTCCATGCCGCGGCGCGCCGCCATGTCCTGCACCTGATCGTCGCCGATCTGACCGACGCTGAAATACGTCGCCTGCGGGTGGGCGATGTAGAAGCCGCTGACGCTGGACGCCGGGTACATGGCGAAGCTGTCGGTGAGCTCCATGCCGATCTCGCCCGCCTGCAGCAGCTCGAACAGGCCCACCTTGGCCGTGTGGTCGGGGCAGGCCGGATAGCCGGGCGCGGGGCGGATGCCCTGGTACTTTTCGCGGATGAGCTCCTCGTTGCCCAGGGCTTCATGGGGCGCGTAGCCCCACAGGTCGCGGCGCACGCGCTCGTGCAGGCATTCGGCAAAGGCCTCGGCCAGGCGGTCGGCGATCGCCTTGAAGAGGATGTTGGAGTAGTCGTCCAGGGCGTCCAGGAATTCCTTTTCCTTCTTCTCGGCGCCGATGCCGGCCGTCACTGCGAACAGGCCGGCGTAATCTTTGACGCCCGACTCCTTGGTCGCCACGAAGTCCGCCAGGCAGCGGCTGGGGCGCAAGTTGCCTTCGGCATCGAGCTGCTTTTCCGTCTGCTGGCGCATGCCGTACCAGGTCATCAGCACCTGGCTGCGCGACTCGTCGGCATAGAACTCGATGTCGTCGCCCACCCGGTTGGCCGGGTACAGGCCCATCACGCCGTTGGCGGTGAGCCAGCGGCCATCGATGATTTTCTTCAGCATGGCCTGGCCGTCGGCAAAGACCTTGCGTGCCTCCTCGCCCACCACCTCGTCATCCAGGATGGCGGGGTACGGCCCGGCCAGGTCCCAGGTCTGGAAGAACGGGGCCCAGTCCAGGTAGCGCACCAGCTCGGCCAGGTCGAAGTTGCGCAGCACGCGCCGGCCCAGGGCCCGCGGCACGGTGGGCGTGAACTGCGCGAAATCCACCTGCGCGGCATTGGCGCGGGCCTTGTCGATCGGCCACAGCGGCGTTTTCTTCTTCCTGGCGTGCAGGTCGCGCACGTGGTCGTAGTCGGCACGCACCTCGGCCAGGTAGTTGTCCTTGTTCTCGCCCAGCAGGCTCTGCGCCACGCTCACGCTGCGCGACGCGTCGGGCACATAGACGACGGGGCCGTCGTACTGCGGCGCGATCTTCACGGCCGTGTGCACACGCGAGCAGGTGGCGCCGCCGATCAGGAGCGGAATCTTCTTGATGCGGAAGTAGTCGTCGCGGCTCATCTCGCCGGCCACGTACTGCATCTCCTCCAGGCTGGGCGTGATCAGGCCCGACAGGCCGACGATGTCCGCCCGCTCGGCCTTGGCGCGCGCCAGGATCTCGTGGCAGGGCACCATCACGCCCATGTTGATGACCTCGAAGTTGTTGCACTGCAGGACCACGGTCACGATGTTCTTGCCGATGTCGTGCACGTCGCCCTTGACGGTGGCGATCACGATCTTGCCCTTGCTGGAGACGTCCAGGCCGGCCGCTTCCTGCTGGCGCTTTTCTTCCTCGATGTAGGGAATGAGGTGGGCCACGGCCTGCTTCATGACGCGGGCGCTCTTCACCACCTGCGGCAGGAACATCTTGCCGGCGCCGAACAGGTCGCCCACGATGTTCATACCGTCCATCAGCGGGCCTTCGATGACGTGCAGCGGCCGGCCTCCCCGGGCCACAACGATGTCCTGGTAGGCCTCCTCGGTGTCCTCGACGATGAAGTCGGTGATGCCGTGCACTAGCGCGTGCGACAGGCGCTCGCCCACGGTTTTGGGGTGCTCGGGCGTGCCGCGCCACTCCAGCTTCTTGCTGTCGTCCTTGGCCGCGCCCTTGGTGGCTTCGGCGATCTCCAGCAGGCGCTCGGCCGAGTCGGGCCGGCGGTTCAGCACCACGTCCTCCACGCGCTCGCGCAGCACCGGGTCCAGGTCGTCATAGACGCCGACCATGCCGGCGTTGACGATGCCCATGTCCATGCCGGCCTTGATGGCGTGGTACAGGAACACAGTGTGGATGGCTTCGCGCACCGGGTCGTTGCCGCGAAAGGAAAAGCTCACGTTGGACACGCCGCCAGAGACCTTGGCGCCCGGCAGATTCGCCTTGATCCAGCGCACCGACTCGATGAAGTCCACGGCGTAGTTGGCGTGCTCCTCGATGCCGGTGGCGATGGCGAAGATGTTGGGGTCGAAGATGATGTCCTCGGGCGCAAAGCCCACCTCATCGACCAGCACGCGGTAGGCGCGCTCGCAGATCTCGATCTTGCGCTGGTAGGTGTCGGCCTGGCCCTTTTCGTCAAAGGCCATCACCACGGCGGCGGCGCCGTAACGGCGGATCAGCCTGGCCTGGCGCCTGAATTCATCCAGGCCCTCCTTCATGCTGATCGAGTTCACGATGCCCTTGCCCTGCATGCAGCGCAGGCCGGCCTCGATGACCTCCCACTTGGAGCTGTCCACCATCACCGGCACTCGGGCGATGTCGGGCTCGGAGGCGATGAGCTGCAGGAAGCGCACCATGGCCGCCTTGCTGTCCAGCATGGCCTCGTCCATGTTCACGTCGATGATCTGGGCGCCGTTTTCCACCTGCTGGCGCGCCACCGACAGGGCCTTTTCGTATTCCTCGTTCAGGATCAGGCGGGCGAACGCCTTGGAGCCGGTGACGTTGGTGCGCTCGCCGACGTTGACGAACAGACTGCCCTCGCCGATCAGCACGGGCTCGAGGCCCGAGAGTTTCATGGGGGGGACAAGGACAGCGGACATCGGACTCACCTGTGCAGACGGTTGGAGGACAGGTGAGCGTCGTTGCGAAAGAGAAGAACGCGCCCCAAGCCTGACGGGCTGCGGCCCGCTGCAACGCTCCTTGGGGTAAGCCCGCGATTCTATCGCCGCATGCCGAGCGGACGCTGGCAGCGTCCTACGCGCGCGAGGGCGGCGCGACCCTGGCTGCGCCGCCGCGTCGCCCTAGCATGGCCTCATGTCCGCTTCCCCTTCTGATGATTCTGCCGCCCCCCGCGCTGCGGCCCGCCGCACTGAACTTTTCCCTGCCGGCGCACGAACTCGCCCCGCTGCTGATCGGCGTGACGCTGCTGGTCGATGGCGTGGGGGGCCGCATCGTGGAGACCGAGGCGTACGACCGCAGCGACCCGGCCTCGCACAGCTTTCGTGGCCCCACGGCGCGCAACGCGGCCATGTTCGGCCCGCCGGGACGGGCCTATGTGTACCGCTCCTACGGCGTGCATTGGTGCCTGAACCTGGTGTGCGGCAGCGAGGGCGATGGCGCGGCGGTGTTGATCCGCGCGCTGGCGCCCACGCACGGGCTTGCCGCCATGCGCGCGCGCCGCGGCATGCAGGACGAGCGGCTGCTGTGCGCCGGCCCCGGGCGGCTGGCGCAGGCGCTGGGCATCGACCTGAGCCTGAACCACCTGCCGTTGGACGCGCCGCCCTTTGCGCTGCTGGCGCCTGCCGTGGGCGAGGCCCCGGCGCTGGTCACCGGCCCGCGCATCGGCATCACCCGCGCGGCGGATGTGCCCTGGCGCTTTGGCGAAGCGGGCTCGCGCTACCTGAGCCGGCCCTTCCCGGCAGACGGCATCAGCAGGCGTTCGTAGCGGCCGGGGCCGCAGCGGCCTGCGCCGAGGCGGGCAGGCCGAAGGCGCGGTCGAACCCCCAGTTGAAGGCGTAGGTGTAGATCAGGAAGAACACCAGCAGCCCGGCCTCCATCAGCGTGGCCTCCCACAAGCCGACGCCGAACCACCAGGCCATCAGCGGGATGAGCATCAGCGCCAGCCCGCCCTCAAAGCCCATGGCGTGCACCACGCGGCGCAGTACCGAGCGGCCCTTGACCGGCTGGCGCGCCTCCCAGCGCTCGAACAGGTGGTTGAAGGTGACGTTCCAGACGATGGCCAGCGTGGACGCCACCACCGACATGACGCCCGAGGCGGCAGCCTCCTGACCGATGGCGATGAACAGCAGGCTGGAAGCGGCGATGGCGATGAGCTCGTACAGCGCCACGAAGATCACGCGGCGCCGGGGGCCCTGCAGCCCGGTGGCAGCAGTCGGGGCGGGCGCGGGCGTGGCAGGAGGGGAGGCAGGCATGGCCGGCAGTATAGGAACAAGGGTATTCCCCAGGAGGGCTACAGGAAAAACCGGGTCCAGCGCCCGCTCTGCCTGCGCTGGCAGCTCCTATTTCAGGAGCAACCCTGGCCAGCCCTGCCCCGGCCCGGGCCATGCAAGCCGCGCATGCCATCGAAACACGGCGGCGTTGGACAGCGCGCCGGGGCAGGCATAGAGTGACCCGCCTGCCTTTTTCGCATTCCCACAGGAACCCCTGCCCATGTCCCCTGCCCCTTCACAAACCTCTGCCTCGCCCCGGCACGCCCTGCCCTCCTATCTCGACCCGAGCCACCTGGGCCCCTGGGGCATCTACCTGCAGCAGGTGGACCGCGTCACGCCCTACCTGGGCAGCCTGGCGCGCTGGGTGGAAACCTTGAAGCGCCCCAAGCGCGCGCTGATCGTGGACGTGCCCATCGAGATGGACGACGGCACCATCGCCCACTTCGAGGGCTACCGCGTGCAGCACAACACCTCGCGCGGCCCCGGCAAGGGGGGCGTGCGCTTCCACCAGGACGTGACGCTGTCCGAGGTCATGGCGCTGTCGGCCTGGATGAGCATCAAGAACGCGGCGGTGAACGTGCCCTACGGCGGGGCCAAGGGCGGCATCCGGGTCGATCCGAAGAAGCTCTCGCGCGGCGAGCTCGAGCGCCTGACGCGCCGCTACACCAGCGAGATCGGCATCATCATCGGCCCGACCAAGGACATCCCCGCGCCGGACGTGAACACCAACGGCCAGATCATGGCCTGGATGATGGACACCTATTCCATGAACGTCGGCGAGACCTCCACCGGCGTGGTCACCGGCAAGCCGGTGGACCTGGGCGGCTCGCTGGGGCGCATGGAGGCCACCGGCCGCGGCGTCTTCACCGTGGGCATGGAGGCGGCCAAGCACAACGGCATGCGCATCGAAGGCGCGCGGGTAGCGGTGCAGGGCTTTGGCAACGTCGGCGGCACGGCCGGGCGGCTGTTTGCCGAGGCCGGCGCGCTGGTGGTGGCCGTGCAGGACCACACTGGCACCATCTACAACGACCGGGGCCTGGATGTGTCCGCCCTGCTGGCCCACGTGGAGCAGACCGGCGGCGTGGCCGGCTTTGCCGGCGCCGAGGCGATGGAAGGCGACGCCTTCTGGGGCGTGGCCTGCGACATCCTGATCCCCGCCGCGCTGGAAGGGCAGATCAACCGGGACAACGCCGGCCGCATCCAGGCGAAGATGGTCATCGAGGGCGCCAACGGTCCGACCACCCCTGAGGCCGACGATATCCTGAACGACAAGGGCGTACTGGTGCTGCCCGACGTGATCGCCAACGCCGGTGGCGTGACGGTGAGCTACTTCGAGTGGGTGCAGGACTTCACCAGCTTCTTCTGGACCGAAGACGAGATCAACGCCCGCCTGGTGCGCATCATGCAAGAGGCCTTTGCCGGCGTGTGGCAGGTGGCGCAGCAGCACCAGGTGACCCTGCGCACCGCCACCTTCATCGTGGCGTGCAAGCGCATCCTGCATGCGCGCGAGATGCGCGGACTGTACCCGTGACAACCCCCTGAGGCCCTGCGGGCCTTCCCCCTTCTCTCTACGCGCTGCGCGCTACGGGAAGGGGGACGACACCAGCGCGGCGGGGCGGCCCTTGCGCGGTGTCCGCTGGCCTGGCGGGCGCCGGTTTCCCGGCGCGGTGGTCCTTTTTTGGCGCGGCCGTTTTCTGCCGCCGTGTTGCTGGATGGGCTAGATGACGCCCTGGCCGCGCAGCGCCTCGATACGCGCTGCATCCAGTCCCAGCCGCTCGTACAGCACTTCCTCTGTGTGCTGGCCCAGGGCCGGCGGGGCGTGGCGCAGTTGCACGGGGGTGCCTGACAGGCGCAGGGGGCTGGCCGTGCTGACCACGGTGTTGACCTGCTGGCCGGCGGGCGGCTCGGCGCCCGCGTAGCGCTGCTGCTGCACGCGCAGGCCGCGGGCACGGACCTGGGCGTCGTCGAACGCCTGGCCGATGTCGTTGATGGGGCCGCAGGGCACGGCCTTGTCTTCCAGCAGGGCGATCCACTCGGCCGTGGGGCGCTGGCGGGTGACTTCGCTGATCAGGGGCACCAGTGCCTGGCGGTGCGTCACGCGGGCGGCGTTGGTGGCGAAGCGCGCGTCCCCGGCCCAGGCGGGCACGCCCGCAGCCTGGCAAAAGCGGGCGAACTGCCCGTCGTTGCCGATGGCCAGCAGCATGCGCCCGTCCTGCGTGGGGAAGTCCTGGTAGGGCACCAGGCTGGGGTGCGAGTTGCCCTGGCGCTGCGGCACCGCGCCGGCGTTCAAAAAGCTGGCGCCCTGGTTGGCCAGCATGGCGACGGCCACGTCCAGCAGGGCGATGTCGATGTGCTGGCCGCGCCCGGTGCGCTGGCGCGCCTGCAGGGCCGCCAGGATGGCGGTGGTGGCGTACATGCCGGTGAACAGGTCGATGACGGCCACACCCACGCGCAGCGGCCCGCCACCGGCCTCGCCGTCGGCGTGGCCGGTGATGCTCATCAACCCGCTCATGGCCTGCACCAGCAGGTCATAGCCGGCACGCGGCGCATACGGCCCGGTGTGGCCGAAGCCGGTGACCGAGCAGTAGATCAGGCGCGGATTCAAGGCCGACAGGCTGGCGTAGTCCAGCCCGTAGCGGGCCAGGCCGCCGGTCTTGAAGTTCTCCACCACCACGTCGCTGTCCTCGGCCAGCTGGCGGATGAGCTGCTGGCCTTGCGAAGTGGCCATGTCCACGGTGACCGAGCGCTTGTTGCGGTTGCAGGCGGCGAAGTAGCAGGCCTCGTCCGTGGGCTGGCCCTGGGCATCGGGGAAGAAGGGCGGGCCCCAGTGGCGGGTGTCGTCGCCGGCGCCGGGCTTTTCGATCTTGACCACGTCCGCGCCCAGGTCGGCCAGGTTCTGCGTGCACCAGGGACCAGCCAGCACGCGCGACAGGTCGAGCACGCGCAGGCCGTCCAGCGCGCCAGCGGCGGGGGATGAAGGGGTGGGATTCATGTCAGGGCAGGCATTCAAACAGGGGAAAGAGACGGACAGCGAAGGAGAAAGCTATGTATTCGATAGCTGCCAGCGCTTGATGGTACTGGCCTGGAGGCTGATTTCATGCCTATTTTTGCGCACAGCTCACAGCGCGTCGTGGGTGCCCAGCACGGCCGTGGCCTGGCTGGACAGGGTGCCGCCATTGCCGTGCACCACGGCCGTGCGGTGGCGCGCCAGCTGGCGCTCGCCGGCCTCGCCGCGCAGCTGGCGCACGGCCTCGACGAGGGCAAAGATGCCATACATGCCCGGGTGCACGCACGACAGCCCGCCGCCATTGGTGTTGACCGCCAGCCGCCCGCCCGGGGCGATGGCGCCGCCCTGCACGAAGGCGCCGCCCTCGCCCTTGGCGCAAAAGCCCAGGTCCTCCAGGAACAGGAGGGTGTTGATGGTGAAGGCGTCGTACAGCTGGGCCATGTCCATGTCGGCCGGCGCCAGGCCGGCCATGGCATAGGCCTGCGCGCCGGACTGCACGGCGGCGGTGCGGGTGAGCTGGTGCATGCACGAGATCTGCCGGTGCCACACGGCCGTGGCGCTGCCCAGCACATAGACCGGCGGGCGCGGCAGGTCGCGGGCGCGCTCGCTGCGCGTGAGCACGATGGCGCCGGCGCCGTCGGTGACCAGGCAGCAGTCGCGCACGGTGAGCGGGCTGGCGACGGGGCGCGCGGCCAGCGCCTGCTCCAGCGTGAGCGGCTCGCGCAGGAAGGCCTCGGGGTTCAGCTGCGCCCAGGCGCGCGCGGCCACGGCCACCTCGGCCAGCTGCGCGCGCGTGGTGCCGTATTCGTGCATGTGGCGCGCGGCGGCCAGGGCGTAGGCCGCCACGGGCAGGGGCGGCTCGTAGGGGTGCTCGAAGGGGTGCGGGTCCAGGAAGCGGCGCGCCGCCATGCTCTCGCGCCGCCCAAAGGTGGCCGTGCGCTGCGCACTGCCGTAGCACACCAGCACGGCGTTGCACTGGCCCGCCTGCAGCGCCCGCACCGCCGGCAGCAGGTGGGCCACGAAGCTGCTGCCGCCCAGCTGCGTGCTGTCGATGTAGGTCGGGTTCAGGCCCAGGTGCTCGATGACCGGCATGGCCCACATGCTGGCGTTGATGCTGCAGGTGGCGATGCCGTCGATGTCGCGCATGGTCAGGCCGGCGTCCGCCACCGCCGCCTGGGCGGCGCGGGCCAGCAGCGCCATGTCGTCCAGGCCCGGCGCCTCGCCGCAGCCATAGGTGGCGGCGCCGGCGATGGCCACGCGCCCGCGCAAGGGGCGGTTGACGGCGGCCGCATCCAGCCGCACGGCCGGCGGCTGGCGCAGCGGCAGCGCCGGCGAGGGCTGCTCGGGCGCAGGGTCGAACAGCACCAGGGCCTGCCCGCCCTCCTGCGCAGCGATGCGGGCCCGCACGCGCTGGCCGATGCGCACGTCCTCGGGCGCGGCGCCCTCCACCCGGCTCATCATGCGCGGGCCCTCGTCCAGGTCGATCAGCGCGACGTTGTAGTCGCCGCCGGCCTCTGCCTTGCGGGCGATGGTGCTGCTGGAATGCACCCGGCCCAGGCCGCTGGCCGGCTGCCACTGCAGCGCCGCGGCGGCGCAGTGCGGGCAGACCTCGCGCGGGGGAAAGACATGCCGGGCGCAGGCGCCGCAGCGCTGCAGGCAAAAGCGGCCGGCGTTCAGCTCGGCCTGGTAGTGGACCTGGGCGGTGGGTTGCATCGCCCGAGCATGCCTGCTTTGCGCCCCGCCCGCCATTCGCCTGCGCGACAGCGGGCGCCAGCGGCAGGCGCGGCCCGCGCGCACAATGCCCGCGCGCCGCCCGGGCGCCTGCGCCAACCATGTCGCCCTCCACGCCTCCCACGCCCTCCCCCCCCGCGCCCCGCCTGGCGCTGATGCTGCTGGCCCTGCTGTCGGCCTTTGCCATGAGCCAGGCGTTTCGCACCGTCACCGCCATCCTGGCGCCCAGCCTGCAGGCCGACTTCGGCCTGACGGGCCAGGCGCTGGGCGCCTTTGCCGGGCTGTTCGGGCTGTCGTTCGGCGTGGCGCAGCTGCTCATGGGCATCGGCGTGGACGTCTATGGCCTGCGCCGCACGGTGCTGGCCGCCTTCTCGCTGGCCATTGCCGGCAGCGCGCTGTCAGCCCTGGCGCCCAGCTATGGCTGGCTGATGGCCGGGCAGCTGCTGATCGGCGTGGGCTGCTCGCCGGCGTTCCTTGCGTCCACGCTGTTCGTGGCGCGGCACTTTCCGGCCGAGCGCTTTGCCTTCTTCTCGGGCATGAGCATGGGCGTGGGCGGGCTGGGGCTGATCTTCACCGGCACGCCGCTGGCCTGGGTGGTGCAGCACTGGGGCTGGCGCGTGGGCTACGGCGTGCTCACCGGCCTGTCGCTGGCGGCCTGGCTGCTGGTGTGGCGCGTGGTGCACGAGCCGCCCGCCGCCTACGCCCCCGCCCGCGCCGCGGGCGAGCGCGAGGGCTGGCTGCAGGCCCTGTCGCGCATGGGCGCGCTGCTGGCCGTGCCGCACACCTGGGGCATCCTGGTGCTGGGCATGTCGTGCTACGCGGCGTTTTTGTCGCTGCGCGGGCTGTGGCTGGGTCCGCTGCTGATCGAGCGCTTCGGTTTCACGCTGGTGGGCAGCGGCAACGTGGCGCTGGTGCTGTCACTGATCGCCCTGTTCACCCCGGCGGCCTTCGGCCGCATGGACCCGGGCGTGCGCCGCCGCCGCGCCTGGATCGCCCGCGCCAGCACGCTGATGGCGGCGTTCTTCGTGGCGCTGGCGCTGCTGCCCGGCGTGGCCGCTGCCGTAGCGACCATCGTGCTGATGGGGCTGCTGTCGGGCTATGGCGTGCTGCAGTACGCGGACGTGCGCGCCTCCTACCCGCCCGAGCTGACGGGCCGGGCGCTGTCGCTGTTCACCATGGCGATGTTCCTGGGCGTGGCGCTGATGCAGTGGTTCACCGGCATCGTGGCGGCCTGGGCCGGCGCGCAGGGCTGGGAGCCCTACCGCGCCGTGATGCTGGCGATCGCCGCCTGGCTGGCACTGGCCTCGCTGGCCTTTCGGCGGCTGCCGGCCTCGCCGCTGCTGGGCGCGGGGCGCTGACGCCGCGGCTTCAGCGCGGGCGCCAGGCGCTGCCGCCGCTTTCCAGCTGCTCAAGCACCTGCTGCGTGTGCGCGCCGGCCGCGCAGGCCGGCGCCGCGGGATAGGCAGCCCCATCGAAGCGCGGCGCCGGCACGGCCTGCAGCGGGCCGCCGGCCGGCTGCACATACACCCCGCGCTCGCGCAGGTGCGGGTGCTCGGCCGCCTCCAGCGGGCTGAGCACGGCGCCAAAGCACGCGTCCGTGGGCTCCAGCAGCGCCTGCCAGTGCGCGCGCGGCTGCGCCAGGAAGAGCGCGGCCAGGCGGGCGCGCCGGCGCGGCCAGGCGGCGCGGTCCCACTGGTGTCCGGCAAAGTCGGCGTCGCCTTCCAGCCCCAGCGTGGCCAGCAGCAGGGCGTAGAACTGCGGCTCCAGCGCGCCGAGGGTGATGTGGCCGCCGTCGGCGCAGACGTAGGTGTCGTAGAAGGGCGAGCTGTCGTGCACGCTGGCCCCGCGCGCATCGCCCACCAGGCCGGTGGCGCGGGCGCTGAGCATCAGGTTGAGCATGTGCGCCGCGCCATCGACGATGGCCGCGTCCACCACCGTGCCGCGCCCGCTGTCGCGCGCCTGCACGATGCCGGCCAGCAGCCCCGTCATCAGGTACAGCGCGCCGCCGCCGATGTCGCCCAGCACGGCAAAGGGCGAGACCGGGCGCGCGTCCGCCGGGCCGCTGCCCCACAGGGCGCCGCTGACTGCCACGTAGTTGGTGTCGTGCCCGGCGCGCTGGGCCAGCGGACCGCCTTGGCCCCAGCCGGTCATGCGGCCATAGACCAGGCGCGGATTGGCCGCGTGGCATTCGGCCGGGCCCAGGCCCAGGCGCTCCATGACGCCCGGGCGCATGCCCTCGATCAGCACGTCGGCCTGCGCCACCAGCTGCAGCACCAGCGCCCGGCCGGCCTCGCTTTTCAGGTCGGCAAAGACCGAGCGCTTGCCGCGGTTGAGCAGGTCGGAGGTGATGGCCGGCCCGGACGGCTGGCGCACGACGGAGATCACGTCGGCGCCCAGGTCGGCCAGGTGCATGGCGCAAAACGGGCCCGGCCCCAGGCCGCCAATCTCCAGCACGCGCACGCTGTCCAGCACTTTCATGCAAGTCTCCTGATTCTCGGTTTTGGTATGAAAAAGGCCTGCATCCCGCGCCAGTCAAGCGCGAGCAGCTATCAAATGGAGAGTATGCCGCAGGCTGCTTCAGCACTCGACGATGTTCACCGCCAGGCCGCCGCGCGAGGTTTCCTTGTACTTGGTCAGCATGTCGGCGCCGGTCTCGCGCATGGTCTTGATGACCTGGTCCAGGCTCACGTGGTGCGTGCCATCGCCGTGCAGCGCCATGCGCGCAGCGTTGATGGCCTTGACGGAGGCCAGCGCGTTCCTCTCGATGCAGGGGATCTGCACCAGCCCGCCCACCGGGTCGCAGGTCAGGCCCAGGTGGTGCTCCATGCCGATTTCGGCGGCGTTCTCCACCTGCTCAGGGCTGCCGCCCAGCACGGCGCACAGCCCGGCCGCGGCCATGGAGCAGGCCACGCCCACCTCGCCCTGGCAGCCGACCTCGGCGCCGGAGATGGAAGCGTTTTCCTTGTACAGGATGCCGATGGCGCCAGCGGTCAGCAGAAAGTCGATCACGCCCGCCTCGCTGGCGCCGGGCGTGAAGCGCCAGTAGTAGTGCAGCACCGCCGGCACGATGCCGGCCGCGCCGTTGGTGGGCGCCGTCACCACGCGCCCGCCGGCGGCGTTTTCCTCGTTCACGGCCAGGGCGAACAGGTTCACCCAGTCGATGATCTGCAGCGGGTCTTTGTCCCAGCTCTGCCGCTCGACCAGCGACCGGTGCAGCGCCGCGGCGCGCCGGCGCACCTTGAAGCCGCCCGGCAGCACGCCGCCCGCCTCGCAGCCGCGCGTCACGCAGTCCTGCATGGTGCGCCAGATGGTGAGCAGGCCGGCGTCGATCTCCTCGTCGCTGCGCCAGTGGCGCTCGTTGGTGCGCATGACGCGAGCGATGGAGCCGCCCGCCTCGCGGGCGCGCGCCAGCAGCTGCTCACCGCTGTGAAAGGGCAGCGGCAGCACATCGGTGGCGGGGGCCAGCTCCGCCTGGCGCTGCGCGTCCTGCGCCGCCTGCTCGCTGACGATGAAGCCGCCGCCGACCGAGTAGTACACCTGCTCGTCCAGCAGCGCGCCGTGGGCGTCGAAAGCCTCGAAGCGCATGCCGTTGGTGTGTACGGCCAGGGTGGTCTCGGGCACCAGCAGCAGGTCGCGGGCGGCGTCGAAGGCGATCTCCGGGCCATCGGCCAGGGGCAGGCGGCCGGTGGAGCGGATGCGCTCGATCAACGGCTCGATGGCCTGCACCTCCACCGTGTCGGGCGCGTGCCCAGCCAGGCCCAGCAGCACCGCCCGGTCGCTGGCGTGCCCGCGGCCGGTGGCGCCCAGCGAGCCGTACAGCTGCACGCGTACGCGCGCCACTTGCGCGCCATGCCCTTCGCGCGCCAGGCGCTGCGCAAACAGCCGCGCCGCCCGCATGGGCCCCACGGTGTGCGAGCTGGACGGCCCGATGCCGATCTTGAACAGGTCGAAAACGCTGACGGCCACTGGCTGGCTCCTGGACGCGGATGGAAAGCGGCCATGGTGGCCCAGGCGCGCCCGGGTGGGAAGCGGGGGTTGCCGCAGTATTACTATCTTTTATGTAGCTATCAGCGCTTGACTGGAGCGCGCTGGAGGAGGTTTTGCGCCTGCCCCGCGCAAGCTCAATCCTTCAGCCCCAGCCGCCGCGCCAGCTTGTGCAGGTTGCTCGCATCCACCTCCAGCGCCCGCGCGGCCTGGGCCCAGTTGCCGCCGTGGCGGCGCAGGGCGGCGTCGATGGCCTGGCGCTGGCAGGCGTCCACCGCGTCGCGCAGCGTGGTGGCGGCCGGCGGCACGGCAGGGGCGGCCGAGGCGGCGGCGGGCGCCGCGGTGGCCGGCGCATCCAGGGCGTCCAGGTCCAGCAGCCCCGCTTCCAGGGTGACGATGGCGGTGGCGTCCGCCCCGCGCGAGAGCGCCTTGAGGGCGGCGCGGCTGATGACGTGCTCCAGCTCGCGCACGTTGCCCGGCCAGGGGTAGCGGCGCAGGGCCGCTTGTGCGTCAGGCGACAGGCGCAGGCTGCGCAGCCCCAGGCGGGCGCGGTTCAGCTCCAGAAAGCGCCCGGCCAGCAGCAGCACGTCGTTGCCGCGCTCGCGCAGCGGCGGAATGGGCACGGGATAGACCGACAGGCGGTGGTACAGATCGGCGCGAAACGCGCCGCTGGCGACCTGCTCGCGCAGGTTGCGGTTGGTGGCGGCGATGACGCGCACGTTCACGCTGCGGGGCCGGTCGGCGCCCAGGCGCTGGATTTCGCCGTTTTGCAGCGTGCGCAGCAGCTTGGCCTGCACGGCCAGGGGCAGCTCGCCCACTTCATCCAGGAACAGCGTGCCGCCCTCGGCGGCCTCGAAGCGGCCGGGCCGGTCGCTCACCGCACCGGAAAACGCCCCGCGCACGTGGCCGAACAGCTCGCTTTCGGCCAGCGACTCGGGCAGAGCGGCGCAGTTGACGTGCACCAGCGGCCGCGTGCGCCGGGGCGAACCCTGGTGCACCAGGCGGGCGAACAGCTCCTTGCCGACGCCGGTCTCGCCCAGCAGCAGCACGGGCAGCTCGGAGGTGGCGACGACCGACAGCTCGTGCAGCAGGCGCGACAGCGCCGGGCTCTCGCCGACGACCTCGACCTCGCCGGCGCGGCGGGCGGATGACGAAGCGCCGGCCTCGCCGGCGGCGCCCACGCCGGGGGCGGTGGCGGCCATGCGCAGGGTGCGCAGCTCCTGCTCCAGCCGCGCCACGCGCACCACGGCCTCGGCCACGGGCACGCACTGGGCCAGTCGGGCGCGCGCGGCCGGGCCGAAGGTGCCGGTGGTCAGGGCGTCCAGCGTCAGCACGCCCCAGGGGCGCCCTTCCAGGTGCAGGGCCACGCCCATGCAATCGTGCACCGGCAGGGGCTCGCCGACCAGGGTGTCCAGCAGGCCGTCGTAGGGGTCGGGCAGCGTGCTGTCGTGCTCGAAGCAGGTGACTTCGTGGCGCGCCAGGATGGCCGCCAGGCGCGGGTGCTGGGCCACGGCAAAGCGCCGGCCCAGGGCGTCGCTGACCAGGCCGTTCACAGCCACGGGCCGCAGCTGCTCTTCCTGCAGCCGCAAGAGAGCCACGGCGCCGCAGCCGAACTGCGCGCGCAGCAGATCCACCAGCCGCTGCAGGCGCACGGCCTGCGGCATCTCGGCACCCAGGTCGATGCACAGGGCCAGCAAGGGGTCTTGCGAGGCTGCCGTGGGGACGGCAGCCTCGAATACGGTCATATTCACCTTGTTACGGTTCTTTCTACCCTATTTGGACAGGGTGAATTGTACCCATGCCCGTGTAAACCCTTGATTTTTGACGTCCACAGGGCTGGCCCGTAGCTTGCAAAGGACAGGGCATCGGTATCGCTTCGTCTCAAAGCGCTGCGAACTGCTTTTACAGGTGACGTTTTGTCTTGTTCTGCCATGCCACTGCAACGCCCCCAGGCCCCGCCCGCCGCACTGCGCGGCAGCACGGGCGCACGTTTTCCCCTTTCCCTATCTCACTACAACACGATGATGGAGGCCCTTCATGGGTAAGTACGCGAAGTACTGGTACACGCTGATAGGCGTGCTGATCGTCACCTTCAGCCTGCTGGGCTACTACGGCGTGGAGGTATACCGCACCGCGCCGCCCATCCCGGGCAAGGTGCTGGTGGAGGGCAGCGGCGACGCGCTCTACACCAAGGACGGCATCCTGGACGGCCAGACCGCCTGGCAGTCGGTGGGTGGCATGCAGCTGGGCTCGATCTTCGGCCACGGCGCCTACCAGGCGCCGGACTGGACGGCCGACTGGCTGCACCGCGAGCTGCTGGCCTGGCTGGAGATTTCTGCCCAGAAGAACTACGGCAAGCCGTTCGACCAGCTGGACGAGGACGCCCAGGCGACCCTGAAGGCCCGCCTGAAGAAGGAGTACCGCACCAATACCTATGACAAGGTGACGGACACGGCGACCTTGTCCAAGGTGCGCGCCCAGGCCATCGCCGAGGTGACGCAGTACTACGACAAGCTGTTCAGCGACGACCCTTCGCTGCAGAAGTCGCGCGAGCACTTCGCCATGAAGGAAAACACCCTGCCCAGCGCCGAGCGGCGCGCGCAGATGGCGGGCTTCTTCTTCTGGACGTCCTGGGTCGCCTCGACCGAACGCCCCGCCGACCACGGCGGCAGCGGCGCCACCTACACCAACAACTGGCCGCACGAGCCACTGGTGGGCAACCAGCCCACGGGCGAGAACATCATCTGGTCCATCGCCAGCGTGGTGGTCATGATGGCCGGCGTGGGCTTCCTGATCTGGGGCTGGGCCTTCCTGCGCAAGGAAGACGAGAAGGACCCCGTCGTGCCCGCGCACGACCCCCTCACCCGCGTGCCGCTGACGCCTTCGCAGCGCTCGCTGGGCAAGTACCTGTTCCTGGTGGTGGCGCTGTTCACCGCGCAGGTGCTGCTGGGCGGCTTCACCGCGCACTACACGGTGGAAGGCCAGCAGTTCTACGGCATCGACATCTCGCGCTGGTTCCCCTACTCGCTGGTGCGCACCTGGCACCTGCAGGCGGCGCTGTTCTGGATCGCCACGGGCTTTCTGGCCGCGGGCCTGTTCCTGGCGCCGGTCATCAACGGCGGCAAGGACCCCAAGTACCAAAAGCTCGGCGTGGACATCCTGTTCTGGGCGCTGGTGGTGGTCTGCGTGGGCTCGTTCATCGGCAACTACCTGGCGATTGCGCAGATCCTGCCGCCCAACCTGAACTTCTGGCTGGGCCACCAGGGCTATGAGTACGTGGACCTGGGCCGCCTGTGGCAGATCGGCAAGTTCGCCGGCATCGCCTTCTGGCTGGTGCTGATGGCCCGCGCCATCTTCCCCGCCCTGCTGGCCCCCAACGGCCAGGACAAGAACCTGCTGGCGCTGCTCACCTCCTCGGTGGTCTGCATCGGCCTGTTCTACGGCACCGGCCTGTTCTACGGCGAGCGCACGCACATCTCGGTGATGGAGTACTGGCGCTGGTGGGTGGTGCACCTGTGGGTGGAGGGCTTCTTCGAAGTCTTCGCCACCACGGCACTGGCCTTCATCTTCTCCACCCTGGGCCTGGTGTCCTACCGCATGGCCACGGCCGCCAGCCTGGCGTCCGCGTCCCTCTTCATGCTGGGCGGCGTGCCCGGCACCTTCCACCACCTGTACTTCTCGGGCACGACCACCCCGGTCATGGCCGTTGGCGCCTCGTTCAGCGCGCTGGAAGTGGTGCCGCTGGTGGTGCTGGGCCACGAGGCCTGGGAACACTGGCGCCTGCAGCACAAGGCCGAGTGGATGAAGCGCCTGAAGTGGCCGCTGATGTGCTTCGTTGCCGTGGCCTTCTGGAACATGCTGGGCGCGGGCGTCTTCGGCTTCATGATCAACCCGCCCGTCTCGCTGTACTACATCCAGGGCCTGAACACCACGCCGGTGCACGCCCATGCCGCCCTGTTCGGTGTCTATGGCTTCCTGGCCCTGGGCTTCACGCTGATGGTGCTGCGCTACGTACGCCCCGAGCTGCAGTTCAACGAGCGGCTGATGAAGACGGGCTTCTGGTGGCTCAACGCCGGCCTGGTGCTGATGATCTCCACCAGCCTGCTGCCCATCGGCCTGTTTCAGTTCCACGCCAGCGTGACCGAAGGCCTGTGGTATGCCCGCAGCGAAGCCTTCATGCAGCAGCCCTTCCTGGTGACGCTGCGCTGGGTGCGCACCTTCGGCGACGTGGTGTTCATCACCGGCGCCCTGTGCGTGACCTGGCAGGTGGTCAGCGGCGTGCTGTTCGGCGCGCGCCCCAGCGCCGCCCCGGGCACCGGCACCCTGGCGGGCGCGGCCCGCTGACGCGGGGAGGCGGGGCGCGCCTGCGCGCACCGCCTTGGCCCTCTTTTCTCTTCGCTTTCCAGGACTGCCCGCCATGAACATCGACCGCTTCAAGCACGAGCACGAGGACATCCTTGCGCAGATCGACGCGCTGCGCAGCTTGAGCCACGCCGGCCCGGCGCAGCACGCCGCCCAGATCGCCCGGGGCATCGTCGCCATGAGCTCCACCATCCGCCTGCACCTGGCGGTGGAAGACCGCCTGCTGTACCCCGCGTTGCAGACCGGCGGCGACGCCGACCTGGCCCGCCTGGGCGCGCGCTTTCAGCACGAGATGGGCGAGATCGCCAGCAGCTACGCGGCCTTTGCCCGGCGCTGGAACACCGCCGAGCGCGTGGCCGCAGACCCCGAGGGCTTTCGCGCCGAGGCCAACGTCGCCCTGCGCAGCGTGTACGACCGCATGCGCCGCGAAGACCGCGACTTCTACCCGCGCATCGAGGCCGCACACGAAGCCGTGTGCGCGTCTTGATCGCTCATATTTTGATAGCTGCTGACGCTTGTCTGACGGGCGACAGGGGCTGAAAACAGTTTCCATCGGCAAGGGCTTAGGGGCACCTTGCTTTTACAGCCGGCCTTCTCGGGCCGGCTTTTTTTGGCTCACAAGAAAAAACGCTGCGGGTAGTGTGCCCGCAGCGTTTTCAAGTTCTGGCGAATGGTGGGTGTGCTCAGTCCTCAAAACCCTGCGCCGCCATGCGCTCGATATGGGTGCTCAGGGATGGATGAAGCGCACTTTCCTCCTCTTGCGCCTTATAAGCGATGCCTGTGCCAACCCCTTGAGGCGTGGTCAAGCGCCTGACGATGAGCGTCTGTTCCGCCCCGACGCCGTCGCGCCTCGAAAGGCCCTCACCCTCGTTCACGCTGTACAAGAAGAAATAGCTGCGCAGCAGCTGCCCGGCCGTGTTGACCTTCACGCACTGAATCGCCCCGGATTTCCTAGACACTTTTGAGCCGTTGGGAATGGCGTCGCTCGAACTCGACTGGCGAAGTGTCGCCGGCCGTGCCGTGGCGCCGCTTGGGGTTATAGAACATCTCGATGTAGTTGAAGATGTCGGCGCGTGCGTCGCTGCGCGTGGCGTAGATCTGCCGGCGCACACGCTCGCGCTTGAGCAGCTGGAAGAAGCTCTCCGCGACGGCGTTGTCGTGGCAGTTGCCTCGCCGGCTCATGCTGCTGACTAGGTTGTGCTCGCGCAAGAAGGTCTGCCACTCATGGCCGGTGAATTGACAGCCCTGATCGGAGTGCACCGTGACGGGGTCTTCAGGCCTGCGGCGCCACAGCGCCATCAGCAGCGCGTCCAGGACCAGGCTTGTGTCGATGCGGCTGCCCATGGACCAGCCCACTACCTGGCGTGAGAACAGGTCGACCACGACCGCCAGGTACAGCCAGCCTTCATGCGTGCGGATGTAGGTGATGTCGGTCACCCAGGATCGATTGGGCTGGGCCACCGTGAACTCGCGTTGCAGGTGGTTGGGTGCAACCACAGCAGGCTTGCCTGCTCGCACACCAGGGCGGCGGCGGTAGCCTGTCTGCGAGCGCAGTCCTTCGAGCTTGAGCAGCCGCGCCACGCGGTGCTTGCCGCAGCGCTCGCCCAAGTCGCGCATGTCCAGCGTCAGCTTGCGATACCCATACACGCCGCCGCTCTCCAGCCAAGCTTGCTTGAGCAGGCCAGCCAACCGCTGGTCGTCTTTTGCCCTTGCACTCTCTGGCTCGGCTTTCCAAGCGTAATAACCGCTTGGATGCACCTGCATGACCCGGCACATGCGCCGCACGCTGTGTTGTGCTTCGTGCGCCTTCATGAACGCGTACTTCACCCGGACTGCCTGGCAAAGTACGCGGCGGCCTTTTTTAGGATGTCGCGCTCCTCTGTCACGCGCCGCAGTTCGGCCTTCAGGCGCCGCATCTCCTCTGTCTGTGACACCTGTGCCTGCCGTTCGGCCGCCGGCGCTGAGTACGCCTTGATCCACTTATACAGGCTGTGCTGGCTCACGCCGATCCGGGCGGACACATCGGCCACCCGATGGTGTCGCTCCGTGATCTGCTTGACCGCTTCGATCTTGAATTCTTCAGGGTAGTGTTGCTTCGCTGTCATGGCACCTCCTATTGGGCCTCAGGTTTGAGGCTCCAAGGTGTCTACTAAACCCGGGGCGATTCACACAGCACTCCTCCGGCCAGCTGCCCGCGAACCTGGTGCTCGCAGCCAAACAGTCCATTGGGACTCACCATGATCCCGTTGCCATTGGCAGTGGCGTCTTCCAGCCGGGTGAATTCCACGGCGTCAGCCAACATGCCTTCGGAGCCAAAGGAGGTGAGTGTCCAAATCCCCTTCAGGCTTGCGGGAGCGAACGCATATCCAAAGTTGAAGCGCGAAATGGCGACCTCGGGCTCGTTCGGGAAAGTGATGAAGCCGGTCGTTCCACTGGTGAAGCGGACATTGACGTTGCCGGGACTGCCAGCTTCGGCCCCCGAGCGCGGGCCGCTGCCGAAGTAGCGGCCACCGCTATAGCGCATCAACGGCGCGCTGAAGCGATCGTTTTGCAACGCACCCGAAGCCAGATAGAAGGTGGGCTGCCCGTTGCTCTCATAGGCGTACATCTGCACCACCAGCGTGCCGTTTTGCGCATCCATGGCAAGTCCGCGCCCAGGCTTGCCGTTGACCTCGGAGCTCACCACCCACGTGCCTCCCTGTGGCATGAATGCATGCACTACCCCTGCTCCCAACAAAGCTGCTACCGCGACCAGTTTTTTCAGCATCTGTTTCTCCAATGGTTGTTGATACAAAGAAATACCTTTATAGGTAGCAGCGTTATACAAGAAACAGAATGTAAAAGACAGCACAAAAATGAATCCCGCTGCAGATTTGCAGGCGTCCTGAACCTGTCTTTCTTGAGGGAAAGTTTGCGCCCCCTCAAACTACCTATAGCGTTTGAACCGCATAGTTAACGCTACATATAGTGTTTCAGGGATCAAAATGACTCCGCCGACGCAATCCCAGCCGCACGCCTTCGTGGACGTGGCGGCCACCGTGCACGAATACCTCACCCGTGCCGACTGGCGCGTGAACGCCAATGCCAACCAGGGCTACTCGCTGGGCGGGCTGATCCTGAACATGGCCGGCAAGGTCACGGCCAACTACTGGCTCACGCAGGTCTATGCGCCCGAGATCGGCGAGGCGCACAGGAGCGGCGATCTGCACATCCACGACCTGGACATGCTCAGCGGCTACTGCGCCGGCTGGTCGCTGCGCACGCTCTTGCACGAGGGGCTGAACGGCGTGCCGGGCAAGGTGGAGTCGGGGCCGCCGAAGCACATGTCCTCAGCCGTGGGGCAGATCGTGAACTTCCTGGGCACGCTGCAAAACGAGTGGGCCGGCGCGCAGGCGTTCTCCTCGTTCGACACCTACATGGCGCCCTTCGTGCGCAAGGACGGCATGGATTACGCCAGCGTGCGCCAGTGCATGCAGGAGCTGATCTACAACCTGAACGTGCCGTCGCGCTGGGGCACGCAGACCCCGTTCACCAACCTGACCTTCGACTGGACGTGCCCGGAGGACCTGCGCGAGCAGGTGCCGGTGATCGGCGGGCAGGAGATGCCGTTTGCCTACGGCGAACTGCAGGCCGAGATGGACCTCATCAACCGCGCCTACATCGACGTGATGACCACGGGCGACGCCAAGGGGCGCGTGTTCACCTTCCCCATCCCGACCTACAACATCACGCCCGACTTCCCCTGGGAGAGCGAGAACGCGCAGCGCCTGTTCGAGATGACGGCCAAGTACGGCCTGCCGTACTTTCAGAACTTCATCAACTCCGAGCTGTCGCCGCACATGGTGCGCTCCATGTGCTGCCGGCTGCAGCTGGATTTGCGCGAGCTCCTGAAGCGCGGCAACGGCCTGTTTGGCAGCGCCGAGCAGACCGGAAGCCTGGGCGTGGTCACCGTCAACTGCGCGCGCCTGGGGTTCGTGCACGCCGGCGACGAGGCCGCCCTGCTGGCTGCGCTGGACCGGCTGCTCATCCTGGGCAAGGACAGCCTGGAGGCCAAGCGCACGCGCATCCAGCAGCTGATGGACGAAGGCCTGTTCCCCTACACCCGCCGCTACCTGGGCACGCTGCGCAACCACTTCAGCACGCTGGGCGTGAACGGCATCAACGAGATGGTGCGCAACTTCACGCACGACGCGCACGACATCGCGAGCGCCTTTGGCCACGCCTTTGCGCTGCGCCTGCTGGACCACGTGCGCACGCGCATCGTGCAGTTCCAGGAAGAGACCGGCCACCTGTTCAACCTGGAGGCCACGCCCGCCGAAGGCACGACCTACCGCTTCGCCAAGGAAGACCGAAAGCGCTGGCCGGGCATCCTGCAGGCCGGCACGCACGAGCAGCCCTACTACACCAACAGCTCGCAGCTGCCCGTGGGCTTCACCGACGACCCTTTCGAGGCGCTGGCGCGGCAGGAGCAGTTGCAGGGCAAGTACACCGGCGGCACGGTGCTGCACCTGTACATGGGTGAGCGCATCACCAGCGGCGCGGCCTGCCGCGAGCTGGTGCGCCGGGCGCTGACGCGCTTTCGCCTGCCCTACATCACCATCACGCCGACGTTCTCCATCTGCCCCACGCACGGCTACCTGGCCGGCGAGCACGCGTTTTGCCCGCGCTGCGACGACGAGCGGCTGGAACACAAGCGCCGCCAGCGGCTGGCGGCATGAGCCAAAACAGCCTCCAGCGCCCGCCAACCAAGCGCGGGCAGCTCTCATTTTCATAGTTCCCAACCCCCTGCAAGGAGACCACCATGAGCCACTTTTCCCCCACCGAAGCCCAAGCGCTGGCCAGCCTGCCGCTGCAGCTGACCGACGCCGAACGCCAGCCCTGCGAGGTCTGGACGCGCGTCATGGGCTACCACCGCCCCGTGGCTAGCTTCAACGTGGGCAAGCGCGGCGAGCATGCCGAGCGCCGCTTCTTCGCCGAGCCGCGCTGACATGGCCCTGCGCGTGGGCGGCCTCACGCGGCTGACCACCATCGACTTCCCCGGCCGCCTGGCGGCCGTGGTCTTCTGCCAGGGCTGCCCCTGGCGCTGCGGCTATTGCCACAACCCCGATCTGCTGGACGCCGCCGCACCCGCCGCCCTGGCCTGGGACGAGGTGCTGGCCTTTTTGCGCCAGCGCCGCGGCCTGCTGGACGGCGTGGTCTTCTCGGGCGGCGAGCCGCTGACGCAGTCCGCGCTGCCCGAGGCACTGGCCCAGGTGCGCGCGCTGGGCTTTGCCACCGCGCTGCACACCGGCGGCATGTACCCCGACCGCCTGGCCGCCGCGCTGCCGCTGCTGGACTGGGTGGGGCTGGACATCAAGGGCCCCTGGCAGCGCATCGACACCATCACCGGCGTGCCCGGCAGCAGCCAGCGGGTGCGCCAGTCGCTGCAGGTGCTGCTGCAGGCCGGCGTGCCCGGCCAGTGCCGCACCACCTGGCACCCGGGCCTGTTTGCACCCGGCGAGCTGCTGGAGCTGGCGCGCGCGCTGGCCGACCTGGGCGTGCGCGACTGGGTGCCGCAGGCCTGCCAGGATGCGCGCCGGCCGGGCAGCCTGCAGCAGGCGCACCGGGAACTGGCGGCCCTGCGCGGCGCGCTGGCGCAGGTCTTCGCGCCACGTGCGTCCTGCACGGAGACCGCCGCGGCGGCCTGAGCACGCGCCTATCCGCCCTGCACCTGCCACCAGGCCGGCAGCAGCGCCCGCACCTCGGGGCGGGCAAAGCGGTCGTCGATCAGGTGCACCACGCCCCGGTCGTCGGCCGAGCGGATGACGCGCCCGGCCGCCTGCACCACCTTGTGCAGGCCCGGGTACAGGTAGGTGTAGTCGTGCCCAGGGCCGCTGCCGAACAGCGCCTGCATGCGCGCGCGCATCTGCTCGCGCGCGGGGTTGACCTGCGGCAGGCCCAGCGTGCAGACGAAGGCGCCGATCAGCCGCCGCCCGGGCAGATCCACCCCTTCGGCAAAGGCGCCGCCCAGCACGGCAAAGGCGATGCCCTGCCCGTCTTCGGTGAAGCGCGCGAGAAAGGCGCGGCGCGCGTCCTCGTCCATGTGGCGCTCCTGGCGCCAGTGCGCCACGCCCGGGTGCTGCGCGGCAAAGGCCTCGCAGACCTGCTGCAGGTAGTCGTGGCTGCTGAAGAACGCCAGGTAGTTGCCCGGCTGCGCAGCGAATTGGCGCGCCATGAGCTGCGCGATGGGCGCCACCGACGCCGCGCGGTGCGCCCAGCGGGTGGAGATGTGGCGCGCCACGTGCACTGCCAGCTGGCTGGCGTGAAAGGGCGCGCCCACCTCGGCCGCGGCGTGCCCCTGGGGCAGGCCCAGCAGGTCGGCGTGGTAGTGCGCGGGCTGCAGCGTGGCGGAAAACAGCACCGCCGTGTGCGCCGCGGCCCAGCGCAGCGCCAGGTGCGGCGCCGGCACGATGCAGCGCAGGTGCAGGTTGCAGCCGCTGCGCGCGCCGGGCAGGCGCTGGCTGTCGATGAGCGAGTGCTGCGCGTCGAAGGTCTCCAGGCGGGCGTTGAACTGCAGCAGCGCGAAATACCACTCCAGCAGCGGCGCATCCGGCGCCAGCGGCTGCTCGGCCAGGTGCTCGGACAGCGCCTGCGCGCAGCGCGCCAGCGCCCCGGCCAGCGGCCCGGGCAGGGCGGCGTGCACGGCGTAGTCGCCCTGCATCTCGCGCGCCAGCGCCAGCCAGGCGCGGCGCACTGCGGCCAGCGCCTTCTTGACGCGCGGCTCGCGCAAGGCCGTGGCCGAGCCCATCGCCTGGCGCAGCAGCGCAGGCGCCAGCTGCGCGCCGTACATGCCCCGGGCGCGCTCGACCAGGTTGTGCGCCTCGTCCACCAGCAGCGCCGCGCGCCAGCCCTGCTGCTGCGCCAGCGCGTGCAGCAGGCCGGCCGGGTCGAACCAGTAGTGGTAGTCGCCCACCACCACGTCGGCCCAGCGCGCCAGCTCCTGCGACAGGTAGTAGGGGCAGATGCCGTGCGCCAGCGCCACCTCGCGCACGCGTGCCTGGGTCAGCAGCTGCGCTCCCGGGGCCAGCGCCGCGCTGCGCGCCTCGGGCAGCCGGTCGAAAAAACCGCGTGCCAGCGGGCAGGCCTGCGGTTCGCAGGCGCTGCCCGGGTGCTCGCAGGCCTTGTCGCGCGCCACCAGCTCCAGCACGCGCAGCGGCGCGCCCGCGCCGCCGCGGGCCAGCAGCGCCAGCGCGTCCAGCGCCACCTGTCGTCCAGGCGTCTTGGCCGCCAGGAACAAGAGCTTGTCCAGCCGCTGCGCGGGCACGGCCTTGAGCTGGCCGAACAGCGTGGCCAGCGTCTTGCCGATGCCCGTGGGCGCCTGCGCCAGCAGGCAGCGCCCGTGCGTGGCGGCGCGCCATACGTGCGCCGCCAGCTCGCGCTGGCCGGGCCGAAACTGCGGGTGGGCAAAGGCCAGCGTGCCCAGCGCCGCATCGCGCGCCGCCCGGTGCGCGGCCTCGCGCTCGGCCCAGGCCAGGTAGCGCGCGCACTGCTGCTCGAAGTGCTGGCGCAGCTCCTGCGCACTGCAGGCGGTGGTAAGGACGGTCTGCTGCCCGCTGTCCACGTCCAGATAGACCAGCGCCAGCTCCAGCGCATCCAGCCCGCGCGTGGCGCACAGCAGCCAGCCATAGACCCGCGCCTGCGCCCAGTGCAGCGCGCGCTGGCCGGGGTTGTGCCGCGCCAGGCTGCCGCGATGGGTCTTGACCTCCTCCAGCCGCTGCAGCGCCGGGTCGAACCCGTCGGCCCGCCCGCGCACCAGCAGCGGCCCGTGGCGGCCCTGCAGGCTGACTTCGGCTTCGTAGCCCGGCGCGCGGGCCGCCGCCACGCGGGCGTGGCCGGCGATGCCCTCCAGCGCCGTGGGCGCCGGGGTGTGGCGCAGGTCCAGGTCGCCGCTGCGGGCGGTGAATTCGCACAGCGCGCGCACGGCGACGGTAAAGCGCGGCGGGTCGGCGCCGTGCTCCTGCCCGGGCGCGGCGGGTGCGGTCATGGCGCGCCCAGGCGGCCCTGGGCGGGTTCGGCCTCGGCCGTCAGGGGCGCGGCCCGGCACAGCGCCATCCACACGTCAAAGGACAGTGCGCAGCGCGCGTGCCGGGCGGCGCGCACCAGCTCGAAGCGCGCGCCCAGGCCGTCCTCGCCCGGCGCGCCGTGCATCAGCCACACGCCGAACTGCGCCGGCACCTCCTCGGGTGCGGCGATGCCGGCAGGAAAAACGTAATAGCACTCCTCGCACAGCCACTGGTAGGCGCTGCGCTTGGCGGCGTGGCGCAGGTCGGACTGCAGGTCGGCGCGGCTGGCCTTGACCTCGTGCACCATGGGCCGCAGGTAGCCCGGCACGGTGGTGTGGCGGATGGAAAACAGATCCGGCCGCGCCACGCGCCACAGCCGGGCGGCGCGGCGGGCGGCGGGCGTGGGGGCGTCGTCATCCCACAGCGCGGGCAGGGCCGGCGCGGCAAGTGGCGCGGCAGGCGCCGCGTCCCCGGCGGCGCAGGGCGGCTCTTCCTGGGCCGCCAGCGCGGCGCGCAGCGACAGCTCGCGCCAGACCACGCGCCCGGCCGGCAGCAGCTGCTGGCGCGCAAAGGCCAGCGCCATGCGGTCGTGCAGGCTTTCGCTGCGCTTGCCGGTGCGCCGCGCCTGGGCCAGCCAGGCAATGCCGGCGTCGGTCACGCGCAGCAGCGGGTGGCCCTCGAGGCTGGTCTGGCGCTCGAGCATGCCGGCGGCCAGCAGGTCGATCTCCACCCCGTCCTGGCACGGCCAGCCGGCCGAGCGCCAGATGTCCATCAGACGGGTGCGGTGGTGGCGGGCAAGGGCAGGAGCTGGCATGGCTGAAGGGGCAAAACACTGATTATCCAGACAGTAGTTTGCCCACGCCGGGCCTGCAGTTTCTGACACGCTCTTGCGCTGCGAGACGACTGGTCGCGCGCCCGCCCTGAGACATGATTTGTTGCACAGGTAAACATTTGGCTTACCTCTCGCGTTGAACCCGGTGGGCGCCTGCCTCTGGGCACACCAGCAGTTCCGAAAAGGTTGTTTTCATGCTTCGCACGCTCTTGCGTTCCCTGCGCCGCTGGCGCACCGCTCCCTGGGCGCTGCGCGCTTTTGATCGCTCCATGGCCGTGGTGCACCTGGACCTGCAGGGCCGCATCCTGCAGGCCAACGCGCGTTTTTGCGCCATCCTCGGCTACAGCCCGCAGGAGCTGGCGGGCCAGCCGCACGAGATGCTGTGCCCACCCGGCCACGCGGCCAGCCCCTCGTACCAGCAGGCGCTGCGGCAGCTGCAAAGCGGCGAACCCTTTACCGGCCAGGTGCAGCGCCAGCGCAAGGACGGGCAGCGCGTGTGGCTGCGCACCACCTACAGCCCCATCCTGGACGGGCGCGGGCGGCTGACGCGCGTGGTCGAGCTGGCACAGGACGTGACCGCCCAGGCCCAGGAGCGGCTGCACGCGACCGCCGTGCTGCAGGCCATCGACCGCTCCATGGCCGTCATCGAGTTCGATCTGCAGGGCCACGTGCTGCAGGCCAACGAGAACTTCCTGCAGACCATGGGCTACGGGCTGGCGCAACTGCAGGGCCGGCACCACCGCACCTTCTGCCCGCCGGCCCTGGCCGCCAGTGCCGAGTACGCGCGCTTTTGGGAGCGGCTGCGTGCGGGCCAGTTCTTTCGCGGCCAGGTCGAGCGCGTGGACAGCAGCGGGCGCACCGTCTGGCTGGAGGCCACCTACAACCCGCTGCATGACGCGCAGGGAACGCTGACGGGGATCATCAAGGTGGCTACCGACATCACGCACCGGGTGCTCCAGGCGCAGGCGCGCCAGCAGAGCGTGAACACGGCGTATGCCATCGCGCAGGAAACGCAGTCCCTGTCCGAGCAAAGCGGCGGAGCGGTGAGCCAGGCGGTGCAGCGCATCCAGGCCATGGAGGGCACGTTCGAGGCCGCTGCCCAGAGCGCCACGGCGCTGGGCCGGCAAACGCAAGCCATCGACTCGGTGCTGGGCGCCATCCGCCGCATTGCCGACCAGACCCACCTGCTGGCGCTGAACGCCGCCGTGGAGGCGGCGCGCGCAGGCGATGCAGGCCGTGGCTTTGCCGTGGTGGCCGGTGAGGTGCGCCGCCTGGCCGCCGACAGCAAGGCCGCCACCGATGGCATCAGCCAGACCATCGCCACCATCCAGGACGAAGTGGCAGCGATGCAGCGCACCATGCAGTCGGCGCTGGCCGGCGTGGCCGACAGCGTGGCGCTGGCCGGCCAGGCGGTGCAGTCCATGGAGATGATCCGCAGCGACGCCGGGCGGGTGGTGCAGGCCGTGCAGGCCCTGCACTCGCAGGAGACGGCCGGTCAGCCGCCGGCGATCACGCGCAGCACCTCGGCGCCGTAGGCCTCCAGCTTCTTGGCGCCCATGCCGCTGATGCCCTGCAGCTCCTGGGTCGAGGCGGGGTTGCGCTCGGCAATCGCTGCCAGCGTGGCGTCGTGGAAGATGACGTAGGCCGGCAGGTTGTGCTCGCGCGCCACCTCGGCGCGCCAGGCTTTCAGGTTGATGAAGCGCACCTGGCCGTTCTGGTCGAGGTTGGCCGCGGCCGCGGGCGGCGCGGCGGCGCGGCGCGCGCGCTTCGGCGCCGCCTGGGCCGTGGCCTCGCGCAGCTGCACGCCCTGCTCGCCGCGCAGCACGGGGCGCGAGCCCTCGGTCAGGGTGAGCGTGTCGAAGCTGTGGCCGCTGTCCAGCAGCACGCGCTGCACGCCCACGGCCCCCAGCGCCAGCAGCTGGCGCAGCACGCCGCGCAGCTGGCTTTCGGAGTAGTCCTTGCCCACGCCGAAGGTGGACAGCTGCTGGTGGCTGAACTGGCGCACCTTCTCCGTGTCCTTGCCGCGCACGATGTCCATGATGTGCCCGGTGCCAAAGCTGATGCCGCTGGCCTGGTGCACGCGGTAGATGGTGGACAAGAGCTTCCTGGCCGCGTCCGTGCCGTCCCACACCGCGGGGGGCTGCAGGCAGTTGTCGCAGTTGCCGCAGGGCGCCGACTCCTCGCCGAAATACTGCAGCAGCCGCACGCGGCGGCAGTCGGTGGCCTCGGCCAGGGCCAGCAGGGCATCGAGCTTGCCGCGCAGCACAGCCTTGAATTCCTCGGCCGCGTCGCCGTCGTCGATCATGCGGCGCTGGTTCACCACGTCCTGCAGGCCATAGACCATCCAGGCGTCGGCGGCCAGGCCGTCGCGGCCGGCGCGGCCCGTCTCCTGGTAGTAGCCCTCGATGTTCTTGGGCATGTCCACGTGGGCGACGAAGCGCACGTCCGGTTTGTCGATGCCCATGCCGAAGGCGATCGTGGCGACCATGACGATGCCGTCCTCGCGCAAAAAGCGGTCCTGGTGCTGCTGGCGCAGCTCGGCCGGCAGCCCGGCGTGGTAGGGCAGCGCGCTGATGCCCGCGTCCTGCAAGGCCTTGGCCATCTCCTCCACGCGCTTCCTGGACTGGCAATACACCACGCCCGCCTCGCCCAGGTGCTCGCGCTCGATGAAGCGGATCAGCTGCGCCAGCGGCTCCTTTTTCTCCTCGATGCGGTAGCGGATGTTGGGCCGGTCGAAGCTGCTGATGAAAAGGCGCGCGTCCTGCAGCTGCAGGCCGGCGACGATGTCGGCGCGCGTCAGCTCGTCGGCCGTGGCCGTGAGGGCGATGCGCGGCACGTCGGGGTAGCGCTGGTGCAGCAGCGACAGCTGGCGGTATTCGGGGCGGAAGTCGTGCCCCCACTGGCTCACGCAGTGCGCCTCGTCGATGGCGATGAGCGACAGCTGCCCGCGCGCGTGCAGGCCGTCCAGCAGCGCGATGAAGCGGTCGGTGGTCACGCGCTCGGGCGCGGCGTACAGGGTGGTCAGCTCGCCGCGCGACAGGCGCTGCTCTACGTCCAGCGTCTGCGGCCAGTCCAGCGTGGAGTTGAGGAAGGCCGCCTCCACTCCCGCCTCCAGCAGCGCGCCCACCTGGTCGTGCATGAGGGCGATGAGCGGCGAGACGACGATGGTCACGCCCCGCCCGGCATCGCGGCGCACGATGGCCGGCACCTGGTAGCACAGCGACTTGCCGCCGCCCGTGGGCATGAGCACCAGCGCGTCGCCGCCGGCGACCACGTGGTCGATGATGCCCTCCTGCGGGCCGCGGAAATGCTCGTAGCCGAAGACGTCGTGCAGGACGGAAAGCGCGGGGGACAAGGCGGAAAACTCTCTTTTTGATAGCTGCCAGCGCTTGGGTGGCAAGGGCTGGAGGCCGTTTTGACATGCAACCAGGCGGCGCAGGCAGGTGCGTATTTTGCGCCGCGGGCCTTGGGCCCTCAACGCAAAGGGGCGCTGGGCGGGCCGATTGTCGCCGGCCGCGCCCCGCGCCCCTTCCAAGCGCCGTGTGCGCTGGCCCCTACAGCGCCCCGTCGCCCAGCACCAGGCCTTCGCGGCGCGGGTCCACCCCGCCCTGCCACTGCACCGCCCCGCCGCGCTGCACGCGCATGATGGTGGAGATGCCGCTGGACTGCGCGGCGGTGGACACCGTGTGCCCCTTGGCCTGCAGGCCGGCGATCAGGCCGCTCAGGTCCATGGTGGTGTTGGAGCCGTCCACGTTGGTGGTGCGGCTGTTGCTCGCGCCGAAGTCGTTGAGCGAGGTGGCCTGCTGCGCATCCAGCCCCCAGTCCAGCGCGCCGACCACGGTCTTGAGCACGTACTGGATGATGGCGCCGCCGCCGGGCGAGCCGGTGGCCATCAGGAACTCATCGGGCCCGCTGGCGCCCTTGAAGACCAGCGTGGGCGCCATGGTGCTGCGCGGGCGCTTGCCCGGCTCCACGCGGTTGGCCACCGGGTTGCCGGCGCTGTCCTGCGGCTGGGCGGAGAAGTCGGTCAGCTGGTTGGTCAGCAAGAAGCCGCCGACCATGTGGAACGAGCCCATGCTGGACTCCACCGTGGTGGTCATGGACACGACGTTGCCGTAGGCGTCCACGATGGAGTAGTGCGTGGTGCCGTACTCGGGCGTGCGGTCCACGGCCTGGCGGGCGGTGGCCGTGTCGAACACGCCGGCCTCGGCCACGCCCATGCTGCGGTCGGGGTCGATGAGCGCGGCGCGCGCCTTCAGGTAGTTCCTGTCCAGCAGGCTCGCGACGCCGCGCCCGGGCAGGGCGACGAAGTCGGTGTCGGCCACGTACTTGTCGCGGTCGGCATAGGCCAGGCGCTCGGCCTCGGTGACCAGGTGCACGCCCATGACGCTGGGGATGCCGCCCTCGTTGTCCGGGTTGGCCGGCTTGTGCGCCGCCAAATCGAAGTTCTCCAGGATGCCCAGCGCCTGCACGATGGCGATGCCGCCGGACGACGGCGGCGACATGGAGCACACGTAGTAGCTGCTGCGGTAGCTGCTGCACACCGGCTCGCGCTTCTTGGCCTGGTAGCTGGCCAGGTCCTGCAGCGTCATGAGGCTGGGGGTGATGGGCGTGCGCGCGGCGTCGTCGCCCACCGACTGGCCGGCCTTGGCGACGATGGCCTGGGCGATGGGGCCACGGTGCAGCGCGTCCGCGCCCTGGTCGGCCAGGGCCTTGAGCGTCGCGGCGTAGGGCGCATTGGTCATGGTGGACAGCGCCGGGCGCGGCGTGCCGTCGGGCAGAAAGTAGATCTGCATGGCATTGGCGTCCAGCGCCAGGCTGGAGGCGTTGCCGGCGATGGCGCTGGCCAGCCGCTGCGGCACCCTGAAGCCCTTGGTGGACAGCTGGATGCCCTCGTCAAACAGCTGGCTCCAGCGCAGCTTGCCGTGCTCGCCGTGGGCCAGCTCCAGCATGCGCATCACGCCGGGCACGCCGATGGAGCGGCCGCTGCGCCGCGCGCTGGGCACGGGCGCGGGAGAGCCCGCGTCGGCCTGGTCCTGGCGCGTCAGGTAGTAGCCCGTGGCGGCGGCGGGCGCCGTCTCGCGGCCGTCGTAGGCGGTGACCTTCTTGCTGGCCGCGTCGTAGTGCAGCATGAAGGCGCTGCCGGCGATGGTGCTGGACTGCGGCTCCACCAGGCCCAGCACGGCCTGCACGGCCACGGCGGCGTCCACCGCCGAGCCCCCGGCGCGCAGCACGTCGCAGCCGGCCTTGGTGGCCAGCGGCGTGTTGGCCACCACCATGTACTTGCTGGAATGCTTGGCCTTGTAGCCCAGGCGGTAGCCCGAGGCGGCCTCCGGCGCAGCCGGATCGCCCGCCACGCCCGAGCCCACGATGACGGGCTGGCCGCTGCTGGAGACGACCGAGCAGCTGTCAGGGTTGGTATCGACGGCCAGGGGGCTGCCGGGCTCCAGTGAGCCGCTGGAGCCGCCGCAGCCGGCCAGCGCCAGCAGCGCGGCCAGCGACGTCGCTGGCCAGGGGAAATGTCGGGCCATGGTGTCTCCTCGTGTTGCAGATGGAAGAAGCGAGCGATGCGCGCAGCCGCAGCGGCCGGCGCGCCCACTCTATCGGCGCACCCCGCTGCGCCGCCGTTCCCAGACGTAACCGCCGCCGCCGTGGCGGCCTTTACCCCTGCAAAAAGCGCTGGGCGCCCGGCCTTCCTAAAATGCTGGCCCCATGAGCCAGCTACCCCCCTACACCCGCGCCCGGCAACTGCCTGCCATCCTGCGCCAGCGCATCGCCATCCTCGACGGTGCCATGGGCACCATGATCCAGCGCTTCAAGCTCAGCGAGGCCCAGTACCGCGGCGAGCGCTTCAAGGACTTCCCGCGCGACGTGAAGGGCAACAACGAGCTGCTCTCGCTCACCCGGCCGGACGTGATCCGCGACATCCATGAGGGCTATCTCGCCGCCGGCGCCGACCTGGTCGAGACCAACACCTTCGGCGCCACCTCCATCGCCCAGGACGACTACGGCATGGGCGAGCTCGCCTACGAGATGAACCTGGAGAGCGCCAAGCTGGCCCGCGCCGCGTGCGACAAATTCAGCACGCCGGACAAGCCGCGCTTCGTCGCCGGCGCCCTGGGCCCGACGCCCAAGACCGCCAGCATCAGCCCGGACGTGAACGACCCTGGCGCGCGCAACGTGAGCTTCGAGCAGCTGCGCGCCGCCTACCACGAGCAGACGCGCGGCCTGATCGAGGGCGGCGCCGACGTCATCCTGGTGGAGACCATCTTCGACACGCTCAACGCCAAGGCGGCGCTGTTTGCCGTGGACGAGGTCTTCGAGGCCACCGGCGAGTGCCTGCCCATCATGATCAGCGGCACGGTGACGGACGCGTCCGGGCGCATCCTCTCCGGCCAGACGGTGACGGCCTTCTGGCACAGCGTGCGCCACGCCAACCCCCTGTCCATCGGCCTGAACTGCGCCCTGGGCGCGGCGCTGATGCGCCCCTACATTCAGGAACTGAACCGCGTGGCGCCGGACACCTTCATCAGCTGCTACCCCAACGCCGGCCTGCCCAACCCGATGAGCGACACGGGTTTTGACGAGACGCCCGAGGTCACCAGCCGCCTGGTGCACGAGTTCGCCGCCGAGGGGCTGGTCAACATCCTGGGCGGCTGCTGCGGCACCACGCCGGACCACATCGGCGCCATTGCCCGGGCCGTGGCGCCGGTGGGCACGCGCAAATTGTTCCAGCCGGCAGCGGCCTGAGCCCCACGGCGGCGCGCCGCCGCTGCAGCTATTAAAAACATAGCTTCTTGCGCTTGCTCCACAAGCGCTAGAGGCACTTTTCATGTAAATCTGCACAGCTGCACCGTGGCGGCGGCCGCGCGCCTGCCCGGCTCGGCGCCGGCCGTCAGGGTGTGCCGACAGCTGCGTGGCCCAGCCGGCTGGCCAGCAGCGCGCGCAGGCGTAGCGGCCGCACGGGCTTGCGCAGCAGCACGAAGGCGGCGTCCTGCGCGCGCAGCGTCTCGATGTTCTCCCCGGTGACCAGCGCGCCCAGCTTCAGCGCCGGGTGGCGCCGCAGCGCCTCGCGCAGCACGGCCAAGCCATCGCGCGGGCCCGGCAGGCGCCAGTCGCACAGCACCGCATCCGGCGCGGGGCCGGCCAGCGCCTCTTCGGCCTGCGCGGCGTCGCGTGCCGTCACCACGTCCAGCCCCCAGCCGCGCAGCAGCAGGGCCAGCGCATCGCGCGCCGCCGCGTTGTCCTCCACCACCAGCACACGGCCGTGCAGCGGCGCGGTGATCGCCGCGCGCGCCGGGGCGCCGGCCTGGCTGTCCGCCAGGGGCTGGGCGCGCGGCAGCTGCAGGGCGAAGCACGAACCCCGCCCGACGTGCGAGTGCAGCGTGGTGCGGTGCCCGAGCAGCGCCGCCACGCGCTGCACGGTGGCCAGCCCCAGGCCGCTGCCCTGCTCGGGGTCGCGCTCGGGGTTGTCCAGCTGCACGAACTCCTCGAACACCGCCTCGCGCTCGGCCTGTGCGATGCCGATGCCGGTGTCGAACACGCACACGCGCCAGTCCGCGCCGCCGGCGGCCCGCACGCCCAGCAGGACGCCGCCCGCGCTGGTGTAGCGGATGGCATTGGCCAGCAAGTTGGCCAGCGCCCGTTCGAGCAGCGCGGGGTCGCTCAGCGCCCAGGCAGCGGTGGGATGTACGCGCAGCTGCAAGCCCTTGAGCCGGGCGGCCGCCTGGTACATGCTGGCCAGGCGGTCCAGCAGCGGCTGCAGCGCGATCGGCCGGGGCGCGCACTCCAGCTGGCCCGCGTCCAGCTGCGACAGCTCCAGCAGCTCGGCCAGCAGCCGGTCGAGCGCGCCCATGCACTGGTCCATGCGCGCCAGCGTGTCCACGTCGTCGCAGCGCCCCTCGAGCACGCTCAGGTACAGGCCCAGCGCCTGCAGCGGCTGGCGCAGGTCGTGGCTGGCGGCGGCGAAAAAGCGTGTCTTGGCCATGTGCGCGGCCTCCGCCTGGGCGCGGCGGCGGTCGAGCTCGCGCAGCAGGTCCTCGTTGCGCAGCCGGGTGCGCATGTCGTTGTGCAGCGTCTGCGCAAAGCGCAGGCCCGCCAGTCCCAGTACCAGCCACAAAAACAGCGCAAAGACGGCGCCCACCCGGTGGTCGGCCGCGCCGGAGAGGGCCAGCTGCACGGCCATGCCGAGCAGCAGCGGGCTGATGGTGGCCCACATCACCGGAGGCCAGCTGCAGAACTGCGCGGTGGCCCCGGCCGCGAGGATGGTCACCAACGCCAGCAGGTACGACACCAGCTCCTGCGTGCCGATGGCGATGACGAAGTGGCACCACAACGCGATCACCCCGCCCGACAGCCAGACGCGCCACGCCAGGCCGCGCGCCCAGCGGCGCGGTGCATCGTCGCGGCGTGCGCGCTCGCGCGCCATGCGGCGCAGGAACCGCACTCGCTCGAGGCTGATGAGCACCAGCGCCAGCGCCGGGCCGAGCGCGCGCGCCACGCCGATGTGCGGCAGCGTCAGCCACAGCACCAGCGCCGGCCCGACCAGGGCGGAGGTCACCAGCACCTCGCGCATGCCGCCCTGCAGCAAGTCGAGCATGCGCCGCTCCAGACGCAGGCGCTGCGCCGCGTCGTGCACCTGCGCGAACGTGTCCTCGGCGGTGAGCATCAGCCGCTGGCGCACGGCGGCGGCGCGGCTGGACGGCGCGGGCGCGGCCTCAGCGCGCGCCATGCAGGGCGGCCCGCGCCGCCAGCACTGCCTGCACCCGGCCGGCCACGTCCATGCGCGCGAAGATCGCCTCCAGGTGGTTCTTGACCGTGGCCGGCGAGATCGCCAGCGCCCGCGCGATCTCCTTGTTGCTCGCGCCCGTGGCCAGTTCGCGCAGTACCTGCAGCTGGCGGTCCGTCAGGCCGAAGGACGCGAACGCGGCGTCTTCGCCCGCCTGCCGCGGACCGGGCAGGTGCGCGTCGAACACCGTCTCGCCGGCCGCCAGCCGGCGCAGGCAGGCTAGCAGCGCCGGCGCTTCCAGCGTCTTGGCCAGGCAGGCCAGCAGGCCGGCGTCGCGCGCGCGCCGCGGCAGCGCCGGGTCGTCCAGCCCGGTGATCAGGCCGATGCCCACCTGCGGGTGCAGCTGGCGCAGGTGCGCCGCGCAGCGCAGGCCGTCGGTGCCCGGCAGGTGATAGTCCAGCAGCACCAGGTCGAAGCCGTCTTCGCTGGCCGACAGCTCGCGCAGCGCCTCGTCCAGTGTGCCCACGGTGCATACGCGCAGTGCCGGCACCCGGTGCTGCAGCGCCGCCGCCAGGCCGTCGCGGAACAGGGGATGGTCGTCGACCAGCAGCACGCCGAAACCCTCCAGCACCTCCACCTCGTTCAACCGCGTCCTCCTTTGTCTTTTCTTGCAGCGCGCCTGGCGCACCTGCGCGGGCCAGCATAGCCCAGTGCCTTGGGCGCCCGGCATGGGCCGAACGGCCCATGGCCGTGCCGGGGGCGCGCGGGCACAGTCCAGGGCACCGATGGCGCAGCCGAAGCGGCCCCTGCCGCCGGTGGCGCGCCCCGTGCGGCGCCGGCCACGCCCTTTGCGCGACACGCGCCCCGAGCTTGCGGGCGCTGCGCCCCACCTCCAGTTCTGCCACCCCTTTGACGGGACCGCCGCCATGCCCCAGCCACCGCTTTTCCTGATCCTGGCCACCTGTCTGGCGCTGGCGGCACCTGCCGCCTCGGCCACGACGGCCGAGGCCGAGACCGGCCGGTTCATGCAGGCGCGCGGCTATGCGCCGCAAGACCTGGAGGCCGCCGAAGCCCGCCTGGGCCAGCACTTCGCCGCGCACCAGCGCGGCGCCGCCTCGCCAGGCGCCGAGGTGACGCCGGTGGAAAAGGCCCTGCTGCTGCTGGAGCTGATGGAGCCTGCCCTGCCGCGCACGCGCACCGTCGTGCGCTACGGCCTGGTGCACGAGGACCCGCAGGCCGACCGCTTCACGCCCTACGCCTTTGTCACCGTCGAGCGCTACAACCTGGGGCCGGCGCTGCGCCACCAGCTCGTGCAGGAGCATGGCGCCGCCCACGTCGCGCCTGCTCGCGAATTTGGCACCGGCCCGCACGTTGCCTGGCGCTTCGTCAGCCGGCCCGTGATGGGCACGCGCGCCGGCCTGCTGGAGCTGGCACGGCGCGAGATCACCCCGGCCGAGGCCGCACGCACCGACTGCGATGGGCGGCCCTGCCTGTCGCTCGACCAGCCCATGGACGCGCTGCGCCCGTGGCGCAAGGCGTCGGCGCCGCCCAGCTTCCAGTCGCCCTTCAATGCGCAGGGCGCTGGCGGCGTGGCGAGCCCGGCACGCGCCGCGGCCGAGTTGCTGGCCGCCGCCGGGCTAGCCGGCGTCGAGACCGACCTGCAGGGGCGCAGGCCGCAGCTGCAGGCGCACGAGCCCGAGCGCCCGGCCGCCGCACGCGGCAGCCAGCCCTACCTGTTCGTCACCCTCGACCGCAATCTGGCGCAGGAAGAAGGCTCCGACGCGGTGCTGCACCAGAGCCTGCTCAATGACGACGCCGCCCGCCAGACGTGGCACCGGCGCGTGCAGTCCCCCGCAGGGGTGCACTTCATGCGCAGCACGCAGCCGCGCCGCTGAGCTGCCACGCCGGCACGGCACCTGCCCCACCGCCCCCTCTGAAGGAGTACCGCCGTCATGAACACCGCCGTGCCACTGGACGCACAAAGCCGCCGGGCCCTGCTGCAACGCATCTCGGACATCCTGCTGCGCCCGGCGCCGACCTGGCTGCGCATCGATGCCGAGGGCACCAGCGCCGCGCAGCTGTACAAGAACTACCTCATCTATCTGGCTGCCATCCCGGCGCTGGCTTCCTTCATCGGCATGAGCCTGGTGGGTGTGGGCGCCTTCGGCATGCGCCTGCGCGTGCCGATCGCCGCGGGGCTGGTGAACCTGCTCGTCGGCTACGTGCTGACGCTGGTGATGGTGTACGTGATGGCGCTGATCGCCAACGCGCTTGCCCCCCGCTTCCAGGGCCGCCGGGACATGCCCAGCGCGCTCAAGCTGGTCGCCTACGGCGCCACTGCGGGCCTGCTGGCGGGCGCGCTGGGCATCGTGCCGGCGCTGGGCATGCTGGCCGCCGTGGGCGGGCTCTACAGCATCTACCTGATCTACCTGGGCGCGCCGGTGCTGATGAAAGTGCCGCGCGAACGTGCGGTGGCCTACACCGCCGTGCTGCTGCTGTGCGGGGCGGTGGCCGGGATGCTGGTGGGCTGGCTCACTGCCCTGGCCACGCCGGGCGCGGGTCTGGGCCAGCGCGGCGCGGCCACGCTGCGCCTGCCCGGCACCGACATCCGCATCGACGCCCACAGCGTCGGCCAGGCCTCGCGCCGGCTGCAGGAAGCGCAGCGCGAGGGCGACGGCGGCGCCGCCACGCGCGCGGCGACCGACGCCATCGGCGCCATGCTGGGCGCCAGGATCGACACGGGCCAGATGGACCAGGCCAGCCGCCAGCTGGAGCAGGCGCGTGCGCGCGGCGACAGCGAAGCCGCCGCCGAGGCGGCCGGCAGCATGGTCAGCGCGGCGCTCGGCGGCAAGGGCCTGCCGCCGTTGAGCGCGCAGCAGTTGCGGGCAGTGACGCCCGAGCAGTTCGCCGGCCTGCCGCGCACCGCCATCAAGGCCGAGACCAACAACGTGATGGGCATGGCCTTCACCCAGGTCGATGCCCGCTACAGCCAGCAGCGCCAGCAGGTGCAGCTGCGCCTGAAGGACCTGGGCGCCGCGCCGGCGCTGGCGATGGGCATGGCCTCCTGGGCCAGCAGCACCTCCGAGAGCGAGGACGAGCGCGAGATCGAGCGCAGCTACAAAAAGGCCGGCGTGGCCTTTCGCGAGAAGTACCGCAAGGACGGCAGCCGCTCCGAGCTGTCGATCCTGCTGCCCACCCGCGTGGTGCTGGAAGCCAGCGGCAGCCTGCCCATCGACGAGCTCAAACAGGCGCTGCAGCCGGTTGTTCAGCAGACCACCGCGCTGGCGCGCCCGCCTGCGTGAGCGGCACCCGCGCAGGCGCTTGCCGCCGCGCCGGGCCTGTGCGCCGGCACTTTCCTTTTCCTTCACCGACTTCCAACGAGGGCCTCGCCATGACACTTCCCCGATCGCATCCGTTCACCCTTTCGCCCCTGCGCGCCGCGGCCCTCGGCCTGGCGCCGCTGCTGCTGGCTGCCTGCGGCGGCGGCTCGGACAGCGACGCCACGCCGCGCTACCTCGTCGGCGGCCAGGTCGCCGGGCTGCAGCAGGGCACGCTGGTGCTGCACAACAACGGTGGCGACGCCCTGCGCATCGCAGCCGGGAGCACCGACTTTTCCTTCCCCACGCTGCTCGAGGCCGGCCAGCCCTACGCGGTGACCGTAGCGAGCCAGCCAGCAGGCCAGAGCTGCGCGGTCACGTCCGGCAACGGCGTGGTGCAGGGCGACGTGCGGGACGTGCGAGTGCAGTGCGCGCCCGCGGGCGACCCTGCCCCGGACCCCGCTCCTGGCGACGGCAGCGGTGCGGGCGCGGGCGCCGCGAGCGCGTGCTTCAATGCCAAGCTGTTCTCCCCCGGGACCCGCTACCGCTGGCATATGCGGGGCGAGGTCCAGGAAGCGGGCGTGACCACCCACGCCTCCATGGTGCAGGTGATGGCGGTGCGCGGGGGTGCCTCCTTCGCAGGCGCATCCGGCCTGGTGGCTGACAGCGGCGAGATGACGATCACGTCGTCTGCCGGCGCCATGAAAGCCCAGATCACCCACTACCACCGGCAGGAGAACTCGCCCGCCGGGCCGGTGGTGCTGAGCTACGGCAGCGAGCTGGACATGCAGATGAGCAACGGCATGGGCACGCGGGTGCAGACCATATTCAACCCGCCGTCCGAGCTGCGCAAGTACACCCTGGCACCGGGCGGCAGCTACGCGCACAGCGCCACGGCGCGCATCACCGCGACGACGACCTTCGCCGGCCAGTCCTCGACCACCACCACGACCGACACTGACAGCTACACCCTCACCTACCTGGGGCACAAGAGCGTCACGGTGCCGGCCGGCACCTTCCAGGCCTGCCACTACCGCGTGGGCTATGCCGGAGAACCATCGCCCTGGGACGAGTACATCGCGGTGGGCAGCGGCCTGCCGCTGGTGATGGTGGGCGATGACGGCGACGGCGGGCGCGTGCGGATGGAGCTGCAGGCCGACTCCGAAGTGAACGGCGTGCCGGTGCGCGACTGGCACGCGGCGCCGCGCTGAGCCGGCAGGCCCTGCGCGCCCGGCCCACGGCCGGCGGCGGGGCCTTGAAATACAAAAACAATAGCTGCTCGCGCTTGCTGGACAAGCGCTAGTGGCTGTTTTCGCTTGAAATCGGCTGCCGTGCCAGCACTGCCGCGTAGGCCTGGGCGGCACGCTGGAGCTCTGCCCACAGCCGGTCCCGGTCGGGGCCAGCGCCGCCGCCAGCGCCGCCTCCTCCGCCTCGCGACAGCAAGGCCTGCGACACGCTGCCGTAGGTCATGCTGTGCAGCATGCGCGCAGCGCTGGCAGCGTCCAGCGGCGGGTCGGCCGCGCTGGCCAGCGCCACGCGCCACAGCTCCACCCAGGCCTCGTACTGGCGGGCAAAGGCGTCGCGCGTGGAGACCTGCCGCTCCAGCGCGAACAGCTGCGCCCACAGCGGCGCCTGCTGCAGCACGGGCGCCACCTGCGCGTGCAGCTGCCCGGCGACCACCTGCGCCAGCGGCAGACCGGCGCTGCCCCGCGCGGCCGCGCGTGCCTGCTGGGCCAGCGCCTTGACGTGCTGGTGCACCACGAGGGCCGCCAGCGCCTGCATGTTGCCGAAGTACTCATAAAACGTGCCTACGCCCACGCCGGCCACGGCAACCACCTCGCGCACGGTGGTTTTCTCATAGCCCACGTCCAGCAGAACCCGAACGAAGGCCTCTTGCAGCGCCTGCGAACTGGCCTGCGCGCGCGACTGGCGCGGCCTGCGGCGCATGGCGGGCTGGCTCTGTGCCTGCGCCGCTGCAACCCGAACACCCTTGGAGGCCATCGTTCCTAGACTCTTTCCATGATCGGACAAGCAAGCACGCAAGAAGAAGGAGGCATGCCCATGACGGACTGGCACACCCACGAGGTTTTCAACCAATACCCCGAGCTGACCGGCTACGACCTGCTGGCCACCGACCCGGCCCTGGGCGAGGCGCTGCAGCGCGCAGGCGCCGGCTGGGCCGGCGAGCAGCTGGGCGCCTACGCCCGGCAGCTGGGCCAGGTCGAGACCTACCAGCTGGCGGCAGACGCCAATCGGCACACGCCCGAGCTCGTCCGCTTCGACAGCCGCGGGCGGCGCATCGACCGGGTGGACTTCCACCCCAGCTGGCACGCGCTGATGGCAATGTACCGCGGGGAGGGGCTGGTCTCGCTGCCCTTCGAGGACACGCGCGCCGGCCGCTGGAGCGCCTGGGCCGCGGGTTTCTATCTGCACAGCCAGATCGAGCAGGGCGCCATGTGCCCGGCGACCATGACGCAGGCGTGCATTCCTCTCTTGCAAAAAGAGCCCGCCCTGTGGCAGCAGCTGGGCGCCAGGCTCTACAGTCACGCCTACGACCCGCGCGACGTTCCGGTGGCGGACAAGCAGAGCATCTGGATCGGCATGGGCATGACGGAAAAGCAGGGCGGCTCGGACGTGCGCGCCAACACCACCGTGGCCATGCCCGTGGCCGGCGGCGGTCGCGGCGGCGAATACCTGTTGCGCGGGCACAAGTGGTTCTTCTCGGCGCCCATGAGCGACGCGCACCTGGTGGTGGCGCGCACCGGCGAAGGCGGGCCGCTGGCGTGCTTTTACGTGCCGCGCTGGCGCCCGGACGGCAGCCAGAACGCCATCCACGTGCAGCGCCTCAAGGACAAGGTGGGCAACCGCAGCAACTCCAGCAGCGAGGTCGAGTTTCGGGATGCCTGGGGGCTGCTGATGGGCGAGGAAGGCCGCGGCATCCCGACCATCATCGAGATGGCGACCTACACGCGGCTCAATTGCGTGGCCGGCAGCGCCGCCATCCTGCGCCAGGCCACGGTGCAGGCCATCCACTACGCGCGCCAGCGCCACGCCTTCGGCAAGGCACTGGCCGACCAACCCCTGATGCGCGCCGTGCTGGCCGACCTGGCGCTGGAGAGCGAGGCCGCCCTGGCGCTGCTGATGCGCCTGGCGCGGGCCTTCGAGAACGACGCCGACCCGGCCGAGCGCGCCTGGAGCCGGCTGATGCTGCCGGCTGCCAAGTTCTGGGTCTGCAAGCGCGGCGTGGAGCTGACCGGCGAGGCCATGGAGGCACTGGGCGGCAACGGCTACGTGCTGGAGGGGGTGATGGGCCGGCTGTTCCTGGAGTCGCCCGTCAACTCGATTTGGGAGGGCTCGGGCAACGTCATGTGCCTGGATGTGCTGCGCGCCTTTGCGCGCGAGCCGCAGGCGGCGCAGGCGCTGCTGGCCGAGCTGGCGCCTGCCGCGCGCGGCGAGCCGCGCATCGCCGCCGCGCTGGCGCAGGTGCGGTCGCTGCTGGCCCTGGCGCCGGCAGAGCTGGAGGCACTGGGCCGGGTGCTGGTGCAGCAGCTGGTGCTGCTGGCCCAGGCCTGCCTGCTGCGCCAGAGCGCGCCGGCCTTCGTGGCCGATGCCTTCATCGCCACGCGCCTGGGCGATGCCGGCACCGGCGCACGCGTGGCGGGCGCCATCGACACGCGCGCCATGGACGTGCAGGCGCTCCTGCAGCGGGCCTTTCCGGCCTGAACGATTGCAAGCCAAAACAAGCCCAAAAGCCCACCAGTCAAGCGCTTGCAGCTATTGAAACAGGAGCACGGTGGCGCGTGCACCCGCCAGTGCATGCGCCACAATGCGCCATGCTTTGCCTCCAAGACATCCAGGACGCCGCCGCCCGCCTGCGCGGCCAGGTGCTCGACACGCCGTGCGTGGAGTCGCGCACGCTGTCGCAGATCGTGGGCGCGCAGGTGTTCCTGAAGTTCGAGAACCTGCAGTTCACCGCCTCCTTCAAGGAGCGCGGCGCCTGCAACCGGCTGGCCTTGCTGTCGCCTGAGGAGCGCACGCGCGGCGTGGTCGCCATGAGCGCCGGCAACCACGCCCAGGGCGTGGCCTACCACGCGCAGCGCCTGGGGCTGCGCGCCGTGATCGTCATGCCGCGCTTCACGCCCGGTGTGAAGGTGGAGCGCACGCGCGGCTTTGGCGCCGAGGTGGTGCTGCACGGCGACACGCTGGAAGAAGCCCGCGTGCACGCCTACCAGCTGGCCGGGCAGCAGCACCTGACCTTCATCCACCCCTACGACGACGAAGCCGTGGCCGCCGGCCAGGGCACGGTGGCGCTGGAGATGCTGGCCGAGCAGCCCGACCTGGACGCGCTGGTGGTCTCGGTCGGCGGCGGCGGCCTGCTGGCCGGCATGGCCACGGCGGCGCGGGCACTGAAACCCGGCCTGGAGATCGTCGGCGTGCAGGCGTCGCGCTTTCCGGCCATGGTCAACGCCGTGCAGGGCACGCAGCACGCCCAGGGCACCTCCACGATCGCCGAGGGCATCGCCGTGGGCCAGCCGGGCGAGATCACGCGCGAGGCTATTGCCCGCCTGGTGGACGACCTGCTGCTGGTCGAGGAAGGCGACATCGAGCAGGCCGTGCTGATGCTGCTGGAGATCGAAAAGACCCTGGTCGAGGGCGCGGGCGCCGCCGGTCTGGCCGCGCTGATCCGCCACGGCGCGCGCTTTGCCGGCAAGAAGGTGGGCCTGGTGCTGTCGGGCGGCAACATCGACCCGCTGCTCTTGGCCGCCATCATCGAGCGCGGCATGGTGCGCTCGGGCCGCCTGGCGCGCATCCGCGTGAGCGCGCGCGACGTGCCCGGCGTGCTGGCGCGCATCACCGCCACCGTGGCCGATGCCGGCGCCAACATCGAGGAGGTGCACCACCAGCGTGCCTTCACCATGCTGGCCGCGCAGAACGTGGAGATCGAGCTGGTGCTGCAAACGCGCGGGCGCGGGCACATCGAGCAGGTGCTGGCTGCCCTGCGCGCGGCCGACATGCAGGCCCAGGAGCGTTAGGAACGTGCCTGCGATCTCCGCGCGGGTGTGCAGCCAAGGCCCCGGGCGGCCTGATTCGCTGCAAATCCGCCCGATAGCACCCGCCAGCGCTGCGGTTTGCGCCTCGCAGCCCCTACTGATCCGCGTCCCGCACCCCTTCACGCGCAGATCGTGAGCACGTCCCAGGGCTCCGCTACACTGCCCCAAGCGCAACCCCCACATTCCCGCCCAAAAAACCAAGGAGACACGACCATGACGCACGATCCCACCCTTGCCCCCAACGCCGCCGACGTGGAAGCGGCCCAGGCCGTTGACGCCGTGGAGTCGGTCGTGCCGGTGATCCCCTTCGTGATTCCGGCCGTGGGCGCGGCCATGATCTTCCTGCTGGCCTTCATCGCCGTGTACGTCGGCTGAACGCCTGCCGGCTTCCTCGGCCAGCCCGGGCCCCGCAGCGCTGCGGGGCCTTTTTTTCAGCGCCTGGGCGGCTGCGAGCAGTCCACGCGGATGGGAGCGCGGACCACCAGACGGTCGCTGCCGTTGCGGGTGAAGACGGCGCCCTCCAGCGTCACCTGCTTGCCCTGCACCACCACGCGCGTGGCCGGCACCTGCAGGCTCGCGGCGGCGGCTGCGTTGGCCGACCACACCACTTCGGGCGTCTTTCTGGGCTGGTCCGTGCCGACGTTGATGCGCAGCTCCGGGCTGTGGCCCGGATCACTGTCTTCGTCTTCCACCGTGACATACACCGGCAGGCCATCGGGCGACTGGCCCGCGCCTTCGATGTTGTAGGAGACCGCACCGCTGTCGGCATCCCGCCCCACCGTGCACAGGCGTGGCTGAAACCAGAACAGTCCCTGATCGGTGTCGATCTGCACGCGCGACGCGTCCGAGGCTGTGGCAGCGGCCGGCGCGGGCTTGGCCGCCCGTGGCTCGGCCGGCACCGGTGCAGACACGGCCCCTGGGGGCGGCGCCTCGTCGCGCGAGCACCCCGCTACCAGCCACAGACTCACCACTGCGGCCATCCATCCCATCTTGTGCATCTTCCTGCTGCCCTTTCGCCAGGTGGAGCCGGGGCGCCGTGCCCCTGCGGCCGATCACCATAGCGGCATTTCCCGTTTTAAGCACCGATGTTCAACTCTTTAGCGATTTAAAGGCAGAAAGGCAACGATAAAGTGCATTTTGATAGATGGGAATGGAGGCACCCCGGTTCTGCGCAGGTTGGCTGCGCAGTCGGCGCGCTGTTTTTACGTGGCTCGCGCTGGGGCTGCGCCCGCTGCGGCTGACCGTGGATGACTCTGTCCTTGAAGGACGCGCTGGCGCAGACGCCTGGTGTGCGAAGGCGGAGGCTGGACCTCGTCGCCATGTTCTGAGCCGTACAGTTGTGCATATATGCATGCGCTTTTTGCATAGATTTGCACACCGTCCGACAGACACGATCTGGATCGCTTCCTAGAATCGATGGCCCTGCCGGCAGACACAAGCCCTTGCGCTTGACCGCCCAGGCGGGCCGAGTCGTTTTTTCAAAGGCAGTGGCGGCGGTGGCAGCGGCCGTGCCTGGGCGTCGCAGGCGCGGGGTCGCTTCCTTTGAAAAGATGGTTTTTCAACTCGCAGGAAGCTTCCCATGAACGCACCCACGATGCAGGACCTGGATCTCCAGGCCCCTGCCTATGTCAAAAACGCCAAGCTGATCGCCTGGGTGGCCGAGATGGCCGCGCTGTGCAAGCCCGCGCGCATCCACTGGTGCGACGGCAGCGCCCAGGAGTACGACCAGCTGTGCCAGCAGCTGGTGGATGCCGGCACCTTCAAGCGCCTGAACCCGGCCAAGCGTCCGAACAGCTACCTGGCCTGGTCCGACCCGTCCGACGTGGCCCGCGTGGAGGACCGCACCTTCATCTGCTCGCAGCACAAGGATGACGCCGGCCCCACCAACAACTGGATGGAGCCCGCCGAGATGCGAGGCGTGCTGCGCCCGCTGTTTGACGGCTGCATGCGCGGGCGCACCATGTACGTGGTGCCGTTCTCCATGGGCCCGCTGGGCAGCCCCATCGCCCACGTCGGCGTGGAGCTGTCCGACAGCGCCTATGTGGCCGTGAACATGAAGCTCATGACGCGCATGGGCCGCGCCGTGCACGACGTCATCGGCACGGACGGCGACTTCGTGCCCTGCATGCACACCGTGGGCGCGCCGCTGGCCGAGGGCCAGCAGGACGCGACCAGCTGGCCCTGCAACCCGGACACCAAGTACATCGTCCACTACCCCGAGACGCGCGAGATCTGGTCCTACGGCTCGGGCTACGGCGGCAACGCCCTGCTGGGCAAGAAGTGCCTGGCGCTGCGCATCGCCTCCACCATGGGCCGCGCGGCCGCGCAGGGGCCTTCCGGTAGCCCGGGCTGGCTGGCCGAGCACATGCTGATCCTGGGCGTGCAAAACCCCGAGGGGCGCAAGTACCACGTGGCCGCCGCCTTCCCCAGCGCCTGCGGCAAGACCAACTTCTCGATGCTGGTGCCGCCCCAGGCCTTCAGCGGCTGGAAGGTCACCACCATCGGCGACGACATCGCCTGGATCAAGCCCCAGGCCGACGGCAGCCTGCGCGCCATCAACCCCGAGGCCGGCTACTTCGGCGTGGCCCCCGGCACCAACATGCAGACCAACCCGAACTGCATGCTGAGCCTGAACCGTGACGTGATCTTCACCAACGTGGCGCTCACCGACGACGGCGACGTGTGGTGGGAAGGCATGGAAAAGGACACTGGCGCCCTGCCCGAGCACCTGATCGACTGGCAGGGCCGCGACTGGACGCCGGCCATCGCCCGCGAGACCGGCGCCAAGGCCGCCCACCCCAACGCCCGCTTCACCGTGGCCGCCACCAACAACCCGGCGCTGGACGAGGCCTGGGACGACCCGGCCGGCGTGAAGATCGACGCCCTCATCTTCGGCGGCCGCCGCTCCACCACCGTGCCGCTGGTGACCGAGGCGCGCAACTGGACGGAAGGCGTGTACATGGCCGCCACCATGGGCAGCGAGACCACGGCCGCCGCCTTCGGCAAGCAGGGCGTGGTGCGCCGCGACCCCTTCGCCATGCTGCCCTTCATCGGCTACAACATGAGCGACTACTTCGGCCACTGGCTGCAGCTGGGCGCCAAGATCGAGGAGCAGGGCGCGCCGCTGCCGCGCATCTTCACCACCAACTGGTTCCGCAAGGACGAGGCGGGCAAGTTCGTCTGGCCCGGCTACGGCGAGAACATGCGCGTGCTCAAGTGGATGATCGACCGCATCGAGGGCCAGGCCGCCGGCCAGGAGACACCCTTCGGCGTCGCCCCGCAATACGCCGAGATCAACTGGCAGGGCCTGGATTTCACGCCCGCCCAGTTCGACAGCGTCACCGGCATCGACCGCGCCGCCTGGGCCGAGGAGTTGCAGTCGCACGCCGAGCACTTCGACAAGCTGGCCCAGCGCCTGCCCGAGGCGCTGCGCACCACCCAGGCCGCGCTGCGCGAGCGCCTGGGCGCCTGACGCCCTGATGCGCTGACGCACCGGCCCGCAAGGCCTGCAAGGCCCCACGCCCCTGCCGCAGCAATGCAGCCGGGGCTTTTTTGCGCCGCCCGCCGTTGCAGGTAGGCTTGCCCGCATGCCCACGCGCCGCCCTGCCCTCGTTGCCGCCACCGCCGCCCTGCTGCTCGCTGCCTGCGGCGCGCCCGCGCCCACGCACCGCGGCGAAGTGCAGGGCGAGGGCGCCAGCGTGCAGGAATGGGGCCAGTCCGACATGAACCGCGTGGCCACGGTGGCCATGCGCGAGAACCTGCTGGCCCTGCACCGCCTGGCCGACAAGCTGTACCGCCGCAACCCCGCCGAATGGCGCCGCGGCGGCGCCGCCAGCCGCGAGCAGGCAGTGGCGCAGCTGCGCGCCGCCACCCTGCAGCGCAGCGGCTGGCCCGCGCTGGGCCCGCGCCGCGACATCGACGCGCTGGCGCTGGCCCTGTCGCCCGGCTACGAGGGCGACCGCGTGGCCGGCTTTCTCTACGCCGTGGCCGACATGCTGATCACCGCCCACGGCGGCAAGACCGAGTTCTATCTGCTCGACGGCCAGGACGCGCAGCACCTGTACAACGCCGCGCGCAACCTGGAGGCGGCCGTGTGGATGCTGGCCCAGCGCCGCGGCGCCGGCGGCACCCCGCTGCTGCTGGCCGACGAGATCAACGGCGCCGAGCGCAACCTGAGCTACGAGCGCGAGTTCGGCAAGATCATCGCCCGCGTGGACCTGCTGGCCCAGGTGACTACCGAGAAGTACCGCCGCGCCGTCATCGGCTATGCCCAGGGGCTGGCGGGCGGCACCTTCTTGCAGTTCCTGCCGGTGCGGTGAGCCCTGGCGCGCCGCCCAATGCACGACGCCCCGGCCGTATCGCTACGGCCGGGGCGTCGGGTCTGCTATGCAAACGGGAGCTGCTGGCGCTTGATTGGCAACGTTTTGAAGGTCAAATGGCCTGCAAAGGCTTGTCAGGCAAGCGCAAGCAGCTCACATTTTTGCAGCAGTCCCTCAGAAGCGATAGCGGCGCAGGTCTTCCACGGCGATGCCGTTCATGGCGCGGCTCAGATCGGCCATGAGGCGCGCGTCGTGCAGCGCGGCGTTCCAGGTGCGCTCGTCGTCCAGCGCGCGGCGGCGGGCGGCCGACCATTCGCGGGCGCCCTGGCGCAGCAGCACCACGGCGCGGCGCGCCGGTGCGGCCAGCAGCGCCAGCGAGGCAAACGCCACCAGCCACAGCACCATCCAGGCGGCCAGCAGGTGGCCGTCCGTCCAGGACTCGACCATCTGGGCGGCCACCACCATCAGCGCCGCGGCCACGGCCGCCAGCACCAGCGAGGACGCGCCGCGCAGGCCGCCGCGCCCCGAGTTGCCGCGCCGGGCGGCCACGTCGTACACGGGCACCACCAGCGGCTGGCCGGTGGCAGGGGCATTCAAGGGGGCGGTGGTGGGGGTCATTGCGTCTTTCCAGCTTCAACAGACGGCCAGCAGGGGGCCGATGACGCAATCCTAGGGTTTTCCCTAGATCTAGTCCACTTTATATCTTGAATCTAGACTATTCATCACCGTGATGAACCAGCCCCCCAATTTCCGCACGCTGGACCTGAACCTGCTGCGCGTCTTCGACGAGGTCATGGCCGAGCGCAACCTGACGCGCGCCGCCGACAAGCTGGCGCTGACCCAGCCGGCCGTCAGCAACGCGCTGCGCCGCCTGCGGCGTGCCCTGGGCGACGAGCTGCTGGTGCGCAGCGGCGCCGGCGTGGCGCCCACGCCGCGCGCGCTCAGCCTGTGGCCGGACGTGCGCCAGGCCCTGGCGCAGCTGCAGCAGGCGCTGGCGCCGGGCGAGTTCGAGCCGGCCAGCGCCCACACCAGCTTCGTGCTGGCCATGGCGGATGCCACCGGCGCCACGCTGATCCCGCCGCTGGTGGAGATCATGGAGCGCGAGGCCGCGGGCGTGTCGCTGCGTGTGGTGCCGCTGACCACGCGCGACCCGCGCCGGCTGCTGGAGGACGGCAGCGTGGATCTGGCCGTGGGCCACTTTCCCGCGGCCATCGCCGACCTGACGGCGCGCGCGCAAAGCGACCAGCCGGTGGCCTTCGCCAGCCAGCGGCTGTACGACGGCGAATACGTCTGCGTGATGCGCGCCGGCCACCCGCTGGCACGCGCACCGCTGAGCCTGGACGCCTACTGCGCCGCGCGCCATCTGCTGGTGAGCTTTTCCGGCAAGCCCTTTGGCTTCATCGACCAGGCGCTGGCCGGCCTGGGGCGCGAGCGGCGCATCGTGCTCACCGTCAACCAGTTCTTCACCGCCGGGCGCGTGGTGGCCACCAGCGACCTGCTCACCGTGCTGCCGCGCCACTTCGTCGGTGTGGCCAGCCTGGGCGGCGAGCTGCTGTGGTGCCCCCTGCCCATGGCCGTGCCCAGCGTGCACGTGGACGCGCTGTGGCACCGCCGCCGCCAGGCCGAGCCGGCGCACCGCTGGCTGCAGGCCACGCTGGCGCGCGCCGCCCGCCGCGCCGGCACGCCGCTGCCCTTTTCCGCCCCCCTGTCCATCCCCGACGACCCGGAGCCGACGTGAACATCCAATTGCTGTCCGACCTGCACCTGGAGACCCAGCCCCAGTTCGCCGCCAGCCCCGCGCAGGGCGCCGACCTGCTGGTGCTGGCCGGCGACGTCGGCTCCTACCAGCGCGGCTCGCGCCTGAAAGACGGCGACTTCGGCCTGGCGCGCTTTTCGCCGCTGCCGCAGTACGGCGGCTGGCCCACGCCGGTGCTGTTCGTGCCCGGCAACCACGAGTACGACGCCCTGGACTTCGACGCCACCCACGCGCGCCTGCGCGCCACCTGCGAGCGCCTGGGCCTGATCTGGCTGGAGCGCGATACCCTGGTGCTGGACGGCGTGCGCTTCGTCGGCACCACGCTGTGGAGCGACTTCGACGCCATCGCCGAGGCGCAGGGGCTGCAGGGCGAGGCGCGCGCGCGCCAGCGCACCAAGGCCTACCGCGCTGCCAACTATTACCTGGAAAAGGCCGGCGCCACGCGCGCCGGCCAGCCCTTCTTGGCCGAGGCCATGCGCGAGCAGGCCCTGGTCTGCCAGGACTGGCTGCGGCGCGCCCTGGGCGAGCCCTTTGCCGGGCCCACGGTGGTGGTCACGCACTTTGCGCCCAGCCTGCGCAGCGCCGACCCGCGCTACGGCCTGACCCCCGGCACGGCGGGTTTTTGCAACGCGCTGGACGCGCTGCTGCCCGGCGCCGACCTGTGGCTGCACGGCCACCTGCACGCGCCCAGCGACTATGTGGCCAGCGGCACGCGCGCCGACGGCACGCCCTGGCGCTGCCGGGTGGTGGCCAACCCGCTGGGCTATCGCGGCAAAGGCGAGCAGCGCACCTTCCAGCCGCACTGCGTGCTGACCGTATGATCCGCGGCGACGAGCGGCGCGCCCGGCGCTGCCCGTCCAGCCTATTGGGAGAAACAAGCACATGAACATCCTGCTCGCCGTGGACGGCAGTCCCTACACCAAGAAGATGCTGGCTTACCTGGCCGCGCACGACGAGCTGCTGGGCACGTCGCACACCTACACCGCCCTGACCGTGCAGCCCCAGCTGCCCCCGCGCGCCCGCGTGGCCCTGGGCAAGGAGGTGGTGGAGAAGTACTACCAGGAAGAGGCCGACAAGGTGCTGGCCACGGTGTCCAAGTTCCTGGCCCGCCACGGCGTGGAGGCGCGCGCCATGGTCAAGGTGGGCCCGGCCGGCGAGATGATTGCCAAGGTCGCCCAGTCGGGCAAGTTCGACCTGATCATCATGGGCACGCACGGCCACGGCGCCCTGGGCAAGCTGGTCATGGGCTCGGTCAGCACCCAGGTGCTGGCCAAGTGCAGCGTGCCGGTGCTGCTCGTCCCCTGAGGTTCTCGCCCGCGCTCAGCGCGGGCGCAGGCCGTCCAGGCAGGTCTGCACGGCCCAGTCGATGACCTGTTCCTCGCCATAGGCGCCGCACTCGCGCAGCAGGGCCACCATGGGCTCGGCGGTGCGCGCCAGCAGGGCGCACAGCAAGGCCTCGGCCGGCAGGTCGGTGCGCAGCTGGCCGGCGGCCTGGGCCGCCTCGATCCACCCCACCAGCGTGCTGCGCAGCGCCTGCTGCGCCTGCTGGTAAGCGTCGCAGCTGCGCAGCGCCTGCGCCAGCGCCGAATGGCGCGGCGCCAGCCACAGCGCCACCTCGTGGCCCAGCTGCCACTGCAGCTGCCAGCGCAGCAGCGCCTGCAGCTTGGCCGGCGCCGGCAGGGCCGGCTCCAGGGCCTGCACGAAGGCCTGCAGCTGCTGCATGCCGTGCGCCATGGCAGCAGCGCACAGGTCGTCCTTGCCGGCAAAGTGCTTGTACAGGCTGGCCTTGGCGATGCCCACGGCGGCGGCCACCTCGTCCACCGTCATGGTCTCGAAGCCCTTCTCGCACAGCAGGCGGCTGGCGGCCTCGACGATGGCGTCCTCGCGCGCGCGGTGCATCTGCGCCTTGAAGGACAGGCGGGGCGGCTGCGCGGTCTGGGGGGTGGTCATCGCGTCCGATGGTAGTGCCGCAGCGCCGCCGGCGGCCCAATGCCCGCAGAAGCCCCACGCGGCGCAACGCCATGGGCGCGCGCGCCGCTACTGCGCAGGTGGCGGCGCCAGCGGCTGCACCAGCGACTGCGCGGCGCCGGTGGTCAGCGCGTCGGCCAGCGCGTCCAGCACCTCGGACTGCAGGTTCCACGAGTGCCAGTACAGCTGCACCGCCACGAAATGCCCGGGCGCCAGGTCCAGCAGCTGGCCGTCCTCGATCCAGCTGCGCGCCAGCAGCTCGGGCACCACGCCCACGCCCCAGCCGGCGGCCACGGCGCGCACCTGGCCTTCGGAGCTGGGCACGAACACCCGGCTGACGGCGGCGCGCTTGAGGCCGAAGGTGCGCATGAGGAACTCGGCCTGCATGTCGTCCTTGCGGTTGAAGGAGACGAAGGGCACGTCGCGAAAGCTGTGCGCCGTCAGGCCCTGCGGCAGGTGGCGGGCGGCAAACGCCGGCGCCGCCACGGCCACGTAGTGCATGGCCCCCAGCGGCAGCACGCGGCAGCCGCGCAGCGCGGCCTTCAAGGTGGTCACGCAGCCCAGCACCTGGCCCGAGCGCAGCCATTCCTGCGTGAAGTCCTGGTCGTCGGCAATGATCTCCAGCGGCAGCCGATCGCGCACCAGGCCCGAGAGCGCGTCCAGCGCCCAGGTGGCGATGCTGTCGGCGTTGATGGCGATGGCGATGCGCTCGTCCTCGCGGGCGCCGCCGCGGGCGCTGGGCGCCAGCTCCTGCAGGTCGCGCTCCAGGTCGGCGCGCAGCAGGCGCAGCTGGCGCGTGTGCTTGAGCAGCAGCTGGCCGGCGTTGGTGGGCTTCAAAGGGCGGCTGCGCACGATGAGCACCGAGCCGACCTGCGCCTCCAGCGCGCGCAGGCGCTGCGAGACGGCAGACTGGGTGATGTGCAGGCGCTGGGCGGCGCGCTCGAAGCCGCCCTCCTCCACGATGGCGGCCAGGCATTCCAGGGCGGCGGGGTCGAACGTGCTCATGGCGGCGCATTATTAGCGCACCTGATGAATTTCGAAGAAGGTTAATCAGGCTTTTGTTTGCGCGGCCCTTCTCCGACACTGCGCGCCATGAACACCATCGTCCTTGGCGCCGGCATCATCGGCATTTCCACCGCCTGGCACCTGCGCGAGCGCGGACACGAGGTCACCGTGATCGACCGCCAGCCGGGCCCGGCGCTGGAGACCAGCTACGCCAATGCGGCGCAGATCTCGGTCAGCTACTGCGAGCCCTGGGCCAACCGGCAGGCGCCCTGGAAGGCGCTCAAGTGGATGTTCGATCACGAGGCGCCGCTGCTCTTTCGCCCGCAGCTGGACTGGGACCAGTGGCGCTGGGGCCTGAAGTTTCTGGCCCAGTGCAACGACGCGGCCTTTGCCCGCAACGTGCAGCAGATCGTGGCCCTGGGCGCCTACAGCCATGCGGCGCACAAGGAGCTGATCCGCGCCACCGGCATCGAATGCCACCGGCTGGAGCGCGGCATCGCCCACTTCTATACCGACCAGAAGTCGTTTGAGGAAGCCGGCGCCGCCGTGGAGCTGATGCGCCAGTACGGCGTGCAGCGCCGCCTGGTCAGCCGCGAGGAGCTGCTGGCCATCGAGCCAGCCTTCAGCGCCTACCGCGCGCACATCACCGGCGGCACCTTCACCAGCACCGACGAGAGCGCCGACGCGCGCGTGTTCACCGAGCAGCTGGCGCGCCTGGCCGAGGCGCGCGGCGTGCGCTTCCTGTATGGGCACGACGTGCAGGGCCTGCAACGCGACGGCGATGCTATTAAATCAGTAGCTGCTTGCGCACGCCAGGCGGGCGCTGGGGGCCAAAAAGACCAGATATTGCAGGCGGACGCCATCGTCGTCGCCTGCGGCAGCTACAGCGCGCCGCTGCTGCGCGGCGTGGGCGTGCACCTGCCCATCTACCCCGGCAAGGGTTACAGCGCCACCTTCCCCCTCCTCAGGCCCGAGGCCGCGCCCATGGTCTCGGCCATCGACGACGGCAAGAAGATCGCCATGAGCCGCCTGGGCAACCACCTGCGCGTGGCCGGCACTATCGAGCTGGCGGGCTTCGACCTGTCGCTGGACAGCCCGGTGGCGCGCGCGCGCTGCCACATGCTGTCGCGCCGCATCGAGGAGATCATGCCCGGCGTGTGCGACACGCGCACGCCCGAACAGGGCGGCAATCCGCAGTACTGGTGCGGCCTGCGCCCGGCCACGCCGACCAACATCCCCTTCATCGGCCGCACGCCGCTGCGCGGCCTGTGGGTCAACGCCGGCCACGGCACGCTGGGCTGGACGCACGGCGCAGGCTCCGGCAAGGCGCTGGCCGAACTCATCAGCGGCGAGCGCCCGGCCATGGACTTTCGCTTCCTGGGGGATGGCGCCGGCGCCCGGGCAAGCGGGCAGCTGCGCCTGGCCTGAACGGGTGGCGCAGCGGGGGCTGCGCGCTGGCGCCGATAATCCCCTTCCTGTGACCCGCCCTGCACCCTGCCCGGCGCCCGATGGGCAGCCTCCGCTTTCCCCCCGCCAGTTCCGCGATGCCCTGGGCATGTTCGCCACCGGCGTGACCATCGTGACCACCCGCGGCGCCGACGGCGTGCCCGTGGGGCTGACGGCCAGCTCGTTCAATTCGGTCTCGCTTGCGCCGCCGCTGGTGCTGTGGAGCCTGGCGCACAAGACCAGTTCGCACGACGTGTTCTTCGCCAGCGGCCACTACGCCATCCACGTGCTGGCCGTGGAGCAGCGCGCCCTGGCCGAGCGCTTTGCCACCCGCGGCGTGGACCGCTTCGCCGGCCTGCCCTGGAGCGAGGGGGCCGGCGGCGCGCCCCTCCTGCCGGGCGCGGCCGCGGTGTTCGAATGCGTCAACCGCAGCCAGTACACCGAGGGCGACCACACCATCTTCGTGGGCCAGGTGGAGCGCTGCAGCCACCGCGCGGGCGCCTCGCCCCTGCTCTACCACGGCGGCATGTTCTACACCGAGCACCCGCTGGGCAGCCTGTCGGCGCGCGCCGCGCGCCCGCTGCACAAGTAGCGCGCCGCCGGCTACTTGCCGGGTTCGGGCAGCTCGATCTTCACTTCCAGCACTTCCAGGTTGTCCTGGCGCTCGAAGTGCATCTTCAGGTCGCTGGAGTCGATCTTGACGTATTTGGAGATGACGGCCAGCAGCTCGCGCTGCAGCGCCGGCAGGTAGTCCGGCTGGGCGACGCCGCGCCCGCTGCGCTCGTGCGCCAGGATGATCTGCAGCCGCTCCTTGGCGACCGAGGCGGATTTTTTCTTCTCTCCGAGAAACAGCGATAGCAGGGACATGACGGCTTACCTCCCGCCGAAGATGCGCTTGAAGAAGCCGGGTTTTTGCGCCTCGGTGAAGCGCAGCGGGCGCTCTTCACCCAAAAAGCGTGCCACCACGTCCTTGTAGGCGTCGGAGACATCGGTGCCCGCCAGGTGCACGGCCGGCAGGCCCTGGTTGGAGGCCTGCAGCACCGCCTCGGACTCGGGGACCACGCCGATCAGCGGGATGCGCAGGATGTCCTGGATGTCCTCGATGCTGAGCATCTGCCCGTCCTGCACGCGCGTGGGGTTGTAGCGCGTGACCAGCAGCCGCTCGCGCACGCCTTCGCCGCCGTCGATGGCCCGTTGGGTCTTGCTGGCCAGCATCCCGAGGATGCGGTCGGAGTCGCGCACCGAGGACACCTCCGGGTTGGTCACCAGGATAGCCTCGTCGGCAAAGTGCATGGCGTACAGCGCGCCGCTTTCGATACCGGCGGGCGAGTCGCAGACGATGTACTCGAAACCCATCTCGGCCAGGTCCTTGAGCACCTTTTCCACCCCTTCCAGCGTCAGCGCGTCCTTGTCGCGCGTCTGGCTGGCGGCCAGGATGAACAGGTTGTCGCACTGCTTGTCCTTGATGAGGGCCTGGTGCAGGTTGGCCTCGCCCTGGATGACGTTGATGAAGTCATAGACCACGCGGCGCTCGCAGCCCATGATGAGGTCCAGGTTGCGCAGGCCCACGTCGAAGTCGATGACGGCGGTCTTGTGGCCGCTCAGGGCGAGGCCCGAGGCAAACGCGGCGCTGGTGGTGGTCTTGCCCACCCCTCCTTTGCCGGAGGTCACGACGACGATCTTGGCCATGTGTGCGGTTTCCTTGGGTTTTTCGTGCGGATGGGTGAATTCTTGGCAGGCCGTCACAGCGGCTCGATCAGCAGCTTCTCGCCCTCCAGGCGCACCTGGGCGGGCTTGCCGCGCACGCTGTCGGGCAGTTCGGTCTCCGTGGTGCGGTAGATGCCCGCCACGGACACCAGCTGCGGCTCCAGGCAGGTGCTGAAGATGCGGGCGCTGGTGTCGCCGCGCGCCCCGGCGATGGCCCGCCCGCGCAGCGGTGCATACACGTGCACGTTGCCGTCGGCGATGACCTCTGCGCCAAAGCTGACCATGGCCAGCACCACCAGGTCGGCGCCGCGGGCATAGACCTGCTGGCCCGAGCGCAGGGGCTTGTCCACCACCACGGCCCCGGGTCCGGGCTGGACGGCGGGCACGGCCTCCACCACCACGGCCGGCGCAGCCTCTTGTACAGGCGCGGCGGGCGTGGCCGCGGGCCGCGCCGCCTCGGGGGCAGCGATCAGGCCCAGCTCGTGGGCGGCCTGCATCTGGGCGCTACTGCCGCCGCGCACGGCTACCGGGCGCGCGTGATAGCGGCGCAGCTCGGCCACCAGCGCGGCGAAGTCGATGGGCGAGGGGTCGTCCTGGACGGCGCCCAGGTCGATCAGCACGGGGTCGTTGTCGAAGAACTCGGGCTCGTCCTGCAGCCGCGCCGCCAGTTCGGCGGCCAGCACCTGGGTGTCGGTGCTTTTGAGCACCACTGCCACCACGGGCAACTGTGCGCTTTTGAGGTCAATGCTGCTGCGGGCGTGGCCCGCGGGGTCGTCGGCCATGAAGAGAAAAGCCCGTGCGGGCGCTACTGCTCAAAGCCGCAAAGTGTACCGTGCGCCTTTGCGCCGGGCGCTGCGCGCATACCCGGGCTTGCAACCGCAAGCTACAGCTTGGGGATGCGGATGCGGCTGATCATCAGCGAGCCCGACAGGGCGAACAGCAGCACCAGCGGGTGCAGCGTGAAGCCGCCCAGGGTGAGCGCGCCCAGCCACAAGTCGCCCCGCACGGCCCCCACGGCGGCGGCCAGCGACAGCAAGCCCACCAGCACGATGGAGGTGGGAATCGGCGTGCCCTCGAAGTGCGTCACCTTGCCGGTGGCGCCGCCCGACAGCGCCTCGGCCGTGACGTTGTAGCGCGCCAGCCGCGAGACGCCGCAGGCCACGAAGTAGGCCAGCACGATGCGGTCATACAGCCCCTGCATGCCGCAGGCATAGGCCAGTACGGCCGGGGCCACGCCGAACGAGATCACGTCGGCCAGCGAGTCGAGCTCGCGCCCCATGTCCGAGGACTTGGCCCTCCAGCGCGCCACGCGCCCGTCCAGCACGTCAAAGATGAGCGCCGCCAGCACCAGCGCGGCGGCAAAGTGCACATGGCGCACTTCGTGGGTTTCCAGAAAGCTCATGGCGGCAAACAGCGCGCCTACGCCGCACACGGCGTTGCCCAGGGTGAACCAGTCGGCCAGCTGGAACTGGCGGATCATGGAAAAGTGTTTCGGGGGCGGGGGTGTTGCAGCCATGGCGCATTGTCCCGCCCGCCGCGGCGCGGCCGCTGTCGGACGCCGTAGCGTCGCGGGCTCAGCCTTGCGCGCGCTGTGCGGCCCAGGCCACGTACCAGTCCAGGCAGCCGGGGTTGGCCATGGTCTCGCGATTGACGACCTGCTCCAGGGGCTGGCCCAGCAGCAGCTTCTTGATGGGCAGCTCCTGCTTCTTGCCGCTCAAGGTGCGCGGCACCTCGGCCACCTGCACGATGGCGTCGGGCACGAAGCGCGGGCTCAAGGCGCTGCGGATGGCCGCGCGGATGCGCCCCTGCAGCGCCTCGTCCAGCACGCAGCCCGGGCGCAGCACCACAAACAGCGGCATGAAGCTCTCCCGGCCCAGGTATTCCAGGTCCACCACCAGGCTGTCCAGGACTTCGGGCAGGGCCTCCACGGCGCTGTAGATCTCGCTGGTGCCCATGCGCAGGCCGTGGCGGTTGATGGTGGCGTCGCTGCGGCCGTAGATGACGCAGCCGGGCTGCTCGGGCGAGCCGATCGCGATCCAGTCGCCATGGCGCCAGACGCTGCCGGCCGGCGCGCCGCTGTCGCCGCCGCCGGGCCGGCGGCCGTGGCCGGGCGGGTAGCTGGCAAAGTAGCTGGCCTGGTAGCGCGCGCCGTCGTCGTCGCCCCACAAATACAGCGGCATGGAGGGAATCGGCTGGGTGCACACCAGCTCGCCCACGGCGTCCAGCACTGGGTGCCCGGCCTCGTCCCAGGCCTCGACGGCGGCGCCCAGCATGCGGCACTGCATGCGCCCGGGCATCTGCGGCAGCTCGGGGTTGCCGCCGATGAAGGCGCCCGCGAAATCCGTCCCGCCGGAGATGTTGCACCACCAGACCCGGGGTACGCCGGCGGCAGCCATGAAGTCAGTGCCCCACTGCTGCACTTCGGCCGGCAGCGGCGAGCCGGTGCTGCCCAGCGCGCGGATGCGGCTCAGGTCGCCGCACTGCGCGGGCGTGATGCCGGCCTTCATGCAGTTGGCGTAGAAGGCGGCGCCGGCGCCGAAGAGGGTTACGCCCGTCTCGGCCGCCATGCGCCACAGCAGCGTCCAGTCCGGCTGCTCGCGGCTGCCGGCCGGGCTGCCGTCGAACAGCACGCAGGTCACGCCGCCCAGCAGGCCGCCGACCTGGGCGTTCCACATGATCCAGCCGGTGGAGCTGTACCAGTGAAAGCGCTCGCCCAGGCTCTCGGGGGCGTAGCTGCAGCCCACGTCGTTGTGCAGCACGCCCAGCTGCAGCTGCACCAGCACCATGCCGCCGTGGCCGTGCACGATGGGCTTGGGCAGGCCGGTGGTGCCGCTGGAATAGACGATCCACAGCGGGTGGTCGAAGGGCAGCCAGCGCGGCTCGAACTGCGCCACATGGGCATCATTTCGGGCTGTAACGCTGTCCCAGCTTGCGCAACCAGCTATGGTTTTGGAAGCATCCAGGTTGCTCACCAGCACCACCTGCTGCACGCTGGGCAGCTGCTCGCGAAGCTGCTGCAGCACGGCGCTGCGGTCGTGCTCGCGCCCGCCATGCACCACGCCATCCACGGCAAACAGCACCTTGGGAGCGATCTGGCGGAATCGGTCAAGCACGGCGCTGGTACCCATGTCGGGGGCGCACACGCTCCACACCGCGCCGATGCTGGCGCAGGCCAGGAAGGCGACGATGGTCTCGGGGATATTGGGCAGGTAGGCGGCGACGCGGTCGCCCGGCTGCACGCCCTGGTCCTGCAGATGCAGCGCCACGGCAGCCACCTGGCGGCGCAGCTCGGGCCAGGTCAGCTCGCGCTGCTCGCCGCGCTCGTTGCGCGCGATCAGCGCCGGCTGGCCGGCGACGTGCGCCGCGTCCACGTGGCGCAGCACCTGGCGTGCATAGTTGACCTGCGCTCCGGGAAACCACTGCGCGCCCGGCATGACGTTGCTGGCCAGCACCGCGCCGTGCGGCGTGGGCGACTGGATGTCGAAATACTCCCAGATGCTCTGCCAGAAGGCATCGAGCTCGGTGACCGACCAGCGCCACAGGGCGTCGTAGTCGTCAAAGCGCAGGCCGTGGCGGGCCTGCAGCCAGTCCTGGTAGCGGCGGATCTGGGCGGTGCGCGGGGCGGCTCCGCGGGCCGAAGGGTGGTGGTGTGTCTCCATGGCGCCAGCGTAGCGCCGGCCCGGGCCGCGCGCTGCGCAGTTGGCGACACCTGGGCACGCGCGACGGGGCTCAGAACGTGTTTACGATCTCCACGCGAAGGGGCGCGGGATGCGGATCGGGATGGGCGGCGAGGCGCAAACCGCAGCGATAGCTTGTGCTATCGCGAGGATTTGCAACAACGCAGACCGACCGAGGCGGCGACTGCGCACCCGCGCGGAGGTCGTAAACACGTTCTTAGTGGCGCGGCTGCTCCTTCACGCTGGTGATGGCGTAGCCCTTGGCCTGAAGCTGGCGGCCGGGCTCGGGGATGCCCAGCTCGTCCCAATGCGCCTGGGTCTCGTCCATCTCCACGCCGCTTCGCTCGCTGCTCCAGTCGGTATTGGTGGCTTCCTGGGGGATGGGCCGACCCTCGGGCACGACCAGGTGGGAAAAGCGTCCCTCGGCTTCAGGGCGGCGGTAGATGTCCACGCGCATGACGGATCCTTTGCTCGGCTGTGATAGGACGTTCCACTCTAGGTGGGCACTGCCCCCGGGGGCGTAGGAAGAGGCCGCCTGACCCCGGCCGCCTTGACGCAGGGCAAGGCCCGCAGCCCGCGGGGCGCCGGACAATGCCCCGATGCAAGACCCTACCCTCACCTCTGCGGACGTGCTCATCATCGGCGGCGGCCCGGCCGGCCTGTCGCTGGCCGCCAGCCTGGGCCAGGCCGGCTTTCGCGCCACGGTGCTGGAACAGCAGGGCGACGAGGCGCTGGCCCGCCCCGCCCCCGACGGGCGCGAGATCGCCCTGACCCACCCCAGCGTGGCGCTGCTCGAGCGCCTGGGCAGCTGGCAGCGCCTGGCCGCGCACGAGGTCGGCCTGCTGCACGCCGCCCAGGTGCACGACGGCCCGGTGGGCGCCAGCCAGGCGCTGCACCTGCACGCGGGCGGCAGCGGCGTGGCGCACCTGGGCTGGATCGTGCCCAACCACGCCCTGCGCCGCACGGCCTGGGAGGTGGCCCGCGCCACGCCCGGCGTGCGCCTGATCACCGGCGCGCGCGTGCAGCGCGTGAGCACGCTGGCCGCGCACGCCGAGGTCGAATACCTGCCCGCGGGCGACGGCCAGGCGCCGCAGCGGCTGCACGCGCCCCTGGTGGTGGCCGCCGACAGCCGCCTGTCGGCCACGCGCCGCCAGCTGGGCATTGGCGCGTCCATGACCGACTTCGGGCGCACCGTGATCGTCTGCCGCCTGCGCTGCGAGCGGCCCCACGGCGAGGTGGCGCACGAGTGCTTCGGCTACGAGCGCACCCTGGCCATCCTGCCCCTGCCGGCCGACCCCGCCGACGGCGCGCCGCTGTGCTCGGCCGTGGTCACCGCCGGCAGCGCCGCCGCGCAGGCCCTGCTGGCGCTGCCGCCCCAGGCCTTTGCCGACAGCGTGGCCGCGCAGTTCGGCCACCGCCTGGGCGCCATGCAGCTGGTGGGCGAGCGCCACGCCTACCCGCTGGTGGCCGTCTATGCCCAGCGCTTTGCCGACGCGCGCTGCGCCCTGCTGGGCGACGCCGCAGTCGGCATGCACCCGGTGACGGCGCACGGCTACAACCTGGGCCTGTCCGGCGTGGCCGGCCTCACGCAGGTGCTGACCGCAGCGCGCGCGCGCGGCGCCGACCTGGGCGCGGCCAGCGTGCTGCAGCGCTACGCCCGCGCTCACCACCTGCATGCCTGGCCGCTCTACCAGGGCACCAACGCCATCGTGCGCCTGTACACCGACGACCGCGCCCTGCCCCGCCTGGCGCGCCGCGCCGTGCTGGCCGGCGCCCTGCGCCTGCCGCCGCTGCAGGCGGCCATCGTCAGCCAGCTCACCGGCCGCCGCCCGGCCTGGCCGACGCGCGCGGGCACGTCCGCGCGCGTCCTCCCATAATCCGGCGCATGCCAGAGCTGTTTGAGCACCTGACCCGCTCGCTGACCCGCGCGCAGACGCTGGAGGAACTCACCCGCCCCCTGCTGCAGCTGCTGCAGGAGGTGACCGGGCTGGAGTCCACCTACCTGACCACCATCGACCTGCAGGCCAGCCAGCAGCACGTGCTGTACGCCCGCAACACGCAGGCGCAGGCGCTGGAGATCCCCGAAGGGCTGACCGTGCCCTGGCACGACACCCTGTGCAAGCGGGCGCTGGACGAGGGCCGGCCCATCACCGAGGACGTGGCCGGCTGCTGGGCCGACTCGCAGGCGGCCGCGGCGCTGGGCATCCAGACCTACGCCAGCGCCCCGGTGCGGCTGTCGGACGAGCGCCTGTACGGCACGCTGTGCGCGGCCAGCGCCGCGCGCCACACGCTGGCGCCCGCCGCGCAGCACATGCTGGGGCTGTTTGCCCGCCTGATTGCCCAGCAGATCGAGCGCGAGCAGCTGCTGCACGAACTGGTGCAGGCCAACGAGCGCCTGAGCACCTACGCCAGCACCGACCCCCTGACCCGCCTGCCCAACCGCCGCGCGCTGGAGCAGGCCCTGGCGCGCCAGCTGGCCCAGGGCCAGCGCCAGGGCACGGCGGTGCTGGTGGCCTTCGTGGACCTGGACCGCTTCAAGCAGATCAACGACACCCACGGCCACGACGTGGGCGACCAGTTCCTGGTGCACATCGCCCGCCGGCTGCAGGGCGTGCTGCGCGCGCAGGACTTGGCCGCGCGCCACGGCGGCGACGAGTTCGTCGTGATGGGGCCGGGGCCCCAGCCCTGCGACGACGTGGATGCTGCCCGGCAGGCCTTTGCCGAGCGGCTGAGCGCCGCCACGGCCACGCGCTTTGACAACGGCCGCGTGGCGCTGGACTACGCCGGCGCCAGCGTGGGCGCCGTGGCCGTGCTGCCCGGCACGCTGGCCGCGGGCCAGGCCCTGCAGGCCGCCGACCGGGCCATGTACGAGGTCAAGCAGGCGCGCCAGCGCGGCGCTGCGGCCGGCTGAGCCGTCGCCCTTCACTCCTTTTTTAATAGCTGCCAGCGCTTGGCTGGCGGGCGCTGGAGCCGTTTTTCATTCAAACGCTGCCGCCACGTGGCAAAGCCTCTACCATCGCCCCACCTTTTTTCTGGCAGGAGTGCACAACATGGGGTGGTTTCAATGGCAGCAGCGCGGCGCCGAGGTGCTGCGCGCCGGGGGGGTGATCGGCCCGGATGAGCGGCTGGCCTGGCCGCAGACCGGGCTGATGGGCGTGCAGCACGTGATCGCCATGTTCGGCTCCACCGTGCTGGCGCCCATCCTGATGGGGTTCGACCCCAACCTGGCCGTGCTCATGAGCGGCATCGGCACGCTGATCTTCTTTCTCATCACCGGCGGCCGCGTGCCCAGCTACCTGGGCTCGTCGTTTGCCTTCATCGGCGTGGTGATCGCCGCCACGGCGTACGCCGGCAAAGGGCCGAACGCCAACATCGGCCTGGCGCTGGGCGGCATCGTTGCCTGCGGCGCCGTGTATACGCTGGTGGGCGTGGTGGTGCATGTGGTGGGCACAGGCTGGATCGAGCGCTTCATGCCGCCGGTGGTCACCGGCGCGGTGGTGGCCGTCATCGGCCTGAACCTGGCGGGCGTGCCCATCAAGAACATGGCGGCCAACAACTTCGAGGCCTGGATGCAGGCGCTGACGTTCGTCTGCGTGGCGCTGGTGGCGGTGTTCACGCGCGGCATGGTGCAGCGCCTCCTGATCCTGGTGGGCCTGATCCTGGCCAGCGTCGCCTATGGCGTACTGACCAACGGCCTGGGCCTGGGCAAGCCGGTGGAGCTGTCGGGCGTGGCCGCCGCCGCCTGGGTGGGCCTGCCGCAGTTGCACGCGCCGGTGTTCAGCGCGCCGGCCATGCTCTTGATCGTGCCGGTGGTCATCATCCTGGTGGCCGAGAACCTGGGCCACATCAAGGCCGTCACCGCCATGACCGGCAAGAACCTGGACCAGTACATGGGCCGGGCCTTCATCGGCGACGGCGTGGCCACCATGGTCAGCGGCGCGGTGGGCGGCACGGGCGTGACGACCTACGCCGAGAACATCGGCGTGATGGCCGCCACGCGCATCTATTCGACGGCGGTGTTCCTGGTGGCGGCGCTGATCGCCGTGCTGCTGGGCTTTTCCCCCAAGTTCGGCGCGCTGATCCAGGCCATTCCGCTGCCGGTGATGGGCGGCGTGTCCATCGTGGTGTTTGGCCTGATCGCCATTGCAGGCGCCAAGATCTGGGTGGACAACCGGGTGGATTTCTCGCAAAGCAGCAACCTGCTGGTGGCCGCCATCACGCTGATCCTGGGCACGGGTGAGTTCACGCTGAAGTTCGGTGACTTCGCTCTGGGCGGCATCGGCACCGCTACCTTCGGCGCCATCATCCTGAACGCGCTGCTGTCGCGCGGCGCGCCGGCGCCGGCTAGCGCGGCTCGGCCCGGGGCGTGAAGCCGAAGAATTCGGCCGCCGGCTGGGTCTCCGGCAGCACATAGACCACGGCGGCCTGCCGGCCCAGGGTGGGGGCGATGAAGCGGTCGTAGAACGAGACCGGCACGTTGATGCAGCCGTAGGAGATGCGGTTGTCCTCAATCGTGGCGCTGGCCAGCCGCTGCAGCCTTCGCTCGGACGCCTTGGTAGGCCGCACCCGGTGCAGGGAGATGGCGTCGTCGTAGTCCACCCAGACGATGTCCTCGCCCTTGAGGTTCTCGCCGGGCTCGGACAGAAAGCGCCCGGCCGGCGTGGTGCGCTCGTGCGGCGCGATCTGGGCCATAGGGCGCTCTCCGATGCCGGGCACCGAATGGTCGCCGCTCGCCAGGCCCAGCAGTACCACGGACGAGCCCTGCCAGGCGCCGCTGGCGTCAAAGACGTGTACCGCGGCGGCGCGCTTGTCCACCAGCGCAAAGGGCAGCCGGGCGTTGTTGGAAGTGGTACGCACCCAGTCCAGCACCTGGCGTGCCTCGCCCGACAGGGCCGGCCCGCCGGGCTGCTGGCCGTGCGCACCCGCGGGTGCGCGCGCCGGCGGGCCGGCCGGTGCGGCCTGCGCCGGCACCGCGGCCAGCAGCGCAGCCGCCAAGGCTGCACCCATCAAAGGCACAAGGTGAAATCGTCGTGGCTGGCGCGCCATGGTGTCTCCAGGTAGCAGGGGCCTGTGCATCGGCGCCGGCTGTCCCGGGCGGATGCAAAGGTCCACAAAAAAACAGCGCCCCGGCAGGACGCTCGGAGCGCTGGGGCGGGTGGGCGCGGGCCCTTTAGTTGCGGTCGGCGCGCGCGGCACGGTTGCGCGTGCGGTTGTTGTTGGCCGTGTTGCGCATGGTGTCCTGGCGGTCGTTGTTCATGCCCGTGTCGTTGCCGGACATGGTGCCGCTGGCGTTGGCACCGGTGTTGGAGGCGCTGCCATTGCCCATGGCGGCCTGGCTGTTGCTCACCTGGGGCGCGGGCGAATTGCCCGTCGGCGAGGGGGCGACCGGCGGAGTGGTGTCGCTGGACTGGGCCCAGGCGCCGGCGCTGGCCAGGGCCAGTGCAGCGGTCAGGGAAAGGGTCTTGAGCGTGGTCTTCAACATGGCGTGTCTTCCTTGCAAGTGGGTGGTGGATAAACTGGGCACCGACTGCGGCCGTTGTGCACCACGGGTGGGCACGCGGGGCCAGTGCGGGGCCATCCCCTCAAACTGTCGCTAGTGATGGGCCCATATTTCCCCAGGCCCGGCGCGTCGGCCGTGGACCGTCTTCCCCTGCGGGCGTAGGAAGTTTGCCCGGTGCCCACCCTCTCTTGCGGCCGGCACCCTTGTAGTCAAAAGTGCCTGTAACCGGCTTGCAGCAAGCGCCGGCAGCTATTCAAACGATAGCAATCGATCAGCGGCGAAACCAGGTCCAAACCAGCTCGATGCCCGCGCTCAGCAGGTCGAAGCGGTCGCTGCCTTCGAGCCGCTGGCGCTGGCGTTCGCGCTCCTCGCGCATGCGGCTGCGCTCCAGGGCGATCAGGGCATCGGCCAGGTTCTCGGGCGAGTCGCCCTGCAGCGCGCGCTGCGCCTGGCCCTGCGCCGCCTGACCGTAGCGCGACAGGGCCTGCTGCACGGCCTGCGGGTCCAGCAGCGACAGGGCCGAGCGGCACCAGGGGCAGGCGTGGTCGCGGCGGATGTCCACCGTGCCGCCGCAGGCCGTGCAGGCGATGGTGCCCAGGCGCTGGGCCAGCGTCTCGATCTCCAGGCTGGTGAGGTGGCGAACGAAGCCCTTTTCCACCATGAAGGCGCCAAAGGTGCCAAAGCGCCCGTGGCGCTGCGCGCAGCGGTAGGTGACGTAGCGGCCGCTTTGCGCCATGTCGTAGCCGCGTGCCAGCGCCTGGCTGCAGCGCGGGCAGGCCAGCCGCTCGGCCATGGGGTGGCTGGCCTCGCCGCGGCGCTCGTGCAGCAGGGTGAACAGCGCCAGCACGGAGGCCGGCGCCAGGCGCGTGTTCTCCTGCGGGTCGAACCACAGGCCCTGGCAGGCAAAGCACACGTCCAGCACCAGCGCGCTGCCGGTGCTGCAAGCGAAGTGGTGCTGCTCCATGGTCTGGCGGCAGGAGGGGCAGGCGAGGGGTGAAGCGGACATGAGGGCGTGATCGTACGCAACCGCCGCACCCGGGTTAACCCTGGCTAAGATGCCTCTTCCTTCCGTTCGAGCGAATGCCTGGAGCCCGCGTGCCTTCTTCTTCCCCTTCTTCTGCCTCTCCCACTCCTTTGTCTTTCGACGCCCTGGCGGCCCTGGCGGCCGGGCGCATCCAGCACCCGGGCATGGCCAGCCGCGTGATGGACGCCGCGCAGGCCGCGGCGCTCATCCCCGCAGGCAGCACGCTGGGCATGAGCGGCTTCACCGGCTCGGGCCACCCCAAGCGGGTGCCCCAGGCGCTGGCCGCGCGCATCGAGGCCGAGCACGCGGCCGGACGGCCCTTCAAGGTGAACGTGTGGACGGGCGCCTCCACCGCGCCCGAGCTGGACGGCGCCCTGGCCAAGGTGGGCGGCATGGGCCAGCGCCTGCCGTTCCAGTCCGACCCGATCTGCCGCGACCGCATCAACGCTGGCGAGATCGACTACGTGGACATCCACCTGTCGCACGTGGCGCAGCAGGCCTGGTTCGGCTTTCTCGGGCCGCTCGACGTGGCGGTGATCGAGGTGCTGGGCATCCTGCCCGACGGCCGGCTGATCCCGTCGGCCGCCGTGGGCAACAACAAGACCTGGCTGGACATCGCCGAGCATGTGATCCTGGAGGTGAACACGCTGCCCCCGGCCGAGCTGGAAGGCATGCACGACATCTACTACGGCACCGCCATCCCGCCGCGGCGCAAGCCCATCCACCTGGAGCACGCCACCGAGCGCATCGGCGAGCCCTACCTGCGGGTGGACCCGGCCAAGGTCATCGCCGTGGTGCCCACGCACCACGCCGACCGCAGCACGGCGTTCGCCAAGCCGGACCAGGATTCGCGCGCCATCGCCGCGCACATCATCGACTTCCTGTCGCACGAGGTGAAAAAGGGCCGGCTGCCGCGCAACATGCTGCCGCTGCAGTCCGGCGTGGGCAACGTGGCCAATGCCGTGCTGGCCGGGCTGCTGGACGGGCCGTTCGAGGACCTGCTGGGTTTCAGCGAGGTGCTGCAAGACGGCATGCTGGAGCTGATCCGCACGGGCAAGATGCGCGCCGCCTCGGCCACGGCGATCTCGCTCTCTGGCGAGGCGCTGCGCGAGTTCACCGAGAACATTGCCTTCTACCGCGAGCGCATCGTGCTGCGCTCGCAGCAGATCAGCAACCACCCGGAGCTGGTGCGCCGCCTGGGCGTGATCGCCATGAACGCCATGATCGAGGCGGACATCTACGGCAACATCAACTCCACCCACATCATGGGCAGCGCCATGATGAACGGCATCGGCGGCTCGGGCGACTTCGCGCGCAACGGCTACCTGTCGTTCTTCGTCACACCCTCCACGGCCAAGGGCGGGGCGATTTCCTGCATCGTGCCCATGGTCTCGCACGTGGACCACACCGAGCACGACACCCAGATCATCGTCACCGAGCAGGGCCTGGCCGACCTGCGGGGCCTCGCGCCCCGCCAGCGCGCGCAGGTCATCATCGACCGCTGCGCGCACCCGGACTGGCGGCCCCTGCTGCAGGACTATTTCGACCGCGCGCGCAGCAGCGGCGCGCAGCACACGCCGCACCGCCTGGCCGAGGCGCTGTCGTGGCACCAGCGCTTTCTGGACACGGGCAGCATGCGGCCGTAGCCCCGGCTACCGGGCAGGCGCGGCCAGCCAGTGCGCGGCCGGCGAGGGCCGGCCGAAATAAAAGCCCTGCCCGTACACACAGCCCATCGCCAGCAGCACCTGGCGCTGCGCCTCGGTCTCCACGCCTTCGGCGACCACGTCCAGGTCGAGCGCACGGCCCAGGCCCAGCACGGCCTGGATGATGGCGGCGCTGCGCGGCTGGCCGACGCGGTCCAGGTCGTGGGTAAACGAGCGGTCGATCTTGATCATGCTGAGCGGAAAGCGGTGCACGTGGCCCAGCGACGAGTAGCCCGTGCCGAAGTCGTCCAGCGCCGTTCCCACCCGCGCCGCCTGCAGGCGCTGCAAGATGGCCGCCACCGCCTGCGGATCGCCCAGCAGCGTGCTCTCCGTCACCTCGATGTGCAGCCGCTCGGGCGCGAAGCCGGTCTCGGCCAGCAGCGCCAGCAGGGCCTGGTCGAAGTCGGCATTCACGAAGTGGCGCGGCGAGACGTTCAGCGTCAGAAAGCCCCCGCCGCGCACCAGCGGCGCGCCGGCCAGGCAGGCCAGGCGGTACATGTGCCAGTCGATGGCCTCGATCAGCCCCGTCTGCTCGGCCACCGGCAGGAATTCGCCCGGGCCCAGCAGGCCGCGCACGGGGTGGCGCCAGCGGATCAGCGCCTCATAGCCCACGGTGGCCCCGTCATCCAGGCGCACGATGGGCTGGAAGTGCGGCTCGAAATGCCCGGCGGCCAGCGCCTGGCGCAGCTGATGGGCGACGTCCAGCACGTCCATGCCGCCCTCGTGCTGGCTCTGGTCAAAGAGCACGAAGCGCTGGCGCCCGCCCGCCTTGGCCCGGTACAGCGCCACGTCCGCGTCGTGCAGTATCTCGTCGATGGTCTGGTGGTGGCCCTGGCAGACGGCGATGCCGATGCTCACCGAGACCTGCAGCTCGCGCTCGCCCGCCTGCACGGGTGCCTGCATGCCCTCCTGGATGCGCTGGGCCACCTTGCGCCCGGCCGTGGGCTGGGCGCCGTGCTCGATCAGGATGGCGAACTCGTCGCCGGACAGGCGCGCCACCAGGTCCGGGCCGCGCACGCACTGCAGCAGGCGGCTCGCGACCTCGCACAGCACGCCGTCGCCCACCAGGTGGCCCAGGCTGTCGTTGAACAGCTTGAAGCGGTCCACGTCCAGGTACAGCAGCGCGAACTCGTGGCGCGCGTCGCGCTGGCGCAGCGCCAGCGCGCGCTCGAGCCGGTCGCGCAGGTACACGCGGTTGGGCAGCTGGGTCAGCGGGTCGTGCATGACCTGGTGCTTGAGCTGCGCCTGCATCTGTTCGCGCACGGCGATCTGCTGGCGCAGCTCCTGCGTGCGCTCGTGCACGCGCTGTTCCAGCTGGGCGTTGAGCGCCTGCAGCGCTTCGGCCTGCTGGCGCCGGTGCACGCTGTTGGCGATCTGGTGCGACACGAAGGTCAGCAGGTCCGCATCGTGCGTGTCGTAGCGCAGGTCGGGGCGGTAGCTTTGCACCGTCACCACGCCCATGACGCCCGCGGGGCCCAGCAGCGGGGCGCCCAGCCAGCACACGGTGGCAGATTTGCTGATGCCGCGCTGCAGCTCGACGTCGCCGCGTGCCAGCAGGCCCTCCATGTCCGCCACGTCCAGCAGCTGCGTGCGGCCCTGGCGGATGACGTATTCGCTTAAGCCCCGCCCCAGGGGCCGGTCCACGCCGGATTCGCCGGCCGCGTCCACGCTGTAGGGAAAGTGCAGCGCGCGGCCGTCGGCGGAGACCAGCGCGATGTAGAAGTTCTCGGCGTTGATCAGCTCGCCCACGGCGGCGTGCACGCTGCGGTAGAAATCTGCGTCGCGCTCCTGGCTGTTGGCCATGGCGGCGATGCGGTACAGCGTGGCCTGCAGGTGTGCGGCGCGCTCGCGCTCGGCCACCTGCTGCTGCAGCTGCTGGTTGGCCAGCGCCAGCTCGCGCGTGCGGTCGGCCACGTGCCGCTCCAGTACCTGCTGGCCGCGCTTGCGCTCCACGGCATTGAGCACGTGCTCGGCCACGAAGCCGAGCACCGCGCAGTCCGCCTCGCTGTAGCCCAGGCCTGCGCGGTAGCTCTGCACCGCCAGCACCCCCAGCACGACGCCGTCGCGCAGCATGGGCACGCCCATGAAGTCCGCCGAAGGGGTGCCGACCACCGCGCCCCGCGACAGGCCCAGCGAACGCGCCACCTGCCCGGCCGGCCCGCGCACGGTGCGCGCCTGCTGGATGATCGCCAGCGTGAAGCTGTCCTTGAGCTGCGCCACCGGCACTTCGTGCCGCGGGTCGTACATCTGGCCGTCCTTTTCGTCGGCGAAGTAGATGAAACGCACGCTCTCGCGCTGGCGGTCATGCAGCGCGATGAAGAAGTTCTGCGCGTACATCAGCCGCCCGACGATCTGGTGCAGGCCGCGCAGCATGGCGTCCATGTTCTGCTCGGACGCTGCCAGGTCGGCAATGGCAAACAGCGCGTGCTGCAGCTGCTCGGCCTGCTCGAGCTGGTGCACCGACTGGCGCAGGCGCTGCATGGTGCGCAGCTCGCCGATGCGCTGGCTGGCCAGCGCCAGCAGCCGCGTGGCCGGGTCAGGCAGCGCCGCCGCGCCCGTCAGCACCAGCGCGTCGCGCTGCGCTCCGGCCGCGTGCAGCAGGTGTACGCCGGGCGGCAGCCCCGCGTCGCCGTGGCCCGCGGCCAGGGCCAGCTGGCGACGCGCGGGCGTCAGGGCGCCGGGGGGCTCGGCCTCAGGGCCGCCCGGCTCGAACCAGACCACGCAGGGCGCGGCCACACCGGCCTCCTGCAGCCCGCGGGCCAGGGCAGCCGCGGCAGCGCGCACGGTGGCGGCAGACAGCACCGCCAGCGCGCAGGCGTCCACAGCGCCAGCGGCGCCCGGCGGCTCCTGCGGCGTGTCGCCCAGCGGTTCTGGCGGCTGCGTCTGGCCCATGTCGGTCTCCTGGAAGGCCCCGCCGCGGCTAGCGAAGATCTTGGAAAGCGGGCAGGCAGTGTATCTGGCTGTATCAAACCTGCACACCACCGCATGGCCGCGCCCAAGGACGAAATATGCAGGAAAAACGGCTCCAACGCTTGTGGATCAAGCGCTGGCAGCTATTAAAATATGAGCGAAACGGCCGAACTCAGCCGATGAACCGCCCGTTGCTGCCCAGCACGCCCATCTCGATGAAGCGCGAGCCCACATAGGGGGGCTGGCCGCCGTAGTCCACCACGAAGCCGCCCAGGTCCAGCTGGCGGATGCCGGCCAGCGCGCCGCGCAGGCGCGCCTGGGTGACGTCCTTGCCGGCGCGCTCCAGGCCCTCCAGCAGCACGCGGGCGTTCACGTAGGCCTCCAGGCTGCCTTGCGAGAACTCGGTGTGGCCGGCCGCGCGCATGGCGCCCTGGTAGTCGCGCACCAGCTGCGTCTTGCCGCGGTGCGGGTCGGGCACCACCATGGTCAGGGCGATGCCGCTGCCGTCCTCGCCCAGCTGGGCCAGGCTGGCGCCGGGCAGCGTGACGCTGACGCCGGCCATCAGCACGCCGGGCAGCTGCGCCTTGATGCCGCGCACCAGCTGCGGGCCCACGGCGCCGGCGGTGGCCAGCAGCACGGCCGAGGGGCGCGCGGCGCCGACGGCCTTGAGCACCTCCGGCAGGTTCTTGCCGTCGGTGGCAATGGCCGTCTGCACCAGCGGCTTGGCACCCTGCTTTTGCAGCGCGGCGGTGGCCACCTCCAGCAGCTCGCGGCCGTAGCCGTTGTCCAGATAGATAACGCCCAGGCCCTTCAGCCCCATGCCGGTCAGGCGCTCGATCAGGCGGTTCACCTCGTCGGTGTAGCTGGCGCGCACGTGGAACACGTTGCGCGCGCCCTTGCGCAGCGAGGCCGCGCCGGTGACCGGGGCCACGTGGGGGATGCCCGCCTCCTCCACCACCGGCAAGATGGCCGTGTTGTTGGGCGTGCCCACGCATGACAGCAGCGCCAGCGCGCCGCCCTGGCCGATGAGCTGTTTGACGTTGGCCAGCGTGCGCTCGGGCACGTAGGCGTCGTCCAGCAGCTGCAGCTGCACGCTGCGCCCATGCACTCCGCCGCGCGCGTTGACCTGCGCGAACGCAGCGCCGGCGCCTTGCTGGATGTCGCTGCCAAAGGCCAGCAGCGGCCCGCTCAGCGGCCCCGAGCAGCCGATGGTGACGGCCCGTGCGGTGACGCCGGGCGCGTCCTGCGCGTGGGCGCTTTGCAGCAGGGCCGGCCCGGCCAGGGCGGCGGCGCCGGTGCGGCAGGCAAGGGAGACGAAATGACGACGTTGCATGGCAAAAAGGGCCGGCAGGGGCCAGGAGTGACAAAGGCGGTTGTTGCCCAGGGGACAGCGCCGGCGCGGCAGCTGCCAATAATGGGTGCCCGCAGCGCGCCGCAGGTGGGCAGATTCTACGAACGCCCCGCCCGCGCCCCAGTCGCGCACGCGCTATGCGTCCGTGCGCGCTCGTTGCGTGCGCATTTTTCGTCCCTGCTTTCCCTGCCTTGCCATGACCTTCTGGACCCAACCCATCACCGTCGAGCAGCTCAACGCCATGAGCGCCAACACCGCCGTGTCCCACCTGGGCATCGAGTTCACCGAAGTGGGCGAGGACTGGCTGCGCGCCCGCGTGCCGGTGGACGAGCGCACCCGCCAGCCCTACGGCTTGCTGCATGGCGGGGTGAGCGTGACGCTGGCCGAGACCATGGGCTCGGTGGGCGCGGCCTGCTCCTGCCCCGCGGGCCACCGCGCCGTGGGCCTGGAGATCAACGCCAACCACCTGCGCGCCGCCACCAGTGGCTGGGTGACGGGCACAGCGCGGGCGCTGCACCGCGGGCGCACCACGCAGGTCTGGCAGATCGAGATGGTCAACGACGCGGGCGAACCCACGTGCGTGTCGCGGATCACCATGGCCATCCTCAGACCCACCCCCTGAGCGCCTGCAGCGCTTCCTCCTTCTCTGGCGCGCGCTGAAAGCGCGCTGGGAAGGGGACGACGCCACCGGGCCGGCGAAGCCGGACCCGCGGCGCCTGCTGGCGGGGTGGCGGGCTGCTGCGCAGGCACCCGGGGGGACCTGGGGCGCCGGTGCTGGCTTTTAGGTGTTTTTGGGCTTTGGCGCTTGTGGGGCAAGCGCTGGCAGCTATCTATTCAGTAGCGTCCTGCTGGCGCGCCAGGCGGGTACTGGACCAGTACACCTCCTCGCCCACCGAACCGTCGGGGCGGTGGCGGTTGAGGATGCGCGAGAGCACGAACAGCAGGTCGGACAGGCGGTTCAGGTACTGGCGCGGCGTGGCGCGCATAGCCTCGCCCTCCTGCAGCGCCACCACGGCGCGCTCGGCGCGGCGCGCCACGGTGCGGCACACGTGCGCCTGGGCGGCGGCGCGGGTGCCGGCAGGCAGGATGAACTCCTCAAGCCGCGGCAGCTGGGCGTTGTAGTGCGCCAGGGCCTGGTCCAGTTGGGCCAACGCGTCGTCCTTGAGCAGCTCGTAGCCCGGGATGGACAGCTCGCCCCCCAGGTTAAACAGCTGGTGCTGCACGTCGATCAGCAACTCGCGCACGTCCTGCGGCAGGCTCTCGCACAGCAGCAGGCCGATGTGCGAGTTGAGCTCGTCCACATCGCCCAGGGCGTGCGGCCGGGCGCTGTTTTTGGACACCCGCGTGTTGTTGCCCAGGCCGGTGGTGCCGTCGTCGCCCGTGCGTGTGGCGATCTGTGTCAGTCGGTTACCCATGTGCGTTGTCCTTCCTGCCTGTCAGAGGCAGCTGGCCATTGTGCGTTACAAGTTCCCGGCCCATTGGCGACAGGGGAAACAGCGGGCAAAAGTGCTGGCCCCGGCCTGGCATGCTGCGATGCAATGAGGCCTTGTTCCACTCCTGCTCTTCGGAGATCGAATCGATGCCTCAAACGACGCGACGCCACCTCCCCTCCTTCGATGCTCGCAGCGTGATGCTGTTTGCAGCGCTGAGCATGGGAGGCGCACTGGCCCACGCCCAGCCGCCCGCCCCTGCGCCTTCGGCCCAGATCGGTCCCAGCGCGCCCACGGCCACCCCCACCTTCGGGCCGGGCACTGCCGCAGCGCCCGCATCCACCACGGCCAGCGCCTTCGAGCGCGCCGACACCAACCGCGACGGCCAGCTGAGCGCGGCCGAGGCCGCCCAGCTGCCTGCCATCGGCAACCGTTTCAAGCAGCTGGACAAGGACCACAACGGCAGCCTGTCGCGCGCCGAGTTCGAGGCCGGCGACAAGCCCTGACGCCGGGGGAATGGGTCGCCCCGCCTGCGCTGTACTCCAGGGCGCGGGCGGGGCTTTTTTGCGCCCCGGCCGGGCCCCACCCCCACCCTAGAATGCAAGGCTTGTCCCTTGCTGCCTGGAGCCTGCCATGAATGCGCCCACCTCCGCCCATCACCTGCAGCCTGCGCGCGACGTGCCGCCTGCCCTGCTGCAGGCGCTGGCTGCGCGCTTTGGCACGCAGTACTCCACCGCGCAGGCGGTGCGCGAGCAGCACGGCCGCGACGAGGGCTCCATCAGCGCCCCGCCGCCGGCCGCCGTGGTCTTTGCCGAGAGCACGCAGGACGTGCAGGACGCCATCGGCCTGGCCGCGCAGCACGGCGTGCCGGTCATCCCCTATGGCGCCGGTTCGTCGCTGGAGGGCCACCTGCTGGCCGTGCAAGGCGGCATCAGCCTGGATGTGGGCCGCATGCACCAGGTGCTGGCCATCGACGCCGACGACCTCACGGTCACGGTGCAGCCGGGCATCACGCGCAAGCAGCTCAACGAAGCCATCAAGCACACGGGCCTGTTCTTTCCCATCGACCCGGGCGCGGACGCCAGCATCGGCGGCATGGCCGCCACGCGCGCCAGCGGCACCAACGCCGTGCGCTACGGCACCATGCGCGAGAACGTGCTGGCGCTGCAGGTCGTCACCGCCAGCGGCGAGGCCATCCGCACCGGCACCCGCGCCCGAAAGAGCAGCGCCGGCTACGACCTGACGCGGCTGATGGTGGGCAGCGAGGGCACGCTGGGCGTGTTCACTGAAGTGACCCTGCGCATCTACCCGCTGCCCGAGGCGGTGAGCGCGGCCATCTGCTCGTTTCCCAGCATCGAGGCCGCCGTGCGCACCGTCATCCAGACCATCCAGCTGGGCGTGCCGATTGCCCGCGTGGAGCTGATCGACGCCAACAGCGTGCGCGTGGTCAACGCCCACAGCAAGCTGGGCCTGCGCGAGGAACCCATGCTGCTGATGGAGTTCCACGGCTCGCCCGCCGGCGTGCAGGAGCAGGCCGAGACCGTGCAGCAGATCGCCCAGGACTGGGGCGGCAACGCATTCGAGTGGGCCACCACGCCCGAGGAGCGCACGCGGCTGTGGGCGGCGCGGCACAACGCCTACTTCGCCGCCGTGCAGAGCCGCCCGGGCTGCAAGGCCATCAGCACCGACACCTGCGTGCCCATCAGCCGCCTGGCCGACTGCCTGCTGGATTCGGTCGCCGAGGCCGACGCCAGCGGCATCCCGTACTTTCTCGTCGGCCACGTGGGCGACGGCAACTTCCACTTCGGCTACCTGCTGGACCCGAACCGGCCGGAAGAGCGCGAAACGGCCGAGCGGTTGAACCGCCAGCTCGTCGCCCGCGCCCTGGACATGCAGGGCACCTGCACCGGCGAGCACGGCGTGGGCATCCACAAGATGGGCTTTCTGGTGGACGAGGCCGGCGCGGGCGCGGTGGAGATGATGCGCGCCATCAAGCGGGCGCTGGACCCCCACAACATCCTGAACCCGGGCAAGATCTTCACGCTGTGAAAACGCCAGCCTGCTATTGATCGGATAGCTGCCAGCGCTTTGCCAGCAAGGGCCAGGGGCCCATTCAGCCCTGACCCCCAAAGGCGCTCAAAAAGGCCCGCCCAACGGCTCGCCCCGACCCGGCCACCACCATGCACGCCCCTGCCCTCGCCCTCGGCGCACTGTTCAGCGCCACGGCCGCCATCGCACACCTGGCGTGCATCGCCATCGGCGCGCCTGCATATCGCGTCATGGGCGCGGGCGAGCGGATGGCGCGCGCCGCCCAGGCCGGCAGGCTGCAGCCGGCCCTGGTCACCCTGGCCGTGGCGGCCATGCTGTCGGCCTGGGCGGGCTATGCCGTGTCGGGCGCGGGCGTGGTCGGGCCTTGGCCGTTCACCCGGCCGGCGTTGGTGCTCATCACTGTCCTGTACCTGGCGCGAGGGCTGGCGTTTGCCCTGCTCAAGCCCCTCTTCCCGGGCAATTCGGCCACCTTCTGGTGGATCTCCTCGGGCCTGTGCCTGCTCATCGGGCTGGTACACCTGTATGGGTTGCTGGCCGCGCCGTAGCCGGCCTGCTCGCACGCTAGGCCGCGGCCGGCACGGCGCGCCGGCGCGCCGCCACGCCCACGCCGACGAAGCCGGCGGACACCACGCTCAGCGCCAGCGCCGTGGCCGAGCCGTAGAAGATGGCGGCGTTCATGCCGGCGTCCAGCAAGGCGCCGAACACCGGCGCGGCCAGGCTGAAGCCTAAGTCCAGCCCCGAATACACCGTGCCGTACACCCGGCCCGTGGCGCCCGGCGGGGCGGCGCGCTTGATCAGCATGTCGCGCGAGGGCCCGGCAATGCCGATGCCCGCACCGGCCAGCGCCGCCACCCCCAGCGCCACCATGCCCGGCAGCAGCCCTGAGCCCACCAGCACCAGCAGCGCCGCCGAGGCCAGCAGGCAGACGCTGATGGTCTTTTCCAGCCGCTGCACGCGCCCCACCAGAAAGCCGCCCAGCACCATGCCGGCGGCGCCGCACAGCATGTAGCCGGTGACCACCAGTGCCGTGGTGGTCAGCGGGATGCCGTAGAGCTGTTGCAGCGCCGGGCCGGCAAAGCTCTGGATGGCGCTGAGCGAGCAGGTGCTCCAGAAGAAGAACGAAAAGCACAGCCACACGGCCGGTAGCCGCAGGAAGGCCAGCGGGTGCTCGGGCACCGCGTCCGCCGCGCCGGCAGCGGCCGGCTGCACGCCGCGCGCGCCGTGGCGGTCGTCCAGCGCATCGCGGTGGATGACCATGATGGCCAGCACCACCAGCGCCAGCACCGCCCCGCTGGCGCAGGCCACGCGCCAGGAACCCGCGGCCGTGGCGATGCCGGCCATGAAAATAGGCGCCGCGGCCCAGCCCAGGTTGCCCGAGATGCCGTGCACCGAAAAGCCGTGGCCCAGGCGCTGGGCCGACACGCGCTTGTTCAAGATGGTGAAGTCCACCGGGTGGAAGGGCGCGTTGCCCAGCCCGGCCAGCACCGCCGCCGCCACCAGGCCGGCGTAGCCGCTGGCGCTGGCGGCCGTCAGGCCGGCGGTGGCAAAGCACGCCAGCGCGAAGAACAGCACCGGCCGCGCACCCACCCGGTCCACGAGAAAGCCCGCCAGCGCCTGCCCCACGCCCGAGACCACGAAGAACACCGACAGCAGCAGCCCCAGCTCGGAGTAGGAAAAGCCGAACTCCGCGATCAGGAACGGAAACAGCGGCGGCAGCAGCATGTGAAAGAAGTGCGAGGAGCCATGGGCCAGCCCGATCAGGCCGATGGTGCGCGCGTCCTCGCGCAGCGAGGAGGTGGACGGAGACGGGGCGGCTGCCGGGGCGCCCGCGGGGGAGGAGGGTTGCATGGCGCCATCTTAGGCACGGCCGCCGGTGCGCGCCGGCTGCATGCCAAAAGCCCTCCAAACACTTGCCAGTCAAGCGTAGACAGCTACTAATTCAATAGCAGAAAACAAAACGCCAGCGCGGCCGTGAGCCGCGCTGGCGTTTCTTTCAGAGGCGCTGCGGGATCAGCGCGAGAGCGCGCCCGCCGTGGCGGTGTCCAGGCGGCCGGTGGCGGGCAGGCCCTGGGCCTGCTGGAATTCGCGCAGCGCCTTGGCCGTCTTCGGGCCTGCGGAGCCGTCGGGCGTGCCGACGTTGTAGCCCAGCGCATTCAGACGCTCCTGCGCCTCGCGCACGGACATGGCTGCGCCCGCCTTGGTTTGCGTCGGAGCCGCGCCGCCATCCACCCCCAGGCGGCCGCCGCCGCCCAGGCCCTGGCCCTGCACGCTTTGCGCGCGGTAGCTGCGCAGGGCCACGACCATCTGGTTGTACGCGTCCATGAACGCGGCGGTGAGCACCTTGCCCTGCGCCGTGTTCTGGTAGCCGCCCAGGCCGCCGGCGCCGGCGCCGCCAAACAGGCCGCCGAAGCCGGCAAAGTCGGTCTTGGAGGCGCTGCCCTCGGAGGCCGCCACCTGCACGCCCGAGCGGTGGTCCACCAGCGTCAGCATGGCGCTGGCCTCGCGCGTCTTCATGCTGCCGCCAATGGCCGCCAGCGCACGGCCGCGGCCGCCGCCGATCAGCCCGCCCAGGGCGGCGCCCATGCCGCCCGCGTCGTCGTTGGAGAACACGATCTCCGGCGACAGGCCGTAGTCGGAGGCGACCATCTGGCCCTTGCCGAAGTTGCTGCCGCCGCGCATCTCGCCCGAACCCATGAGCTGGCGCTCGCGGTCCATGGCGCGCATGCCGGCCGCGCCGCGCTCGACCACGACGAAGCAGTTGGACTGCTGGATCAGCAGGCGCAGCAGATTGGAGGTCGGCGGCAGCTTGTACTCGTTGCGCAGGATGGTGTACCAGCCGGCGTCCTGGTTTTCCACCAGCGAGATGGTGCCCAGGGGCGACTGGCAGCGCTCGAGCTGGCCGCTTTCGCCCGCGGCGCTGCCGCCAGCGGCCGCGCCGGTGGCCACGGTCTTGGACTCGGCGCTGCCCATCTTCATGTTGGTGGTCTCGCAGCCGGTGAGCGCGAGCGCTGCGCAGGCAGCGGCCAGCAGCGTCAGGGTTGTACGGGTCATGGCTCCTTACCTCTCTCTTTCTCTGTATCGTCGGTGAAATGGATGGACGCGGGCAGCGCGGCGATGGGGTTGCAGTTGCGCTGCCCCAGCGCCGCAGCCGGCGGCGCGAAATCCTAGCAGCGACCGTGCGAACGCAACTCTTTCTTGCAGTTTGTTTCCTGTGGCGTTGCTTGCGCGGCCACCCGCTGGCGCAGCGGCAGCCGGTACAGCCACACCGGCTGCCTGCGCGGCGCCGCGCCGGGCAGCTGCGCGTGGGGCTGCACGCCCGCGATGGGAAAGTCCAGGCTGACCAGCCAGGCGCCGGACGCCATCTCTGCCTGTGCCTTGGCGGCCGCGCGCGCCATGCTTTCGGGCCGCTGAAAAAGATACACCAGCTGGCAGCCGCTCCAGTCCGCCGCCCAGAGGTCGCCCCGGCGCACCCGCGCGAAGCGGCAGCGCAGCCGGCAGGCCAGGGCCAGCGGCCAGCTCCACTCGATGCCCTCCAGCTGCGCGCCCGGATAGGCCTGGCGCAGCGCCAGCAGGCCGTCGCCCAGGCCGCAGCCCGCATCCAGCACGCGCGCGCCGGCGGGCAGCGGCGCGGCCTGCGCCAGGCCGGCCAGGGCGCCGCGCGGCGTGGGGAAGACCGGCGCGTCGCGCCAGGCATGCACCGGGTACAGCAGCAAGAGCAGGCCCAGCGGCAGCAGCCAGGCCCAGGCCGGCAGCGCGGCCGTGCCCGACAGCAGCAGCGACAGCGGAAAGCCCAGCGCGATCAGCGCACGGCGCCACCAGGCGTCGCCCCACAGGCTGGCCGCGGCGCCCACGGCGCTGGCCAGCAGCAGAGCCGACAGCGGCCCCAGCAGCGGGCGGGCGGCGGCATGCACCAGCCACGCCGCGGCCCAAGCCAGCACGGCGGGCAGGGGCCAGCGCAGGCGCAAGCGGGGCATGGGGGCGCGAGGGGGACGCGAGTTGGGGCGGATGGGCTGGGCGGCGTGCGCTGCCGGCGTCAGTCCTGCGCGGCGCCGCTGCCGCGCAGGCGCTCGATCAGGCCATTCAAGGCCTCCAGCGAGCCGAACTGGATGGCCAGTTCGCCCATCTGCTCGGTGCGCCCGCCGCGCTTGGCGCGTTGGGTGATACGCACCTCGACCTGGGCGGTGAGCAGGTCGGACAGCTCTTCCTCCACCCGGCGCAGGTCGCGCGGCTTGTCCTTGTCCTTGCGCGCTGCGCCGCCCGCGGCGTCGGCGGCGGGCGCGGCGAGCTTTTTCACCATCCCCTCGGCCTCGCGCACGGACATTTTCTTGGCCGCGATCTGGTGCGCGGCCGTGATCTGCTGGGCGCGCTCCAGCGCCAGCAGGGCGCGCGCGTGGCCCATGTCCAGGTCGCCCGCCATCAGCATGGTCTGCACCGGGTCGGCCAGGTTGAGCAGGCGCAGCAGGTTGCTGGCGGCGCTGCGCGAGCGGCCCACGGCCTGCGCGGCCTGCTCGTGCGTCAGGCCGAACTCGCGCGTCAGGCGCTGCAGGCCCTGAGCCTCTTCCAGCGGGTTCAGGTCCTCGCGCTGGATGTTCTCGATCAGGGCCATGGCGGCGGCGGCCTCGTCGGGCACGTCGCGCACCAGCACCGGCACTTCGGCCAAGCCGGCCAGTTTGGCGGCGCGAAAGCGGCGCTCGCCGGCGATGATCTCGTAGCGGCCGGCGTTCTCGCCTGCAGCCAGGCGGCGCACCAGGATGGGCTGCATGATGCCCTGCGCACGGATGCTCTCGGCCAGCTCGTACAGCGCGCCCTCGTCCATGCGCGTGCGCGGCTGGTAGATGCCGGGCACCAGCTGCTCGAGCGCCAGCGCGTGAGGCAGGCTTTGGGCAGCACCGGTCTGCGCCGGCGGCTCGACGACCTTGGGGCCGAGCAGCGCTTCGAGCCCTCGGCCCAGGCCCTTGGGTTTCTTGGTGGCCATCGTCGTGTCTTTCTTTTCGTCAAAAAGGGGCGCGAACGCCCGTGCCGCTGCCGCGGCCATCGCTGCTGCCCTCGGCCAGCGCGTGCAGCAGCGCCCGCCCCTGCGGCCACAGGCCCAGGGCAGATTCGGCATTGATGTGCCCGCGCTCGCCCAGGTCGATGAAGCGCGCGCCCCAGTCCGCCGCCAGCGCCTGTGCGCGTGCGAAGCTGCAGTAGGGATCGTTGCGGCTGCCTACCAGCACGGCGGGAAACGGCAGACTTTGGCGCGCAATGGGCGCCCAACCGGGGATCTGCGCGGCCAGGTCGGGCTGCTCCACATCGCCCGGCGCCACCAGCAGCGCGCCGCGCACCTTGTGCGCATGGCGCGTGTGCGCCGCCCACCAGGCCGTGAGGACGCAGCCCAGGCTGTGCGCGGCCAGCACCACGGGGCCGGGTGCGTCAGCCACCACCTCCTCCAGCCGCGCCGACCAGTCGCCGCGCTTCGGGCGCATCCAGTCGTGCTGCTGCACGCGCCGGTCGCCGTACGCCTGCTCCCACTCGGTCTGCCAGTGGCCTTCGGTGGAGTTCTGCCAGCCGGGCAGGAGGAGCACTTCGGGGCGGGTCATTGCTACTGATTCAGGAGCTAGTGGCGCTTGATGGGTGGGCGCTGTAGGCCGATTTCATTGAAACTTTCAAGACGTATTCTGCCCTAGCCCACAAAACACACCGCCGCCGCGACGCCCTGGGGGCGTGGCGGCGGCGATGCGGATCGGTCGGTCAGCGCCAGGGGGGCGCTGACGGCTGCCTTAGCTGCGGCGGCCAGATGGCAGCGGCATGCGGCGCAGGGCGAAGGCGGCCAGCAGCATGGACAGGGCGATCAGGGCCCATTCGGAGAGGGTGGGGATGGAGGTCGTCCCACCAGGCCCCGCCACACATCCTGTGGTAACGGGATCCGTATCGCTTGCCGTGTCGTTGGCAGCATTGGCATCCACCAGCGCAGGGGCCTGCACCGGCAACTTCACCGTTGCCGTGTTGGTCAGCGGCCCCGCGGCGGCGGCATCCACCGAGGCGGTAATGGTATAGACCAGCTTCCCTCCCTTGGGCAGGGACACCGTCTCGTTCAGGGCTCCGCTGCCAGTCATCGCTGATGGCACGGCGCCGCCCGTAGCCATTACCGTCCAGTTGCCATAGGTGATGCCCGCGGGCGGCATGTTGACAAGACTCGCCCCGCCCACGTCCGCGCCGCCGGGGTTGGTCACCGTCACGACGTAGGTGGTAGTGCTGCCAGCGCAGATGCCATTGGCATTGTTGGTGATGGCTACTGCCAGATCAAGGCCAACAGGGGCGCCGCTGGCGTCCTTGGCCGGCACCTGGATCGTGGCCTGCGCCGGGCCCGTGTTGGTCATGCCCGAGGGCCAGCCAGGGAATGGATCGGTGGTGATGTTGCCGGCCGGTATGACGTTGATCAGATTACCCACGGCATTGCCGGTGACCACCACCGTCAGCGTACAGACGGCACCCGGCTCAATGTCCGCCCCGGTCAAGGTGAGAACGGAGGCCCCGGCAGTGGGAGCGAACGTAGGGGTCGCTCCGCAACTGGGAGACGCGCTGGCCGCAGGTGCTGGCGCCACTTTCATCCCGAACGGCAAATTGTCCGTGAGCGTCACGCCAGTCTGCTTGGGGGTGCCGTCAACGTTGCTGATTTCTATGGTCAGCGTCGACGTCTCTCCCATCTTGCTCAGCAAAATGGGGTCGAAGCGCTTGCTCAGGCCCAGCGTCGCCACCTTGGCATCAAGCGTCAGCGTGCCGCTGCCAGTGGTCTCGTTTTGCACGCCTCCGGCTGCCACCACCGCTCCGGCCGCGAGGCTGTTGGTGTAGCTTCCCGCCGCATCCTGATCAGCCTCGAACCCCACCACGATGGCGCAGCTGCCCGCGGCGCCCGTGATGGTGCCGCCGGTCAGCGTGATGTGCCCGGCGGCTCCGGCGGTTTGCGGCGTGATGTTCACCGTGCCGCCGCAGGTGTTGGACAGCGGTGTGGTGTTCACGGTCAGCGGCGCTCCAGCGGCTGGAAAAGCGTCGTCAAAGGCCAGACTCGTGAATTCCGCGGCGCCGGTGGCGCGGTTGATCTTGATCGTCAGTGCCGAAGACACCGCATGATCCTTGGTGGCGATCGTGGCGGGCATGAACGTCTTGTTGACCGACAGCGCCGGGCCCACGGTCACATTGGCCCAATCGACGCCTGCCCAGGTGTGCGGCGTTCCAGAGATGACGCCGGTCAGGGCATTGAGCGTGCCGCTACCGATCCGGTTCTCGAACGACGTCCGTGCCGCATTGGCGGCCACCGTCACCGGTACCTCGACCTCGCAAGTGCCGCCGGCAGCGATAGTGGCGCCAGAAAGCGCAATGCTGGTGCCGGAGGCGGTCAGCGTGCCGCCGCAAAGTCCTGCTGGTGAGGCAAAGCCCGATGCCACCGAAAACCCAGCTCCCATGCTGGCCAGATTATCGGAGAAAGCAACACCCGTTGCCGGATTACTGCTGCCGTTGCGCAGCGTGACGATCAGGTCGAAGGTTTCGGTCTGCACGACGTTCAGGGTGCGCGTTTGTGTACCAGCCGTTTTTGCAAACCGCTTGGTTGCACTCAGACCACCACTGCCGTTGCCCGGACCCGTGGGGTTCGGGTTGACGATGATTTGATCGCCCAGGATGTTCGGGACCACACCGCCACCAAAGCTTACCGCGCCACCACCAGGCGCGGTAAACGTACCCGGTGCGTTGTTGGCCGTAATAGGGCCAGTCCCCGTATTGTGGCCAGTGAAGTTCACCGTGAAGGAGCAGCCGGAATCCGGCGCGAGCGCGGCATTGCTCAAGGTCACGGCTGCAGCGGTAAACGTGGGCGTCACTCCATTGCAGGTGCCACTGATCCCCGTCACCGTGATGCCCGCCGGAACGGTATCGGTAAAGCTGATACCCGTCAGCGGTGTGAGGTTGTGGTTGGTCACCCTGAGCGTGAAGGATGATGCGCTGCCATGGGTGACCGGGTCGTCGGCGAAGCGCTTTTGGATCTGCGCACCCGTGCGAACGTTCACGTTGGCACTGAAATCGCCGCCTGCATTGGCAGTGTTGCCGCTGCTGTCGGTGGCGCTGACGTTGCTGCCGGTGATTTTGTTTTCCGCCGTCATGCTCAAGAACGCCGTCGGGTTGGCGGGCGTCACGTTGAAGCTGAACGTGCAACTGGTATTCGGCCCTATCGTGCCAGCGGTCAGGCTCGCGGTGTTGGTGGGGCCATCCCACGCTGTGGCACCTGCGCCGCAAGTCGTCGCCAGGTTGGACGGCGTGGCGATCGTCAACTGCGGGGGCAGCCCGTCGCTGGCTTGCAGGGCGGAGAAATTCAGGTTGTTTGGATTGGTGATGGTGACGGTCACCTTCGCCGTCTCGCCGCCACGCAAGGTGTTCTTGTCGAACGTCTTGGCGCCGACCAGGGGCTTGACGCCGTTGACGACCAGGGAGACCGAAGAGGCATCGGGGTTTGAGCCATTGGAGGATGCCAATGCATTCGCGGCAATGTCGCTGGGGTAAGTACCCGATGCAGCGGATCTCACATTAGCCGTGATCTCGCAGGTGCTGCCTGCGGGAACCGTACCGCCCGAGAGCTCAAGGTGCGCCGTGGGCGTGCCGGAATTCACGATGGCGAGAGACCCAAGGGGCACACAGGTGGAGATGACATTGCTCACGGTCAAGCCCGCCAAAGGCACGGTCAAATTGGTCCCTGTCGCCGCACTGGCATTGGCGGTGTTGTTCAAGATGACCTTGACCAGGGCCGTCTGGTTGGTCACGAGAGTGGTTGGGCTGAAGCTGTGCACCAACGGAACAGCCGCCCAGGCGGATGCGCCCGCCATGCCCAACAGGGGCGCGGCCAGCACGGTCGCCCAAACATGGGACTTGAGTGACCTGCCCCTTGGAGCGGAAGAGGGCGGAGCAGGCGATATGGCGGCTGCACGCGAAAGCAGATGTTTTGGCATGACTCAGACTTTCTTTAGGAAAGTTCCGAAGTCCCATGGCCGAGAACAGGCCGTTAACTCCGGAGGAAGAATGCAACTGCAGTAACCGCAGGTTGCGACCCGGCCGAGTCTAAGTAGCGACACCTAAAAACCGCTTACTTTTCCCTCACAAGCCCTACACAAAACGTAATTGTTTGCAATTGAAGGGGTTTTCGCGCCCTTTGGAGCCAGTTGGTGCCCTCACATCCGTTGGATGCGCCCCACCATCTCCTGCGCGAACTCGACGAAGGCCCGGCTGCCGCGTGCGTTGGCGTCAAAAACCACCCCTGGCAGCCCATAGCTCGGCGCCTCCGCCAGCCGCACGTTGCGCGGGATCACCGTGTCGAACACTTTGTCCCCAAAGTGCTCTTTGAGCTGCTCGCTGACCTGCTGCTGCAGCGTGATGCGCGGGTCGAACATGACGCGCAGCAGGCCGATGATCTGCAGGTCCGGGTTCAAGTTGGCATGCACCTGCTTGATGGTGTTGACCAGGTCCGTGAGCCCTTCCAGCGCGAAGTATTCGCACTGCATCGGCACGATGACGCCGTGCGCGGCGCACAGGCCGTTCAGGGTCAGCAGGCTGAGGGCCGGGGGGCAGTCGATCAGCACGAAGTCGTAGTCGCCGTCCACCTCCGCCAGGGCGCCCTTCAGGCGCTTTTCGCGCTGCTCCAGTTGCACCAGCTCGACCTCGGCGCCGGCCAGCTCGCGGTTGGCACCCAGGACCTGGTAGCCGCCGGGTTCGGACAACACGGCCGCGTCGCGCACGCCGGCTTCGCCCAGGAGCACGTCGTAGATGGTGAGCGCCAGCGCGCGCTTGTCCACGCCCGAGCCCATGGTGGCGTTGCCCTGCGGGTCCAGGTCCACCAGCAGCACGCGCTGGCCTATTTTTGCCAGGCCGGCGGCCAGGTTGACGGTAGTGGTGGTCTTGCCGACCCCGCCCTTTTGGTTGGCGACACAGAAAATCTTGGCCATGCAATGCAGTGGTGCGCGCAGCGCGCTAGTTGGAGACGGCCAGCTTGATGCCGAAGCCGATGAGAAAGGTGCCGACCAAGCGCTCCAGCGCCTGGGCGATGCGCGGGCTGGCACGCATGCGCTCAGCCAGGTGGTGCGTGAGCAGTACGACGACGAGGCTGTAGATAAAAGTGAGCAGCGCGATGGTCGTCGCCATCACGCCGAACGTCAGCAGGCCCTGGTGGCGCGCCGGGTCCACGAACAGCGGGAAGAAGGCCATGTAGAACACGATGGCCTTGGGATTGAGCAGCGTGATGACCGCGCCCTGCTGGAAGTACCGGCGCGGCTCCAGGCGCAGCACGGGCGCGTCGCCCGGCTTGGCGGTGAGCATCTTGAAGCCCATCCAGGCGAGATAGGCCGCGCCCAGCCACTGCACGGCATGGAAGGCCGCCGGCATGGAGGCCAGCAGCGCCGCGACCCCCGCCACGGCCGCCCACATCAGCACCTGGTCGGCGGCGATCACGCCGGCTGCGGCCAGCAGCCCGGCGCGCACGCCTCCCTTGCCGGTGGAGGTGACCAACGCCAGGTTTCCCGGGCCGGGGATCGCCAGGAACATGACGATGGCAGCGACGAAGGCGCCGTAATCAGCGATGCCGAACATGGTGGGCCAGCCTCAGAATTGAAGCTGGCAAGTGTACGCGGCCAGCCGCTCAGACCGGGCGAAGCCAGACGATGCAGCGCTCAGCTTGCAGACCAGGCACGTTCAGCTGTTCCACGTGAAACACCTGGACATCGGCTGGCAACGCATCGATCTCTTCCTGTGGGTGCTTGCCCTTCATGGCCAGCCAGACGCCATCCACTGCGATGGCGGCACGCGACCCCCCTATGAAATCCGACAGCGAGGCAAAAGCGCGGCAGCTGACCACGTCATACGGCCCCTGCAGCGATTCGACTCGCGCGTGAATACCGCGCAGATTGGGCAGCTGCAGCGTGGCCGCCACCTGCTGGATGAAGGCCGCCTTCTTGGCCACCGTATCCACGCAGTGCACCTGCACCCCCGGGCAGCAGATGGCAAACACCACCCCGGGCAGGCCGCCGCCGGAGCCCACGTCCAGCAGCCGCGCGCCGGCGCCCTGCCCTGCCAACCCGCTCAGGTGGCGGCGCAGGGGGGCGACGGCAGCCAGGCTGTCCAGCAGGTGGTGGGTCAGCATCTCCTGCGGATCGCGCACGGCCGTCAGGTTGTAGACCTTGTTCCACTTGCGCAGCAGCTCCAAAAAGTCCAGCAGCTGCTGGTGCTGTGCATCGGTCAGTTCCAGGCCCAGGGCCTGGGTGCCTGCGCGGAGGCTGGTTGCCAGGTCGCTCATGCCGCGCTCTCCAGCTCGGCCGGGGCAAAGCCCTGGAAGCCGCCCTTTTTCAGATGCACCAGCAGCAGCGAGATAGCCGCCGGGGTGACGCCCGAGATGCGCGACGCCTGGCCCAGGGTTTCCGGCCGGTGCTTTTGCAGCTTCTGCCGCACCTCGATGGACAGAGCGGCCACCTGCATGTAGTCCAGCTCGGGCGGCAGGCGCAGCTTCTCGAAGTGCGCGGCGCGCTGCACTTCGTCTTTCTGGCGGTCGATGTAGCCGGAGTATTTGGCGGCGATCTCCACCTGCTCCACCACGCTGTCCGCCAGGGCACCCAATGTTTCACGTGAAACTGCCGCGCTGGCGTGTTTGCCGCCGTCCAGGCTCATCAGGCTGGCGTAGTCCACATCGGGGCGGCGCAGCAGGTCGAACAGGTTGTATTCGTGCTCGATGGCCTTGCCCAGCACGCGCTGGCTTTCTTCCGCAGGCAGGTTGCGCGGGTTGACCCAGGTGGCCTTCAGGCGCTGCGTCTCTGCCGCCACGGCGTCGCGCTTGCGGCTGAACAGCTCCCAGCGCGCGTCATCCACCAGCCCCAGGCGCCGGCCGGCCTCCGTCAGCCGCATGTCCGCGTTGTCCTCGCGCAGCTGCAGGCGGAACTCGGCGCGGCTGGTGAACATGCGATACGGCTCGGTCACGCCGCGGGTGACCAGATCGTCCACCAGCACACCCACATACGCCTCGTCGCGGGCGGGCAGCCAGGGCGAATCACCCCGGCATTGCAGCGCGGCGTTGACCCCGGCGAACAGGCCCTGGGCGGCGGCTTCTTCGTAGCCCGTGGTGCCATTGATCTGGCCGGCAAAGAACAGGCCCCGGATCTGCTTCGTCTCGAAGCTGCTCTTGAGCGAGCGCGGATCGAAATAGTCGTACTCGATGGCATAGCCCGGCCGCAGGATGTGCGCGTTCTCCAGCCCGCGCATGCTGCGCACCAGCGCCAGCTGAATATCGAACGGCAGGCTGGTGGAGATGCCGTTGGGATAGATCTCGTGGGTGGTCAGGCCCTCGGGCTCCAGAAAGATCTGGTGGCTTTCCTTGTCGGCAAAGCGGTTGATCTTGTCCTCGACGCTGGGGCAGTAGCGCGGCCCTACCCCTTCGATCTTGCCGGTGAACATGGGGCTGCGGTCAAAGCCCGAGCGGATGATCTCGTGCGTGCGCGCGTTGGTGTGCGTGATCCAGCACGGCACCTGGCGCGGGTGCATGGCACGCGAGCCCATGAAGCTGAATACCGGCACCTCGCCCTCGTTGACGCCACCGGGCATGCCGTCGCCGGGCTGCTGCTCGCACTGCGAAAAGTCGATGCTGCGCCCGTCAAGGCGCGGCGGCGTCCCGGTCTTCAGCCGGCCCTGGGGCAACTGCAGCTCCTTCAGGCGCGCCGACAGGCTCACGGCCGGCGGGTCGCCCGCACGGCCGGCGGCGTAGTTTTGCAGGCCGACGTGGATGCGCCCGTCCAGGAAGGTGCCGGCCGTCAGCACCACCGTGCGGCTGCGAAACTGCAGGCCGATCTGCGTGACGGCGCCGACCACACGGTCGCCCTCCACCATCAGGTCATCCACCGCCTGCTGGAACAGGCTCAGGTTGGGCTGGTTCTCCAGCATGCGGCGGATGGCCGCCTTGTACAGCACCCGGTCGGCCTGCGCCCGCGTGGCACGCACGGCCGGGCCCTTGCTGCTGTTGAGGATGCGAAATTGGATGCCCGCCTCGTCGGTGGCCAGCGCCATAGCGCCGCCCAGCGCGTCCACCTCTTTCACCAGGTGGCCCTTGCCGATGCCGCCGATGCTGGGGTTGCAGCTCATCTGGCCCAGCGTCTCGATGTTGTGGGTCAGCAGCAGGGTCTGGCAGCCCATGCGCGCGGCGGCAAGGGCGGCCTCGGTGCCGGCGTGGCCACCGCCGACGACGATGACGTCAAATTCCTGGGGATACAGCATGGGCAGGCGAGAAGGTGCGAAGGGGCCGGCAAATGCCGGGAAAACCCGCGATTTTCCCACCTTTGGCAAAAGGACGTGCGGCGTATGGGCAGGCCTGTTTCACGTGAAACGCGGTGCAGGATTCCTGAGCGGCGCCTGTGCTTCAATCGCCCTCCATGAAACTCCTCGTCTTCGCGGGCAGCACCCGCCAGCAATCATTCAACCGCCGCCTGGCCGCCGTGGCCGCGGGCATCGGGCAAGAACTGGGCGCCCAGGCCACGCTGCTGGAGCTCGGCGACTACGACATCCCCCTGTACCACGCCGAGCTGGAGGCGCGCGGCACGCCGCCCGACGTGATCCGCCTGAAGGAGGCCATGGACGCCCACCCGGCCTGGATCGTCTGCTCGCCCGAATACAACGGCAGCTACACCGGCTTGCTCAAGAACGCACTGGACTGGGCGTCCAGCCCCGTGGCCGGGCACCCGGTGTGGGCCGACGGCGCGCGGCCCTTTGGCGGCAAGGTGGTGGGCATGCTCAGCGCGTCCAACGGCGCCCTGGGCGGGCTGCGATCGCAAAGCCACCTGGCGCCGCTGCTCATCAACCTGGGCTGCTGGCTGGCGCCGCGCCAGTACGCGCTGGCGCGCGCAGCCAGCGCGTTCGACGAGCAGGGCCAGCTGGCTGACAGCGCAGCGCGCGAGCAGGTGCAGGCCGTGGTGCAGCAGGTGCTGTGGGCGGCCGGCCGGCTGCATGGCGCTGCTTGAGTATCTGCGTCAAAATGGGCTCCAGCCCTTATCCATCAAGCGTTGGCAGCTATCAAAAAAGTAGTGCCTGATGGACTGCCGCCCACACTGCGGCGCCTGCTGCATCGCGCCCTCCATCAGCTCGCCCATCCCCGGCATGCCGCACGGCAAGCCGGCCGGGGTGCGCTGCGTGCAGCTGGGCGATCAGGACCGCTGCCTGCTGTTCGGCCAGCCCACGCGCCCGCCGGTGTGCGCGTCGCTGCGGCCCCACCCCGGCCTGTGCGGCGCCAGCCGGGCCGAGGCGCTGGCGCACATTGCCTGGATGGAGCGCGCCACCGCCCCGCCGCTGCCGCCCAAAGACCCTGCCTGACAGACGGCTTGCCGAGCCCCTAGCATGTGGCTTGCCTTCTCAACCCACCCCTGTCAAGCAAGAAAAAAGGACGTTCCGCATGAAGCTGTACTACTCCCCCGGCGCCTGCTCGCTGTCTCCGCACATCGTGCTGCACGAAGCGGGCCTGGCCTACACCCCCGTGCTGGCCAGCACCAAAAGCCACAAGCTGCAGGACGGCACCGACTTCTACACCATCAACCCGCTGGGCTATGTGCCCGTGCTGGAGCTGGACGACGGCACGCGCCTGCGCGAAGGCCCGGCCATCGTGCAATACCTGGCTGACCAGGCGCCGCACAAGAACCTGGCGCCGGCCAACGGCACGCTGCCGCGCTACCGCCTGCAGCAGTGGCTGAATTTCATCAGCACCGAGATCCACAAGGGCTTCTCGCCCCTGTTCAAGCCCAATACGCCCGAGGACTACAAGCCGATCGCGCGCGAACACCTGTCCAGCCGCCTGGGGTGGATCGATGGCGAGCTGGACGGCAAGGACTACCTGATGGGCGAGCACTTCAGCGTGGCCGACGCCTACCTGTTCACAGTGACCAACTGGGCACAGCACGTGGGCCTGGACATCTCGCACCTGAAGCACCTCGCCGCCTACCGCGAACGCGTTGCCGCCCGCCCGGGCGTGCAGGCCGCGATGAAGGCCGAGGGTCTGCTCAAGTAAGCAGCAGCGGCTTCCAACTCCTGCGCACGGGCCGGCTCCACCGGCCCGTTGCCGTTTCGCTTTTCCAGCAAAGAAGGCTTTTTCGCATGACCACCTTGTTCGACCCCCTGCAGGCCGGTGCCCTGCACTTGGCCAACCGCATCGCCATGGCGCCGCTCACGCGCAACCGCGCGCCCCACGCCACGCCCGGCGAGCTGAACGCCACCTACTACCGCCAGCGCGCCAGTGCCGGCCTGCTGATCTCCGAAGGCACCGCCATCAGCCACCAGGCCCAGGGCTACGCCGACGTGCCCGGCCTGTACGGCAGCGAGCAGCTCGATGGCTGGAAGCGCGTGACTGACGCGGTGCATGAGGCCGGCGGCACCATCGTCTGCCAGCTGTGGCACGTGGGCCGGGTGTCGCACGACAGCCTGCAGCCGGATGGCGGCGCGCCCGTGGCGCCCTCGGCCGTCACGGCCCACAGCAAGACCTATCTGATCGACCCGGACAGCGGCAAGGGCGGCTTTCAGCCCACCTCGGCACCTCGCGCGCTGCAGGCCGAGGAGCTGCCCGGCATCGTCCACACCTTTGCCGCCGCGGCGCGCAACGCGGTGCAGACCGCGGGCTTTGACGGCGTGGAGATCCATGGCGCCAACGGCTACCTGCTCGACCAGTTTCTGAAGACCGGCGCCAACCAGCGCCAGGACGACTACGGCGGCAGCATCGAAAACCGCGCCCGCCTGACGCTGGAGGTGACGCGCGCCGTGGCCGACGCCGTGGGCGCGGGCCGCACCGGCCTGCGCCTGTCGCCCGTCACCCCGGCCAACGACATCGTGGACGCGGACCCGCAGCCCCTGTACGAGTACCTGGCGCGCCAGCTGGCGCCGCTCAATCTCGCCTTTATCCACGTCATCGAGGGCTCCACCGGCGGGCCGCGCGACGTGGAGGGCCGGCCGTTTGACTACGACGCCTTCAAGGCCGCCTACCGCAGCGCCGGGGGCCAGGGCGCGTGGATCGTCAACAACGGCTACGACGGCGATAGGGCCGCCCAGGCCGTGGCCAGCGGCCGGGCGGACGCCGTGGCCTTCGGGCGCGACTTCATCTCCAACCCCGATCTGGTGGAGCGCCTGCGCACCGGCGCGCCCCTGAACGCTTCGGACCGTGCCACCTACTACGGCGGCGGCGCGCACGGCTACACCGACTACCCGGCCCTGAACGGCCAGGGCTGAAACAGCAAGGGGCGCCACGGCGCCCCTTTTTTTTGGCTTCAAGCCAAATCGGCCTGCAGCGCCCGCCGGGCAAGCGCCAGCAGCTACTGAATCAATAGCGCATCAGCCTTGCAGCCGCAGCGCGCCCGGGGGCAGGGCCTGCAGGGCCGGTGCAGCGGCGGGGGCCGTGCCGTGCAAGCCGGCGTGGCCGTCCTCGTCGGCCAGGCGGAACTGCTGCACCACCAGCGACAGCCGCGCCGCCTGCTCGCGCAGCGACTCGGCCGCGGCGGCGCTTTCTTCCACCAGCGCGGCGTTTTGCTGCGTCATGCGGTCGATCTCGCCCACGGAGCCGTTGACCTGGCCGATGCCGGCGGACTGCTCGGCGGCGGCGGAGTTGATCTCGCCAATGATGTCCGTCACGCGCTGCACGCTGCCCACGATCTCCTGCATGGCGCGGCCGGCGTCCTCCACCTGGCGCACGCCGCCGTCCACGGCGGCCACGCTGGCGCCGATCAGCTGCTTGATCTCGCTGGCCGCGGCGGCGCTGCGCTGCGCCAGGCTGCGCACCTCGCCGGCCACCACGGCAAAGCCCCGGCCCTGCTCGCCGGCGCGCGCGGCCTCGACAGCCGCGTTCAGCGCCAGGATGTTGGTCTGAAAGGCGATGGAGTCGATCAGCCCGATGATGTCGCCGATCTTGCGGCTGGAGCTGGCGATGCCCTGCATGCTGGTCACCGCCTGGGCCACCACGCCGCCGCCGCGCGTGGCGATGCCTGAGGCCGAGGTGACCAGCTGGTTGGCCACCTGCGAGGACGAGGCCGTCTGCTGCACCGTGGCCGTCAGCTGCGACAGCGAGGCCACCGCTTCCTGCGCGTTGCTGGCCGTCTGCTCGGTGCGGGCCGACAGGTCCTGGTTGCCGGTGGCAATCTCCTGGCTGGCGGTGGCAATGGAGCCGCTGGCCTCGCGCACCTGGGCGACCAGGCCGGACAGGCCCTGCTGCATCTCCACCAGGGTGCGCTGCAGATCGGCTGCCTCGTCGCGGCCCTGCACCTGCACGCGCTGCGACAGATCGCCCCCGGCGATGGCCTGCGCCATGGCGCGGGCGGCCTGCAGCGGGCGGCAGATGGAGACCATGTTCAGCAAGGTGAGCGGCACCACCACCACCACGGCAATGATCACCGCCAGGATGAACAGCCACTTGGTCTGCTCGGCGATGCGGTTCTGCCCGTCGATGGCGGCCTGCACCTGGCCGGCCAGCTGGCGCTCGAGCTGCTGGATCTGGGCATTGGCATTAGCAAACTGCTCCACGGCGCGCTCGCTCATGCGGTTGGCGATGGTGGCGGTGTCGTAGCCGCCGTCCTCCAGCTGCTGCGACACGCTCTGGAACTGCTTGCGGTAGGCCTGCAGGTATTCGCCCGCCTCGCGGGCTTGGGACCGTTCTTCCTCAGGCAGCACGCGGGCAAATTCCTCCATCACGCGCAGGCCAGCGTCCAGGGCGCTGTCCCACTGGCCCTTGGCCAGGCGCACCTGGTCGGGCTTTTCGTAGTTGATGATCATGTCCTTCTCGTACTGGCGCACCTGGCCCAGGTCGCCGCGCAGCTGGCCCAGCAGCGCCACGGCCGCGTGCGACTGGTCGATGAAGGCCTGGCTTTGCGCGTGGATGCGCAGCATGCCCATCATCCCGGCGCTGCCCAGCAGCGCCAGCAGCGCCATCACCACGGCGATGGCGCCAATCATGCGGGTGCGGATGGTGAAGGCCCGCATCAGTGCGTAGAAGTTCATGTCCCTGTCTCTCGGGGCGCCCCTTCCCGCGGAATGCGGAAGGCAGGGCGCCTTAAGTTGCAACAAAAAGTTGCAGTGTACGAGACCCGGCGTTTGTGTGTTTGCAAATTCCTCAACCGCGCCAGCGCTTCAATAGCAGGGCGTTGGTCATCACGCTGACCGAGCTCAGCGCCATGGCGGCGCCGGCCATCACCGGGCTCAGGTAGCCCAGCGCCGCCAGCGGAATGCCGGCCACGTTGTAGATGAAGGCCCAGAACAGGTTCTGGCGGATCTTGGCCACCGTGCGGCGCGAGATGTCCAGCGCCGCCGCCACCAAGTGCGGCTCGCCGCGCATCAGGGTGATGCCGGCCGCGTGCATGGCCACATCCGTGCCATCGCCCATGGCCAGGCCGACGTCGGCAGCGGCCAGGGCCGGCGCGTCGTTCACGCCGTCGCCCACCATGGCCACCACCTGCGGGCCCTTGCCGTCGGCGCCGCCCTGCTGCAGCCGGCGCACCGCGTCGGCCTTGCCGCCGGGCAACACCTCGGCCAAGACGTCGCCGGCATCCGGGTCCAGCCCCAGGCGGCGGGCCATGGCGTTGGCCGCGCCCCGGTTGTCGCCGGAGATCATCACGCAGCGCACGCCGCGCGCCTTCAGCTCGGCCAGCGCCTCTCGCACGCCGGGCTTGGGCTCGTCACCAAAGGCCAGCAGGGCGCGCACGGCTACGGCCCCCCCTGCCTGCCGCTCGGCCAGGGCCGAGACGGTGGCGCCGCCCTGCTGCAGCGCATCGGCCTGCGCCTGCAGCGGGCCCAGGCTGGCGCCCAGCTCCTGCATCCAGCGCAGGCTGCCCACCCGCCAGTCGCGGCCCTGGGCGCGGCCTTCGGTGCCGCGGCCGGGCACGGCGCGCACGTCCTGCGGCTCGGGGGCGGCCAGGCCGCGCTCGCTGGCGGCCTGCACCACGGCGCGGGCCAGCGGGTGCTCGCTGCCGGCCTGCACGCTGGCCACGGCCGCCAGCAGGCCAGCCTCATCGCCCCCTGGTTCCACGTGAAACGCCGTCAGCCGCGGGCGGCCCAGGGTCAGCGTGCCAGTCTTGTCAAAAGCCACGGTAGTCACGCGGTGGGCTGTTTCCAGCGCCTCGGCGTCCTTGATCAGCACGCCGTGCTGCGCCGCCACGCCGGTGCCGGCCATGATGGCCGCCGGCGTGGCCAGGCCCAGGGCGCAGGGGCAGGCGATGACCAGCACCGCCACGGCGTGGATCAGCGCGCTCTCCAGCCCCGCGCCGCTCCACAGCCAGCCGGCCAGGGTGGCCAGGGCGATCACCAGCACCACCGGCACGAAGACGGCGGCCACCTTGTCCACCAGGCGCTGGATGGGCGCCTTGGCGGCCTGCGCGTCTTCCACCAGGCGGATGATGCGCGAGAGCACCGTTTCGCTGCCCACGGCCGTCACCTGCATGACGATGCGCCCCTCGCCGTTGATGGAGCCGCCCGTCAGCCGCCCGCCGGCTTCGCGCGGCACCGGCAGCGGCTCGCCCGTCAGCATGGATTCGTCCACCTGCGTGTGGCCCTCCAGCACCTTGCCGTCCAGCGCAATGCGCTCGCCCGGGCGCACCACCAGCCGGTCGCCCACCATGATCTCGGCGATCGGCACGTCCACCTCGCCCTCGCGCCCGACCAGGCGCGCAACCTGGGGGCGCAGCGCGTGCAGCGCCCGGATGGCCGCCGTGGTCTGGCGCTTGGCCCGCGCCTCCAGCCACTTGCCCAGCAGCACCAGCGTGATGACCACGGCCGAGGCCTCGAAGTACAGGTGCGGCGCGTGGCCGTCGGGCGCCGTGGCCCACAGCCACAGCGACAGCCCGTAGCCGGCGCTGGTGCCCAGGGCCACCAGCAGGTCCATGTTGCCTGTCAGGGCCTTGGCCGCATGCCAACCAGCCTTGTAGAAGCGCGCACCCAGGATGAACTGCACCGGCGTGGCCAGCAGGAACTGGATCCAGGCGGGCAGCATCCAATGCTGGCCGAACAGGTCGCCCAGCATGGGCAGCACCAACGGCGCCGACAGCAGCAGGCCCGCGGCCACCGGCGCAAAACCGGCCCAGGGCAAGTCGCTGCCCTCCTGCGGCGGCCCCTGCTGCGGCGCGCGCGGCTCGTAGCCGGCGTTGCGGATGGCGCGGCTGGCCTGGGCCGACATGTCCGGATGCTGCTGGCCGTCGTAGGTCAGATGCACCGACTCGGTGGCCAGGTTCACGGCGGCATCCTGCACGCCCGGCAGCTTGCGCAGGGCGCGCTCTACGCGCGAGACGCAGCTGGCGCAGGTCATGCCGCCCACGCCCAGGTCGAGCGCGGCGGCGGCGGAGGCCGTTTGGGGGGCGGTGGTATCGGTCATGGCGCCACCTTAAACCTTGACAGCATGGCAAAGTCAAGCACTGCCGGTGCGCTTGACATTGCCATCGTGTCAGGCTTCATCATGGGCCCGTCACCCTGCTCCCCCTCCCAACGAAAGGATTCGCCATGCAATACCAATTCAACGTCCAGGGCATGACCTGCGGCCACTGTGAGCGCGCCGTGGTGCACGCCGTGCGCGAAGTGGACACGGACGCCCTCGTCAAGGTGGACCTGGCCACGGCCCAGGTCACGGTGGACAGCGAGAAGTCGCGCGAGGCCATCGCCAACGCCATCCGCGAAGAGGGCTACCAGGTCGCCGCATGAGTGCGGCAGCCGTGTCCATCGGAGTGGCCGCCCGGCGCGCCGGCGTGTCTACGCGCATGGTGCGGCACTACGAAAGCCTGGGCCTGCTGAACCCCGTGGCGCGCACGGACGGCAACTACCGCCAGTACGGCGAGGCCGACGTGCACACCCTGCGCTTCATCCGCCGCGCGCGCGACCTGGGGTTTTCGATGGAAGAAATCGCCCAGCTGCTGGGCCTGTGGCAGGACCAGGCGCGCGCCAGTGCCCAAGTCAAGCAGATCGCCCAACGGCATATCGACAGCCTGGCCGAGCGCATCGCTGCCATGCAGGCCATGCAGCGCAGCCTGCAGCAGCTGGTGGGCTGCTGCCATGGGGACGCGCGGCCGGAATGCCCGATCCTGGATGATCTGGCGGCGCAGTAGCTACTGATTTGATAGCTGCTGACGCTTGACTGGCGGGCGCTGGAGGCAAAAATACCTTCAAAGAAGGACATGGTCGGGTAAGTGTTCCCATAAGAACAAAACTGCGACGCAAAGCTCTCTGATCCGCACTTTTTGCTCTCTCAGGGGCAAAATCTATAAGCCATGTGATGAACTGTGCTGTAATTGCCCTTACAAGGACGAATCATGCAGCTTTCGCTTCTGAATCTGGAATCCTTCGCCGTCCGCCTCCAGGCGGAACGCAAGGGCCAGGGCCTGTCGCGCTCGCAGGCCGCTGCCGTGTGCAACGTCAGCACCTCGTTCATCCGCGATGCCGAAAGTGCACCCGAGCGGTGTTCGCTGGGCAAACTGCTCCTGCTGATGCAGGGCTTGGGCTTGTCATTGGCCGTTGAGAATTGGTCACAGGGCGGCCAGGAGCCGAACCCGGCGCCGGCGCAGTTCGGCACACCCAGCGTCGTGCTCGGCCCGCCGCCTGAGGACAGCGCCCCGTGATCCGCCTGCGCGTGTGGGCCAATGCGCGCCCCATGGGCTGGCTGGGCCATGCTGCCGCAGACTTCTTCTTCGAGTACGAGCCCGAGTGGCTGGCACACCCCGGGGCCTTTCCCCTGGCGCCGCAATTTGCCCTGGCCGCGCAGCGCTACACCGGCCCGCTGGTGCGCCATTTCTTCGACAACCTGCTGCCCGAGGGCGAGGCGCTGCAGGACATCATGGCGGCGCTGCAGCTGCGCAATGCTTCCCGCTTCGACGTACTGGGCCGACTGGGGCAAGAGCTGCCCGGCGTGCTGGCCCTGCTGCCCGAGGGCGCGCAGCCCGCCCGGTTGCAGAGCTACCGCCCTCTGCCCCTGCCCACGCTGAGCGCCCGGCTGGCGTGTCGCCAAGCATTGCCGCTGCTGGTATCCAACCAGGCCGCCACCATGTCGCTGGCCGGCGCGCAGGACAAGATCGGCCTGCGGCTGGACGAAGCGCGTCTGCAGCTCTACGACAGCGTAGGCCCCTCCCCCACCACGCACATCCTCAAGCCCGACACGCGCCAGGCCCGCTATGCGCCCAGTGCCATCAACGAATACGCCTGCATGCGACTGGCCCACGCACTCAAGCTGCCGGTGCCGCCAGTGTGGCTGCTGCGCGTACTCGAGGCCGCCTACGTGGTGCGCCGCTACGACCGCGCCCTGGTGGCGGGCGACATCGTGGCGTTGCACCAGATCGACGGCTGCCAGCTGCTGGGCCAGGGCGCCGGCTGGAAGTACGAGCGCTCGGGCGGCCTGGTAAGCCTGCCCAGGCTGGCCCAGGCGCTGCGCGACGTGCGCGTGCCGGGGGCCGACTTGCTGCAGTTCCAGCGCTGGGTGATGTTCAACTACCTCATCGGCAACGCCGATGCGCACGCCAAGAACCTGTCGCTGCTGGTCAGCGACCGGGGCTACCGCCTGGCTCCCTGTACGACCTGCTGTGCGTGCGCGCCTATGGCGACGCAGGGCTCGCCCTGTTCATCGGTGCTGAGGAAACCTTCGATGCCGTGGGCCAGCACTCGTGGGAGGCCTTTTGCACCGACTGCGGCTTTCGCCTCGCCGAGACGCTCAAAGCCTTCCGCGCCATGGCCGCCGCCCTGCTTCCCGCATGGAAGAAGGTGCGCGCTGCCATCGATGCCCGGGACGCGCCCACGCCTGCAGAGCAGGCGCTGCTGGCTGCCATGGAGCAGATATTCATCACCCACGCCGCCAACGCCTTGTCCATGACCGAGCCTTCAGCGGGCTAGTCCGGCCGGTTTTGGGTAAAAGGCTTCTGTCGCACCTGTTTTTTGAGGACCCGCCCATGACCGACCCCACCCCCTACGCCCCGCCCGCCATCTGGCAATGGAACCAGACAAGCGGCGGCCGCTTCGCCAGCATCAACCGTCCCGTCGCCGGCGCCACGCACGAAAAAGACCTGTCCGTCGGCCGCCATCCGCTGCAGCTGTACTCGCTGGGCACGCCCAACGGCGTCAAGGTGACCGTGATGCTGGAGGAGCTGCTGGCGCTGGGCCACGGCGGCGCCGAATACGACGCCTGGCTGATCCGCATCCACGAGGGCGACCAGTTCGGCAGTGGTTTCGTCGGCGTCAACCCCAACTCGAAAATCCCCGCGCTGCTGGACCGCAGCAATCCCGATCAGCCGGTGCGCGTGTTCGAGTCCGGCGCCATCCTGATGTACCTGGCCGAGAAGTTCGGCGCCCTGCTGCCCACCGAGCCAGCCCGGCGCGCCGAATGCCTGTCCTGGCTGTTCTGGCAGATGGGCAGCGCGCCCTTCCTGGGCGGGGGCTTCGGGCATTTCTATGCCTACGCGCCGTTCAAGATCGAGTACGCCATCGACCGCTACGCCATGGAGGTCAAGCGCCAGATGGACGTGCTCAACCGCCGCCTGGCCGAGCACGAGTACCTGGGCGGCAGCGAGTACACCGTGGCCGACATCGCCGCCTGGCCCTGGTACGGCGCCCTGGCCAAGGGGCAGCTGTACGAAGCGGGCGAATTCCTGCAGGTGCATGAGTACACGCACGTGCTGCGTTGGGCCGACCAGATTGCCAGGCGCCCGGCCGTGCAGCGCGGACGCAAGGTCAACCGCACCTTCGGCGCGCCGGAAAGCCAGCTGCACGAGCGCCACGACGCCAGCGACTTCGACACCCGCACGCAGGACAAGCTGCAGCCCGCCACCTGAGCGCCCCACGAAGGAACCACCGCCATGCTGACCCTCTACGACTGCGCCACCGCCCCCAGCCCCCGGCGCGCCCGCATCTTCCTGGCCGAAAAGGGCGTCGCGCATGCCACCGTGCAGGTGGACCTCAAAAGCGGCGAGCAGCTGTCGGACGCCTACCGCCAGATCAATCCGCAATGCACCGTGCCCGCGCTGCGCACCGAAGGCGGCCTGCTGCTGACCGACAACGCCGCCATCGCCGCGTACCTGGAGGCGCGCTACCCTGAGCCGCCGCTTCTGGGCAGCTCGCTCGAGGAAAAGGCCGACATCGCCAGCTGGAACTGGCGCGCCGAGTTCGAAGGCCTGCTGGCCGTGGCCGAGGCGCTGCGCAACGCCTCGCCCGCCATGGCCGGGCGGGCGCTGCCCGGCAGCCACGATTACCCGCAGATCCCGCAGCTGGCCGAGCGCGGCCTGGCACGGGTGGGGCATTTCTTCGACCTGCTGGACGCGCGGCTGGCCGGGCGCGAGTTCATCGCCGGCGGCCGCTTCAGCGTCGCCGACATCACGGCCGTGGTAGCGGTGGACTTCGCACGCATCGTCAAGCAAAAGCCGCAGGAGGAGCGGCATGCGCACCTGCTGCGCTGGCGCGCGCAGATGGCCGAGCGGCCGGCGATGGCGCTGTAGCCCGGCCCAGACGCTTTTTCTGCGGGCGAAAGCGCAGCGCTCACGGCCCGGTTGTCGGACGAAGCCGGCGAATGCCGCGTTTCGCTTGAATGCAGCCGCGTTAGACGCGACCATGGGCCAGCCGAGCAGCACGTCTGCAACACTGCGCACCAGCCCGGTGCTGCCACACCGCGCCTTACCTTGCACACGCCGCGCCTGGCACCTCACGCCCTTTGCCCCGTTCGGGGCCGCGGGCAGGTCTCGGGAGCGTCCCTGCTCCGCCGCGCGGCGGGCGCATGGCACTCCATTGCGCCAATCGACTGAAGGAGCTGCCATGACTCTCGCCGTACTTCTCTGGACCGCCATCACCCTGCTGGGCCTCGCCGCGGCCGGGGGCCTGGTCATGGCGGGCATACGCCTGTCGGCCGGCCACAACCCGCCCGCATGGCTGGCCATGGCGCACGGCCTGCTGGCCGCGGCCGGCCTCACGCTGCTGCTGTTCGGCGCCTTCACCGTTGGCCTGCCGCGGTTTGCGCTGTGGGCCGTGGTGCTGCTGGTCATCGCCTCGCTGGGCGGCCTGCTGCTGAACCTGGGTTACCAGGAAAAGCGCCAGCTGCTGCCCAAGCCCATCCTCTACGTGCACGCCCTGATTGCAGTGGCGGGCTTCGTGCTGCTCGTCATCGCGGCGCTGGGGTGACTTCGCGCGCCAGGACGCCCGCAAGCAGGGTGTCGATGCACTGCTGCGCGATGTGCTCGGACGACAGTCCTCCGTCCGCCTGGTACCAGCGGCCGATCCAGCTCAAGGCGCCCGCGATCACGAAGGCGGTCAGCTTCGGATCGCAGGGCGCGATCAAGCCTTCCTCCACGCCCTGCGCCACCAGGCGGCGAAAGGCCTGGTCGATCTCGGACTTCAGCCGCCGCAGCTCGGCGCGGGAGGGCTCGGGCACCTCTTCGTCGCCGACCCGGATCAGGCACATGCCGAAGGGCTGCATGACGATGCCGGCATAGACCCGCATGCACGCGCGCAGCTGCTCCAGCGCGTTGCCGCCGGCCGCGCGCGAGGCCTCGATGCCCTCCAGCGTCATGTCCAGGCCCTTTTTCACACAGGCCAGCAGGATCTCGTCCTTGTTCTTCACGTAGTAGTACAGCGTCGGCTTGGTGACGTGCAGGCGCGCGGCGATGTCGTCCAGTGACGTGGCGTGAAAGCCGCGCTCGTTGAACAGCTGCGCGGCGGTGGTCAGCACGGCGTTGCGCTTGGCCTCGCGCTGGCGTTCGCGCTCGCTCGCACCGGGCCAGGGCGATGCGGCGGCAGGTGAAGACGGCGGGGGTGCGCGCCTGCGTGTGGACGACGGCTCAGCGGGCGCGTTGCCGCCAGCCTTGCCCGTGCTGGTGCCGGTGCTGGTGCTGGTGCGGCGGGGGGTCGGTGCCATGCGAGTCAGGGTTCTGGTGGATGGGGTAAGTCCGGATGCCCATTGTGCACGGGCGCTTCAAGAATCTACTCCAGAGTAACCAGTCTACGGACGAGTAGGCAAACACCGGTTGCGAACAAACCCGTAGAGGAATCCGATGGAGACAAGCCCCGCGCACGGCATGCACGCCGCCGCCCCGCCCCTGCTGCAGGTGGACGGCGTGACGCTGGCCTTTGGCGGCGTGCGCGCGCTCTCGGGCGTGGGGTTCGACGTGCAACGCGGCTCCATCACCGCCGTCATCGGGCCCAACGGCGCGGGCAAGACCTCGCTGTTCAACACCATCTCGGGCTTCTATCGCCCCACGGCCGGCAGCATCCGCTTTCGCGGGCAGGACATCACACGCGTGCCGCCGCCCCAGCGCGCACGCCTGGGCCTGGCGCGCAGCTTCCAGAACATCGCCCTGTTCCGCGGCATGACGGTGCTGGACAACATCAAGCTGGGCCGCCACGCGCACCTGAAGACCCATGTGCTGGACGCCCTGCTGTACGTCGGCCGCGCGCGCCGCGAAGAAGCCGAACTGCGCCGCGACATCGAGGAGCGCATCATCGACTTCCTGGAGATCGACCACATCCGCCACGCGCCTGTGGCCGCCCTGCCCTACGGCCTGCAAAAGCGCGTCGAGATGGCCCGCGCCCTGGCCATGCAGCCCGAGGTGCTGATGCTCGATGAACCCGTGGCCGGCATGAACCGCGAGGAAACCGAGGACATGGCGCGCTTCATCCTGGACGTGCGCGCCGAGTGGGGCGCCACGGTGCTGATGGTCGAGCACGACATGGGCATGGTGATGGACCTGTCGGACCACGTCGTGGTGCTGAACTTCGGCCAGGTCATCGCCCAGGGCACGCCGGCCGTGGTGCAGGCCGACCCGGAGGTGGCGCGCGCCTACCTGGGCTCGGGCGACGTGGGCGCGCTGCGCGCCAAGCTGCAGGCCGCCGCCGGGCGTGCGCCCGCACCCGCTGCACAGGGGGCCGCATGATGGATTGGGCCTACCTGTTCGAGATCAGCCTCACCGGCATCGCCAGCGGCGGGCTGTACGCGCTGGCCGCGCTGGCCTTCGTCATGGTCTACAAGGCCACGCGGGTGGTGAACATCGCCATCGGCGAGATGCTGATGGCCGGGGCGTATCTGTTCTTCACTTTCGCCGCCATGTGGTCGCTGCCGCTATGGCTGGCCATCCCAGCTGCCGTGCTGGCCAGCGGGTTGCTGGGCGCCGTCATCGAGCGCACCATGATCCGCCCGCTGCTGGGCGAGCCGCCGATCTCTGCCTTCATGGTCACGGTGGGACTGGGCTCGGTGCTGGTCGGGCTGGTGGAGATGGTCTGGAGCGCCGACCAGCGCCGCCTGCCGGACTTCATGCCCAGCAAACCCATCATGGTGGGCGACGCCTTCCTGGCGCCCAAGGTCTTCTGGGGCGCGGTGATCGCCGCCGTGTTCATCGCCGCCGTGCTGCTGGTGTTTCGCTACTGGCGCGGCGGCGTGGCGCTGCGCGCCACGGCCAGCGACCAGGGGGCAGCGTACTCGGTGGGCATCAACGTGCCGCGCGTGTTCTCGCTGGCCTGGGTGGTCTCCGCCATGCTGGCCGCGGTGTCCGGGATCATCGTCGGCTCCATCGGCGGCATCTCGTCTTCCATGGGCGTGTTCGGCCTGTCGGTGCTGGTGGTCGTGATCGTCGGCGGGCTCGATAGCGTGCTGGGCGCGCTGGTCGCCGGCGTGCTGGTCGGCCTGGTGGAGGCGCTGGCCGGCGCCTACCTGGGCGGCGAATACAAGCTGCTGGCGACCTTCATCGTGCTGGTGGCCATCCTGATGGCGCGGCCCTATGGCCTCTTCGGCACACGCGAAATAGAGAGGCTCTAGATGCGCATCGGAACCTTCAAGGAAACCTACGTCGCCGACGCCGCGCTGTTCGACTCGCGCACGCAGCACGTCTGGCTGGGCATCGCCGCCGTGCTGCTCGTCGCCTTCCCCTTCGTCGCCAGCGACTACTGGCTCTACCTGGCCTGCCTGATCGCCATCAACGTCGCCAGCAGCACGGGGCTGAACATTCTCACCGGCTACACGGGGCTGGTCAGCCTGGGGCAGGCGGCGTTCATGGGGCTGGGCGCGTACACGGTGGCGATCTTGCAGGCGCGCTGGGGCACGCCGCTGCTGCTGAACCTGCTGGCCGGGGGCTTCGTCGCCATGGTCGGCGGCATGGTGGTGGGCATCCCGTCGCTGCGCGTCAAGGGGCTGTACCTGGCCATCGTGACCATCGCGGCGTCGTTCATTGCGCACTTTCTGTTCGCCAACTTCTCCATCACCGGCGGCACGACCGGGCTGTCCATGCAACCGGGCCAACTGTTCGGCGCCGTGCTGGACACCTCGTTTCGCCTGTACTGGCTGATCGTGCCCGTCACCGTGCTGATGCTGCTGGGCGCGGCCAACCTGTTTCGCACGCGCATCGGCCGCGCCTTCATCGCGATTCGCGACCGCGACATCTCGGCCGAGGTGCTGGGCATTCCGCTGCTGCAATACAAGCTGCTGTCGTTCGGCCTGTCGTCGTTCTACGCCGGCGTGGCCGGCGGGCTGTGGGCGTATTTCTTCCGCGTGGTGACGCCCGAGAGCTTTCCGCTGTCGCTGTCGATCTTCTTCCTAGCCGCCATCATCGTCGGCGGCATGGGCTCGATCCTGGGCGGCGTGCTGGGCGCGGTGTTCATGACGCTGGTGCCCGAAGTGCTCAAGCTGATCGTCGATCTGCTGCCCGGCGGCACGAATCTGACGGTGTTCCTCTCGCCCGTGCGCCTGGTGATCTTTGGCGCGCTGATCATCGGTTTTCTGGTCTTCGAGCCGCTGGGGCTCGCAGAAATGTGGCGCCGCACGCGCCGGTTCTTCCACCTGTGGCCCTTCCGCAATTGACCCACCCCGCAAACCAGGAGACAGACATGGCACAGCAACGCATTTCCACCCGCCGCCGCAGCATCATGCTCACGGCGGCCGCCGCCGGCGCGGCAGCGCTCACCCAGCCGCTGTCGGTGCTGGCCCAGGGTGCTGACGAGATCGTCATCGGCGGCTCCATCCCCATGACGGGCGTGTTCGCCTTTGCTGGCGTGGGCATCAACGCCGGCATCCAGGACTACGTGAAGATCGTCAACGACGCCGGCGGCATCAAGGGCCGCAAGGTGAAATACGTGCCCGAGGACACGGGCTACAAGGTCGATGTGTCGGTAGCCGCGTTCAAGAAGATCACCAGCCAGAACAAGGTGAATCTGTACTACGGCGACTCCACCGGCTTTGCCAAGACCATCAACCCCGAGCTGGACCGCAACGGCAGCATCCTCATGGCCGGCGCCTCGTTCGCCACCGAGCTGAACGACCCGAAGAAGTACCCGCACCAGTTCCTGGTCGGGCCGGACTACACCGAGATGTTCGGCATCCTGCTGAACCACATCGCCAAGGAGAAGCCCGGCGCCAAGGTGGCCTTCGTCTATTCCGACTCCGAGTTCGGCCGCGACCCCATCGACTCCAGCGAGGCGCTGGCCAAGAAGCTGGGCCTGTCGGTGCCCGTCAAGATCATGACGCCCGCCGGCAGCGTGGACGTGTCCACCGAGGTCATCAAGCTGCGCCGCGCCGCGCCCGACTACACCATCTTCCACGGCTACATCCTGGCGCCCATCCCCGAGTTCATCACCCAGGGCAAGCAGCAGGGCATGCAATCCAAGTGGATGGGCACCTTCTGGACCATGGACAGCTCCACCGTCATGAAGATGGGCCCGGACGGCGAAGGCTTCATGGGCGTGATGCCCTACCGCTACTACTACGACACGGAAAAGGCGCCGATGCTGGAAAAGATCCGCGCCATGCGCCCCGAGTACCAGAGCACGGCCTACACCCAGGGCTTCCTGGCCGCGATGCTGTTCCTGGAGTCGGCCAAGCGCACGCTGGAGGCGAACAAGCCGCTCACGGGCGACAACCTCAAAAGCGCGCTGAACTCCATCAAGGACTTCGACACCGGCGGCCTGATCGGCGTGCCGATCACCATCTCGGGCAACTCCATCCCCGTCGGGCGCGTGTACCGGGCGGACATGAAGGCGCAGAAGATGGTCGCTGCCTCCGACTGGATCAAGCTCTGACGCTCCAGCCATGACCCAGCACGCCACCGGCCCCGTCCTCGAAGTCAACAACATCGAGGTCGTCTACAACAAGACCGTGCAGGCCCTGCGCGGGCTGTCGCTGGCCGTGCCGCGCGGGCAGATCGTGGCGCTCCTGGGCAGCAACGGCGCGGGCAAGAGCACCACCCTCAAAGCCATCTCGCGCCTGCTGGAGCTGGAGGACGGCACGCTGGAGGCCGGCCGCATCGCCTTCGACGGCCAGGACACGGCGCAGCTGGCCCCGCAGCAGCTGGTGCGCCGGGGCCTGTCGCACGTCATGGAAGGCCGGCGCGTGTTCGAGGACCTGACGGTGGAGGACAACCTCATTGCCTCGACCTACGCGCTGTCGGGCCGCGCCGGCGCGCCCAAGCCCGATTTCGACCTGGTTTATGAATACTTCCCGCGCCTGCACGAGCGCCGCCGGGGCCTGGCCGGCTACCTGTCGGGCGGCGAGCAGCAGATGCTGGCGATTGGCCGCGCGCTGATCGCCCAGCCCACGCTGATGCTGCTGGACGAGCCCTCGCTGGGCCTGTCCCCGAAGCTCACCGAAGACATCTTCTCCATCATCGCCCGCATCAACGCCGAGCGCGGCACCTCCATGCTGCTGGTCGAGCAAAACGCCACCGTGGCCCTGGCCGTGGCGCACAGCGGCTACATCATGGAAAACGGCAAGATCGTCATCGACGGCTCGGCCGAGCGCCTGGCAAGCGACCCGGACGTGCGCGAGTTCTACCTGGGCACCGGCGGCAGCGGCGAGGCCAAGAGCTTCCGTGAAATCAAGCACTACAAGCGCAGGAAGCGCTGGCTGTCATGAGCAAACTCCCTGAACTCACCCTGCCGCAGATGCTGCGCCAGCGCGCGCAGCAGGATGCGGGCCGCATCGCCATCCGGCAAAAGGACTTCGGCATCTGGAAGCCCTTCACCTGGGCTGAGTACTACCGCCGCGCCAGCCACTTCGGCCAGGGCCTGCTGGCGCTGGGCCTGCCGCCTGGCGGGCACGTCGGCGTGATTGCCGAGAACCGCATCGAATGGGTGGTCGCGCAGATGGGCGCCGGCCTGGTGGGCGGCATCGCCGTGGGCGTCTATCCGACCAGCCCTTCCCCGGAGGTCGCCTACGTCGTCGGCCATGCCGACATCGACATCATGGTCTGCGAGGACCAGGAGCAGACCGACAAGGTGCTGCAGGCGCTGCCCCAGCTGCCGCGCCTGAAGAAAATCATCGTCATGGAGCCCAAGGGCCTGCGCAGCTTTGCCCCCGAGCAGCGCGCCCTGATCACGACCTTCGCCGAGGTCGAAAAAATGGGCCACAGTGCGCACAGCCAGGCGCGCATCGACGAGCTGCTGGCGCGGCAAAAGCTCGATGACATCGGTCTGATGATCTACACCTCGGGCTCCACGGGGGCTCCGAAGGGCGCCATGATCTCCTGGCGCAACATGCGCGGCGTGGTGCCGGGCATCGCCGAGCGGCTGCAGCTGGCGGGCCCCACCTCGCACCTGTCCTACCTGCCGCTGTGCCACGTGGCCGAGCAGATGCTGACCACCTTCGTGCCCCTGTACCTGGGCTGCACCGTCAACTTCGGCGAGTCCATCCGCACCGTGCAGGAGGATCTGCGCGAAGTCGCCCCCAGCATGTTCCTGGGCGTGCCGCGCATCTGGGAAAAGCTGCACTCGTCCATCACCATCAAGATGCAGGAAACCGGCCGCCTGCGCCGCGCGCTGTACGCGCGCGCCATGGCCGCCTGCGCGCCGCTGGCGGACAAGCCGCGCGAAGAGTGGAGCCTGGCCGAGCGCGCCAACTACGGCGCGCACTACTGGCTGGTGCTGCGCGCGCTGCAGAACTTCATCGGCCTGCGCCGCGCGCGCGTGGCGCTGACCGGCGCCGCGCCGATCGCGCCCGAGGTGGTGCGCTTTTTTCGCACCCTGGGCGTGCCGCTGATCGAGGTCTATGGCCTGACCGAATCCACCGGCATGGTGACGGGCCACCGGTTGTCGCAGGTCACTCCCGGCACCGTCGGCCCGGTAACCGAGGGCGTGCGCTTTCGCATCGCGCCGGACACGGGCGAATTCCAGATCCAGGGCGAGATGGTCTTCGCCGGCTACTACAAGAACCCCGAGGCCACGGCGCAGACCATCCAGGACGGCTGGCTGCACACCGGCGACGTGGTGCGCGAGGAAGCGGACGGCCAGCTGAAGATCGTCGACCGGCTCAAGGACATCATGATCACCGCCGGCGGCAAGAACCTCACGCCCACCGAGATCGAGGGCGCGATGAAGGCCAGCCCGTTCATCAAGGAATGCATCGTGATCGCCGACGGGCGCAAGTTCGTCTCGGCCCTGGTGCAGATCGACCTGGAGACCGTGGGCAAGTGGGCCGAGGCGCGGCGCATCGCCTTCACGCACTTCCGCTCGCTGGTCGAGACCCCCGAGGTGCGCCAGCTGATCGAGGGCGAGATCGCCGCAGGCAATGCGCGCCTGGCGCAGGTGGCGCACATCCGCAAGTTCCACCTGCTGACCAAGGAGCTGGACCACGACGACGGCGAAGTCACCGCCACCATGAAGGTGCGCCGCGCCAGCGTCTACAAGACCTATGCAGGCGAGATCGAGGCGCTTTATGCATGAAACAGGCTGCCAGCGCTTATGTGTAAAGCGCCAGCAGCTATCAATACAGGAGTAGCCGCCCGTGCCCCAGAACGCCGCCTTGCCGTCCCCCCTGCTCGTCACCCGCGCGGGCGGTGTCGCCACCCTGCAATTCAACCGGCCCGAGGCGATGAACGCGCTGGACGTGGCCACCGCGCAGGCGCTGCTGGCAGCGGTGCAGGCCCTGGTGCAGGACGGCGGCGTGCGCGCCGTGCTGCTCAAGGGGGCAGGGCGAGCCTTCATGGCGGGCGGCGACCTGGCCACCTTGCGCGCCGACCCGGCGCAGGGCGCGCGCGACCTGCTCGGCCCGCTGAACGAAGCGCTGCTGGCCCTGCAGCAGCTCGACGCCCCGGTCATCGCCCAGGTGCACGGCGCAGCCGCCGGCGCCGGCCTGTCGCTGGCGCTGATGTGCGACTTCGTGCTGGCTGCCGAGGACGCGAAGTTCAACCTGGCCTACATCAACCTCGGCACCAGCTGCGACGTGGGCGCCTCCTGGGCGCTGCCGCGTCTGGTGGGCCTGCGCCGGGCGCTGGAGATCGCGCTGCTGGGCGAGACCCTGAGCGCCGACGAGGCGCTGCGCGCGGGCCTGGTCAACCGCGTGCTGCCCGCCGCCGAGCTGCCGGGCGCGGCCCAGGCACTGGCCGAGCGCCTGGCCGCCGGGCCCACCGCCGCCTACGGCCACATGCGCCGGCTGATGCGCGCCAGCTTCGACCGCGACCTGGCCGGGCAGCTGGCCGCCGAGGCCGATGCATTCGATGCCTGCGCGCGCACCCGGGATCTGCGCGAGGGCATCGAGGCGTTCTTTGGCAAGAGAAAGCCCGGCTTCGTCGGGCATTGAAGCGCCGCGGTGCGCCGGTGCCGGCGCCGCCCCACGCAGCAGGCGCCGGGGCAGTGCCGCCCCGCTCGCCGGCCCGGCAACCTATCGGTAGAAAGCCTCCACGCTGCCTTTCAGCGTGATGAGCAGCGGCTGCCCGCGCCGGTCCAGCGTCTTGCCGGCGGGCACCTTGATCCAGCCTTCGCTCACGCAGTACTCCTGCACGTCAAAGCGCTCCTTGCCGTTGAAGCGGATGCCGATCTCTGCCGGCTGCTGGAACACGGCGGCGGCGTGGTGGGGGCTGCGCGGGTTCACCGCCAGGCGGTCGGGCAGGGGCAGCAGCGAATCGGGGTTGAAAGAATCGGCTTCGGACATGGCGATGCAAAGAAAGGTGGTGGCGGCTGCTGGTGCAGCGGGCCGCCATTATCGTGCAGCTTACCCTTTGCTCCTTCTTTGATAGCTGCCAGCGCTTGTCTGGCAAGCGTTACAGCCGTTTTTCGCCAAAAATCCCGAGCTGTGGATAACCCTGGGTAGCGCGGCAGGACAAGCCGGGGCTTATCCACAGGCCGGCGCGTGCGCCGCGTTTTGTCCCCAAAACCGGACCACGCCGACCGGGGTGCCACCCCCAGACCTGGGCCGGTGCACAACCGTTGATTCATAAAGCGAAAAGTGACTTGTCCACAGCGGACCCCGCCCTCTACTACCACTACTAATCTTTCATATTGAAGTCAAAGAACAAGTAGCAGGCGTTGGCGCCGGCGCCAAAAAAACGCCCTGCCGGGCGTCGGAATGGGAGAAAAAGGGAGCGGGAAGCAGGCGCCGGGCGCCGCAGCGGCCGCCTCAGCGCAGCAGCGCGTAGCCGACGACGATGGCCGCCACCACACCCACCGCGTCGGCCAGCAGCGCGCAGGCCAGGGCGTGGCGGGTGTCCTTCACGCCCACACTGCCGAAGTACACGGCCAGCACGTAGAAGGTGGTCTCGGTGGAGCCCTGGATGATGGCCGCCAGGCGGGCGGGGAACGAATCCACGCCATGCACCTGCATCACGTCGATCATCAGACCGCGTGCGCCGGCGCCCGACAGCACCTTCATCAGCCCCACGGGCAGGGCGGGCAGGAAGGCGGTATCGCCGCCCAGCGCGGCCACGGCGCGGCCGGCCAGGGCCAGCAGCGCGTCCATGCAGCCGGCGGCGCGAAACACGCCGATGGCCGCCAGGATGGCCACCAGGTAGGGAATGATCTGCACGGCCACGCCAAAGCCCTCCTTGGCGCCGTCCACGAAGGCCTCGTACACGTTGATGCGCCGCCAGGCGCCGGCTAGCACGAAGGCCAGCACGACAAGCAAGATGGCGGCCGCGCCCACGGCCCCGGTGGTGCGCGCGGCCTGCTCTGCCGGCAGGCGGGCAAACAGCGCCACGGCCGCCGCCAGCGCCGCGCCGGTGGCCGCCAGCGCCAGCAAGGGCTTCGGTGCCAGCAGCGGCAGGCGCTGGCGCACGGCCACGGCCAGCACCCCGGCCAGCAGCGAGATGAAGGTCACGATCAGCGTGGGCAGGAAGATGTCCGCCGCGTTGAAGCCCGCGCCCAGGCCCTGCTGCACGGCCACGCTCTGGCGAATGGCGATGACCGAGGTCGGAATCAGCGTCAGCCCGGCCGTGTTCATCACCACGAACATGATCTGCGCGTCGCTGGCCGTGCCCTCCGGCCCGCGGTTGAGCGCCTGCAGCTCGCGCATGGCCGCCAGGCCCAGGGGCGTGGCGGCGTTGTCCAGCCCCAGCAGGTTGGCCGAGACATTCAGCGTAATGGCCCCCTGCGCCGGGTGGCCGGCGGGCACGGCAGGAAACAGCCGGCGCAGCAGCGGCCCGGCCGCGCGCGCCAGCAGCTGCACCATGCCGGCGCGCTCGCCCACGCGCATCAGGCCCAGCCACAGGGCCATGATGCCGGCCAGGCCCAGCGAGATCTCAAAGCCCGAGCGGGCGCCGTCGAACAGGCTTTTCAGCAGCGCGCCGAAGATCTCCGGCTCGCCCAGCCAGGCGCGCACGGCGGCGGTGGCACAGCCCGAGGCCAGCAGGCCGATCCACACCCAGTTCAGTGCCATGGCCTGCCGCCTTCAGTCAGGGCGGGTCAGAAGGGGGCGTCGTCGTCGTCGCCGGCGCCAGCAGCGGCCGGGGCCGGCGCAGATGCCGCAGCCGGGGCCGCAGTCGCCGCGCCCAGGCCGGTGCGCCCCTCCCCGCCCAGGGCTTCGAGCAGGTCGGCGATCAGGCGCGAGAGCTCGCCCGTGGCAATCGCCACGTCGGCGTCAAAGCCGCCGTCGTCCTGGCTCTTGCCCTCCAGCACCGTGTCCAGCAGCGCCACCTTTTTGAGCTGCAGGCCCTCGGTCAGCACGAAGCTCACGCGGTCGTCCCAGCGCATGGCCAGCTTGGTGGGCAGCTTGCCGGCCTCGATGTGCGCGCGCACCTCGTCGATGTCCAGCGGGTGGCGGGCGTAGCGCACCACGGCCTTGTCCTCAGCGCCGCTCTTGAGCTCGCACTCGCGGTCGATGGAAAAGCCCGCTGGCGGCTCCTGCTCGCGCAGCCAGTGGGCCATGGCGGCCTGCGGGCTGGTCTGGGTGTCCACCAGTGCCAGCGACAGGCCGGGCAGCGCCTCCACCAGGGCGGTGGTGATCTCGTCGGCGCGGCCCTGGTTGCCGCTGTCGATGACCAGGGTGCGCGCCTCGCGGTCCAGCCACACCCAGGTTGAGCCCTGCTTGGTGAAGGCCATGGGCAGCAGGTCCAGCTTGGCCTCGTCTTTCAGTTCGCGCGACTCCTTCTTGCCGGGCTTGCGGCCCGTCTGGCGCTCGATGGCCTCGGCCTTTTCCTTGACCTTGCGCGCCAGCACCGGGCCGGGCAGCACCTTGGCCTCGGTCTGCCAGCGCAGCACCCACTGGCCGGCCACGCTCTCGGCCAGCGGGCCGTGCGCCTCGCCGCGCGGGGGCACCCAGCCGGCGCTTCGTTCCTGCGTCGCGCCGCATTCGGCAAAGGGCAGCTTGGCCAGTGCTTCCTCCACGGCCGTCAGGTCGGCCTGCCAGCCTTCGGCGATGCGGTAGACGATGATGTTCTTGAACACGTTGTGAGCTTTCTTACTATCGAAAAATGAGCGGCCAGCGCTTGATCCATAAGGGCTGGGGGGCGTTTTCATGCAAAACGCAGGCGCCCGCGCAGATGCAGCCCGGTGCAACTTTACACAGGCGCAGCATTGCCACACGGGCGCGAAACAGCGGCGGCCCACACTGGCCTTCGTCGCAGCGCCTTGCTGCCTTGCCTGAAGGAGAGTCCTCATGACCCGCACCCGTTCCACCCTGGCCGCTACGGCCTGCGCCGCCCTGCTGGCCCTGGCCGGCGCCTCGTCCATGGCCCAGACCCCGGCTGCGCCAGCCGCGCCCGTGGCCGCCAGCACCAGCCAGGGCGCCGACGCCGCGCCCCACGCCCGCCAGCGCCACGCCATGACGCCCGAGCAGCGCCAGCAAGCCCATGCCCGGCGCGCCGAGGCGCTTAGGCAAAAACTTGCCCTGACCCCCGCGCAGCAGCCGGCCTGGGAGGCCTTCCAGCAGGCCATGGAGCCCGGGCAGCGCCACGCCCGCCTGGACGGTGGCCAGCGCCAGGACTGGCAGCAGCTGACCACGCCCGAGCGCATCGACCGCATGCGCGCCCTGCAGGCGCAGCGCTCGGCCGAGTTCGAGCGCCGCGGCGACGCCGTCAAGACCTTCTACGCCGCCCTGACGCCGGCGCAGCAAAAGACCTTTGACGCCGAGAGCAGCCGCATGATGGCCCGCTTTGGCAAGGGCGGTGGCCGCGGCCATCACGGACAGCCTGGCCACCCGGGCATGCGCCACGGCCAGAGCCAGGGCGGCGAGCAGCACGCCCACCCCCGCGGCGCCCAGCCCGCGCCGCAAGCGGCTTCGCAGACGCCGCAGTAAGGCGGCGATCAGGCGGCGATCAGGGCGGCCGCCGCTTGCCGGCTGCCCTGTGCGGCGCCGGCCTACACGGCCGCCCCGGGGGTGCGCTCTACAGTGGTTACACATTTTTATAACCACAAGCGCTCCCCATGCTTTTGTCCGCTTTCTTTGCCCAGCGCCGCCCGTTTGCTCTTCGCACGGGCGGCGTTCTTGCGTTGCTGTGCCTGGCCGGCGCCCAGCCGGCACTGGCCCAGCAGCCCCCCGCAGGCGCTGCGGCCGACACGCCCTCGGTCTATCTGCAGGCCGGCCGCGCCCGCGGCGACACCGATGGGCTGACGCTGGGCGTCACCCTGCCCTGGCGCTCCTTCCAGCACGAGCTGTGGGGCGGGCAGCTGCGCGGCTACTGGGATGTGTATGTGAGCCGCTGGTCCTTTGACGCGGCGCCCGGCCGCAGCGGCCACAGCACGCTGCTGGGCGTCACGCCCACGCTGCGCTACACGCCTGACCAGGGGCGCTCCCCCGTGTTCTGGGAGGGCGGCATCGGCGCCACCTATGCCGACAAGCGCTACGTCACGCCGGACCGCGAATTCAGCACCCGCTTCAACTTTGCCTCGCATCTGGGCGTGGGCCTGCAGTTCGGCCAGCGCCGCCAGCACGAGCTGGCGCTGCGCGTGCAGCACGTCTCCAACGCCAGCATCAAGAAGCCCAACCCGGGCAACAACTTCGTGCAGCTGCGCTACGCCATGCATTTCTGACCCGGTGGGCGCCGCCTGTGGATAACGTTGGGGAGGCCTGGCTGGCAACCTGTCGCTTATCCACAGGCCTGCGGCAGGCCGCCAGGTTGTACCCAATCCGGGTACACCACGAAAGCAGGGCAGGGCACAGGCTTGGAGCAGGTGCAAGTGTGCGCCGCGACAGGGGAAAAGCGACTTGTCCACAGACGGCGGGCGGCTCTACTACTACCACTATGTATTCATAGAACCTCTAAGGAATAACAGGCAGGCGTAGCGGGCGTGGCCCGCGCTGATTGCAGGTGCTCCTTTTTTTTATAGCCTCCAGCGCTTGATACATAAGGGCTGGAGACGTTTTTCACTGATATTTGAGACTTTGCCATGACGGTGCAGATTGCCCTGGTGCTGACCATCGCCGCCGCGGCGATGTATTTGTTCATCAGCGAAAAGCTGCGCATGGACGTGGTGGCCCTGCTGGTGCTGCTGGCGCTGGCGCTCACCGGCCTGGTCACGCCGGGCGAGGCGCTGAGCGGTTTTTCCAACGAGGCCACCATCACCGTGGCGGCCATGTTCATCCTGGCGGCCGGCATCGAAAACACCGGTGCGCTGTCGGCCGTGGGTCGGCTGCTGGGCAAGAGCCGCTCGCCCACGATGTTCCTGCTGGCGCTGTTCGGCCTGCTGGCGCTGATCGCGCCGTTCGTCAACAACACGGCAGTGGTGGCGGTGTTCATCCCCATCGTCATCAACGCCAGCATGAACATCGGCATGGCGCCGACGAAGGCGCTGATCCCGCTGTCCTACGTCTCGCAGATGACGGGGGTGTGGACGCTGATCGGCACCTCCACCAACCTGATCGTCAATTCGGTGGCCAAGGACCTGGGGCACCGGGGCTTCACGATGTTCGAGTTCCTGCCCCTGGGCCTGATCTGCTGGACCGCCGGCTGCCTGTACCTGCTGACGGTGGGCCGCTGGCTGCTGCCCAGCCAGGGCCAGTCGGACCTGCCCACCGTGCAGGAGTCCGGCCACTACGTGACCGAGCTGCTGGTGGACGAGGACGCCACCTGCCTGGGCATGACGCTGGAAGAGGCCAAGATCAGCAGCAAGTACAAGGTCTATGTGCTGGAGCTGTGGCGCGGGCGCGAGCGCATGTGGGCGCCCAAGTCGCAGCAGCTCGAGCAGGGCGACGTGTTGCTGGTGCGCGGCAAGTGGTCGCAGCTGGAAAAGCTCAAGGAAGAGCTGCAGCTGCAATACCACCGCCAGGCGCACCCCAAAGGCACGGCGGCGCCCCCGGACGCGCAGGCGCAGGAGGCCGACAGCGACAAGCAGCTGATGGTGGAAGTCATGATCGCCACCAACTCCCCCCTGCTGGGGCGCAGCATCCAGGCCGTGGACCGCAGGCTGCCGCGGCACAACACCATCCTGGGCATCCAGCGGCGCGGCCAGGTCATCCGCGAGCACCTGGACGACGTGCGCCTGGCGGTGGGCGACATCCTGCTGGTGCTGATGCGCGAATCCGAGGTGGGCAAGCTGCGCAGCAACAACACCATCGTGGTGCTGTCCGAGCGCGCAGCGCCCATGCCCAAGGGCTGGCGCGCGCCCTTTGCGCTGGTGGTGATGGCCTCCGTGGTGGGCAGCGCCGCCCTGGGGCTAAGCAGCATTGCCATCGCCGCGCTGGCCGGCGCCCTGGCGCTGGTGCTCACGCGCTGCGTCGATCTGGACAACATGTACGACGCCATCGACGGGCGCATCCTGTTGATGATGGCCGGGCTGCTGCCCCTGGGCACGGCCGTGAACAACAGCGGCGCGGCGCAGTTCATCGTGGACCACACCATCGGCCTGGTGGCCGGCTGGGGCCCGCACGTGGTGCTGGCGGTGCTGTACCTGGTGGCGCTGCTGCTCAGCGAGATGATGAGCCACGCGGCCGCCGCCGTGCTGCTCACGCCGATCGCCATGTCGGTGGCGCGGCTGGTGGACGCCGACGCCACGCCGTTTCTGATCGCCGTGATGTTCTCGGCCGCCACCAGCTTCCTGACGCCGGTGGGCTACCAGACCAACACCATGGTCTATAGCGCCGGCGGCTACCGGTTCTCGGACTTCCTGAAGGCGGGCACGCCGCTGAACCTCATCTTCTGGGTGGTGGGGGTCATCTTCATCCCCATCTTCTGGCCCTTCACCCGCTGACCAGGGGCGGCGGGCCCAGGTGCCGGCCCAGCCACTGCTCCAGCGAGTCGGCCGGCAGCGGCCGGCTGAACAGGTAGCCCTGGAAGTGCGTGCAGCCGGCAGCGGCCAGCCAGTCGCGCTGCTGCTCGCTCTCCACGCCCTCCGCGATGGCCTGCAGGTCCAGGCTGGCGGCCAGGGCGATGATGGTGCGCACGATGGCCGCGTCGCTGGCATCGCCCAGCAGGTCGCGCACGAAGCTCTGGTCGATCTTGAGCTGTGCCAGCGGCATGCGCTTCAAATACGCCAGCGACGAGTAGCCGGTGCCGAAGTCGTCCAGCGAAAAGCCCACGCCATGGGCACGCAGCGCCTCCATGGTGGCCACCGTCTGCAGCAGGTCTTCCACCAGCAGGCTCTCCGTCAGCTCCAGCTTCAGGTGGCTGGCCGGGGCGCCGGTCTCGGCCAGGGCGCGCACCACTTCCTGCACGAAGCCCACGTCGCGAAACTGCCGCGAGCTGACGTTCACCGCCATGGTCAGGTGCGCCCGGGCCGGCTCGTGCTGCCAGCGGGCCAGCAGCGCGCAGGCGGTGTGCAGCACCCAGCGGCCCAGCGGCAGGATCAGGCCCGTCTCCTCGGCCAGCGGGATGAAGGTGGCCGGCGAGACCATGCCGCGCTGCGGATGCCCCCAGCGCGCCAGCGCCTCCACCCCCAGCACGTGGCCGCCGTGGTCCACCACCGGCTGGTACATCAGCAGAAATTCGCCCTGCACCAGGGCTTCGCGCAGGTCGGCCTCCAGCTGGGCGCGCTCGGCCACGGCCTGCTGCATGGACGGGTCGAAGAAGCACAGGGTGTTGCGCCCGGCCATCTTGGCCTCGTACATCGCCATGTCGGCCTGCTTGAGCAGCTCGCCCACGCTGGTGGGGCTGCCGTCGAACAGGGCGATGCCCACGCTGGGCGTGCTGCGCACCTGGTAGCCTGCCAGCGCGTAGGGCGCGGCCAGCGCGGCCAGCACCTTCTCGCCCAGGTGGCCGGCGGCGTCGGCGCGCGCCGGGTCTTGGCGCGCCAGGTCCTGCACCAGCACCACGAACTCGTCGCCCCCCAAGCGCGCCACGGTGTCGGCGGGGCGCACGCAGCTGGCCAGGCGCTGGCCCACGATCTGCAGCAGCTGGTCGCCCTTGTCGTGGCCCAGGGTGTCGTTGAGGGTCTTGAAGTTGTCCAGGTCGATGAACAGCAGCGCGCCGCCGCTGTCCTGCTGGTGCGCCTGCACCAGCGCGTCGCCCATGCGCTCGAGCAGCTGCAGCCGGTTGGGCAGACCGGTGAGCGGGTCAAAGAAGGCCAGGCGCTGGATCTCGCGCTCGCTGGCCTTGCGCTGGCGGATGTCGGTGTTGAAGGCCAGCACCGAGCGCGGCTGGCCCTGCTCGTCGCGCACCAGCGTCCAGCGGCCCTCCACTTCCAGCGTCCGGCCGTCGCGGTCGTACTGCACGAGCTCGCCGCTCCAGCTGCCCTCGCGCAGCACGGCCTGCAGGGCGCGCTCGAACGGCGCGGGGTCGCGGTACAGCAGCGCCGTGACGCGCTGGCCCAGCACGTCCTGGCTGCGCCAGCCGTACAGGCGCTCGGCGCCGTGGTTCCAGTACGTCACGCGCTGCTCCAGGTCGCGCACGATGATGGCGTCGCCCGCCTTGTCCAGCAGCGAGGCCTGGTGGCCGATATGCGCGTCCGCCTCCTGGCGCTCGAGCTCGGCGGTGGCGCGCGCGGCAAAGATCTGCAGCATGTGCACCACGAACTGCGCATGCTCCAGCGGCTGCGTGAAGGCCACGAACAGGATGCCCAGGGCCCGCCCGTGGCTGTCGGTGAGCTGCTGGCCGACGTAGCTGCGCGCGCGGGCCAGCTTCAGGATGGGCGCGCGCGGGTACAGCTCGCTGGCCCGGTCGGCCACCACGAACTGGCGGTGCGCCAGCAGCTGCTGGCTGGGCGTGCCCTCCAGCAGGTATTCGCCCTTGGGCTGCACCTGGTCCTGGCTGACGTGCGACAGCGTCATCGCCCGCGTCGGCTGGCCCTGGTCCACGGGCACGAAGCGCGCCACGCAGGCAATGCGCGCACCCAGCGCCTGGGCCATGTGGCCGGCCAGCTGGTCGAAGAACTGCGTGCCGGTGCCCGCCGACACCGCCGAGGCCACGCGCAGCAGCGCCGTCTGCACGCGCTGCTGCTCGGCGCGCGCACGCAGGCTGTGGATGCCAAAGGCCAGGTCGGCGGCCAGCGCCTCCAGCAGCTGCGTTTCCTCGGCGCCGATGTGCAGCACCTCGGGCGCGTACAGGTACAGCAGGCCGAAGGTGTGGTGCTCGTCCTTGAGCGGCAGGCAGACCACCGCGGCCAGGCCCAGGCGGGCCAGCTCGGCCGGGCGCGGGTGGGTGTCATCGCCCGCGCCCAGGTCGCGCACGATCACGGTCTGGCCGCTGCGCACTGCCTTGCCGGCCGGCCCGCGGCCTTGCTCGCGCCGGTGCGACCAGCTCAGGCGCAGCTGCGCCAGGTGGACGGCGTGCTCGCCCGCGTGGGCCACGATGTCGATGCTCTTGGCCGCATCGCTGCGGGCCATGCCCACCCAGCCCAGGGCGTAGCCGCCAATGTCCACCGCCACGCGGCAGATGGCGTGCAGCAGCTCGTCCTCGGAGCCGGCACGCACCAGCACCTGGCTGGCGGCGCTGCGCATGCGCCGGGCGCGGTTCACGCGCGCCAGCTCGTCTTCCATGCGGCAGCGCTCGGTCACGTCGCTGGCCAGCACCTGCCAGGCCGCCCGGCCGTCAAAGACCGTCTCGCCCAGCACCGCCTCCACGTCCAGCGGCGCGCCGCCCCGGCGCTGGTGGCGCCACAGCACGGGCGTGCGCCCTTGCGCGGCCTGGGCCACGGCGTGCGCCACGCCCGGGCGCTGCGCGCTCGGCCACAGCGCGGCCATGTCCATGGCGAGCAGTTCGTCCTCGGCGTAGCCGTAGTGGCGCGCCATGGCTCGGTTGACGGCCAGCAGCCGCAGGCTGCCCTGCTCGCACACCCACATGGGCTGGGCGTGTTCGGCAAACAGCGCCTGGTACTGGTGCTCGGAGGCGCGCAGCCGCGCCTGCACGCGGCGCAGCTCGACCATGGCGGCCAGCGACTCGGCCAGGATGTGCAGGTGCTCCAGCCGGCGCGCGTTGAACGCCTGCCCGGGCGGGGTCCACAGCCGCAGCACGCCCAGCGGCACACCGGCAGCGGCCAGCGGGACGCTCAGGGCCGGCGCTTGCTGCCCGGCCACGCTGCCGGCGCTGGCGCGCAGCGGCGGCGGGTCGCCCTCGCCCAGCTCGATGGTGGCGGCCTGCGCGCCCGTCAGCTCGCGCGCCACCTGCACGCCTTGCTCCAGCGCCTGCTGCAGCGGCAGCTGCAGCCGCGTCACCAGTTGCTGCACATGCAGCAGCTGGGCGTGGGCGTGCTCCTCGGCCGCGGCCGTGGGTGGGACCGAGGCGTCGCTCATGCGGCCCGCTCCTGCCGGGGACCGGCGGCACGCCCGGCGGGCCTGGGCCACAGGGGTTGGGGGCGAAGGGGCGTGCGGAGCAGCATGGCGTGAACAGAGGCGGCGGGACGCTGCGCAAGCGCGTCAGTGGCGCGGCCGGGCCATCGTACACCTACCTCTGCCGGGCTGCGGACGGCACTGCCGCCACCCCGCAGACCACAAGATAAAAAGGCTGCCAGCGCGCTCCGGATAAGCGCTGGCAGCTATCAAAATAAAAGCGTTTTGGCCGTCACCGCCCTGCCCGCCGCGCCCGCACGGCGCCGGCCAGCGCCTGCAGCAGCGGTGCGGTCTGCGCGAGGCTGATGCAGGCGTCCGTCACCGACACGCCCGGGCGCAAGGGCTGGCCGGGCACGATGTCCTGGCGGCCCTCTTGCAGGTGGCTTTCGATCATCACGCCGGTGATGCGCGCGTCGCCGCCGGCGATCTGCGCCGCCACGTCGTGGCCCACCTCGATCTGGCGCGTGTGCTGCTTGCTGCTGTTGGCGTGCGACAGGTCGATCATGACCTGCTCGCGCAGGCCATTGCCCGCCAGCAGCTCGCAGGCCGCCTGCACGTCGGCGGCCGCATAGTTGGGCACCTTGCCGCCGCGCAGGATGACGTGGCAGTCGGCATTGCCGCGCGTCTCGAAGATGGCGGCCTGGCCCATCTTGGTCATGCCCATGAAGGCGTGGGGCGAGCGCGCCGCGACGATGGCGTCCGCTGCCACCTTGACGCCGCCGTCCGTGCCGTTCTTGAAGCCCACCGGGCACGACAGGCCGCTGGCCAGCTGGCGGTGGCTCTGGCTCTCGGTGGTGCGCGCGCCGATGGCGCCCCAGCTGACCAGGTCGCTGATGAACTGCGGGCTGAGCAGGTCCAGGAATTCCGTGCCCACCGGCAGGCCCACGTCCAGCACCTGCAGCAGCAGCGCGCGGGCGCGCTCCAGCCCTTCGTTGATGGCGAAGCTGCCGTCCAGGTGCGGGTCGTTGATGTAGCCCTTCCAGCCCACGGTGGTGCGGGGCTTTTCGAAGTACACCCGCATGACGATGAGCAGCTCACCGGCCAGCGCGTCGGCCTCGGCCTTCAGCTGGCGCGCGTACTGCAGCGCCTCGTCGTGGTCATGGATGGAGCACGGCCCCACCACCACGACCAGCCGGTCGTCCTGCCCGGCCAGCACGCGGGCGAGGGCGGCGCGGCTGCCCTCGACCAGCTGCTGCGCGGCGGCCGGCGCAGGCAGCCATTCCTGCAGCAGCGCCGGCGTGATGAGCGGGCGCACGGCCTTGATGCGCAGATCGTCGATGCGCGTGGTGTCCTGGGTGGAGAGGGAGGCGGGGGCGGTGTGGATCATGGTGGCCCGCATTGTCACGCCCTGCACGGGCGCGCCGCCTACGGCCGGCGAAAGCGTGCGTTTTGCTGCGCCCAGTAGCGCGAGCCCAGCGCGTCCAGCCGCACCGTGCCGCCGCTGGAAGGGGCATGCACGAAGCGGCCCTCGCCCACGTAGATGCCGGCATGCGTGCCTGCCCCGCGCCCGAACACCACCAGGTCGCCGGTGCGCAGCTCGCCCTGGCCCACCTCGGTGCCGAAGCCGCTGAGCTGGGCCACCGTGCGCGGCGGCGCGATGCCGGCGCGGCTGCCGTACACGTAGCCGATCAGGCCGCTGCAGTCAAAGCCGCCCTCGGGCGTGTTTCCGCCGTAGCGGTAGGGCGTGCCGACCAGGCCCAGGGCGTGGATGGCGATGTCGCTGGACTGCTCGGGCGACAGGCGCGAATACGCGGGTGCGCGCGTCGGGGCGACGGACGAGGTACCACAGCCAGCCAGCGCCAGCGCTGCAGCCAGCGCCCAGGTGGCAGGTGAAACGGGGGAACGGGGAGCCATGCGACCGAAGGGTAGCAGCAGCCCGGATACCCCGGGCAGCCCCTGCCCGGGGCGGCTTCCAGATTCCAATGAAAAGAGCTGCCAGCGCTTGCTGTACAAGCGCTGGCAGCTCTTTTTTTAATAGCAGGCTAGTGCAACTGGATCAGAACTTGTCCAGGTTGGTGCCGCGCTGCTGCTGGGGCTGGTTGTCGCTGCCCACGTCGTTCTGGCGGTCGCGGCGCTGGGCCGATTCCTGGGCATTGGCCTGCGCGGCCGCGTCGCGCTCGTCGGGCCGGCCCTTGCCGGTCTGGGGCGAAACGTCCTTGTCGGTCTTTTCGTCTTGCGGGTGCATGGTGGGTCCTCCTGAAGGGTTGGAAACGAAAGGGTCAGAGCGTGATCTCGCGGTGCTCGCCCAGCGCCTTGGGCCGCTCGCCGGTCATGGCGGCGGTGGCCATCTTGTAGAGCTGGGTGAGCTTGCTTTCCTTCACGTCCCAGTACTCGGCGTGGCGGATGTTCACGGCCAGCAGCACCAGGTTGGGGTCGCCCGGCCCCTCAGGAAACCAGGCCTTGGCCATGGGCGTCCACAGCTCTTCCTTGCGCTGCATGTCCTCGATGAAGGCGGCGGCGCCAGAGACCGAGACATAGCAGTCCTCTTCCGGATTGGCGTAGCTCACGTTCACCTGGCTGTCGGCGGCCAGGCGCTGGTGCAGCTCGCCGTCGCGCGGGATGAAGAAGTACAGCTGCGCCTGGGCGTCGATGTCCTTGTTCAGCGTGGTCAGCGGGTGGGCGTGCAGCAGGCCGTTGTCGCCCCGGTGGGCCAGCATGCCGAAGCGGATGTCCTTGATGCGCTCAAACAGCGCGGTGCGGTCGTTGTCGTTCTCGGTGGTCATATCAGGCAGCTCCTGCGTAGTGAATAGCTAGTAGCGTTGGAGCCGCCACCTTACGGGCGAGCATGCGCCGGGCGGGTCGGCGCGGCGGCAGGGCGGCTGTGGGGTCTGTCCGACGCCGCCGGGGCGCTCAGGCGCCGCTGCGCTGCAGAGTGAAGGGCGGCAGGCCGGACAGCAGCCGCTGGCCGTAGCCGGTGCGCACCAGGCGCTTGTCGTAGCAAAAGACGTGGGCGCGGTCGTCTTCGGTGCGGATCGCCCGGCCCACCCACTGCGCCAGGCGGATGGCGGTGGCCGGCACCACCAGCTCGGAAAACGGGTCGCGCCCGGCGGCGCGCAGCCACTCGGCGCGCGCCTCGCCCACCGGGTCGTCGGGCGGGGCGAAGGGCAGCTTGGTGATGAACAGCGACTCGCACAGCCGCCCCGGCAGGTCCAGCCCCTCGCCGAAGGACTGCATGCCGAAGATGATGGACGGCTGGCCGGCGGCCACCCGCTCGCGGTGGCGCGCCAGCAGCTCGCGCCGCGGCAGGTTGCCCTGCACCAGCACGGCCGCGCGCAGCACGGTGGGCAGCTCATCGACGGCGCGGCGCATCTGCTCGCGCGAGGTGAACAGCACCAGCGCGCCGGCCTCCACCAGCGCCAGGTCGGTCAGCAGCGCCTCCACCATCTCGGCGGTGAAGGCCTGCACCTCGCGCGGCTCGGCGCGGGTTTCGCGCGCCACCAGCGTGCCCTGCAGGGCGTAGTCGAAGGGGCTGGCGACGGACAGGGTCTGCACCGCCTCGTCGCCCGCCAGGCCCGATTCGCGCAGGAAGAAGTCGAACTGCCCGCAGCTGGTCAGCGTGGCCGAGGTCAGCACCGCGCCGCGCACCTGCTGCCACAGGTGCTGGCGCAGCGCGCTGCCCGGCAGCACCGGCGAGGCGTGGGCGCGCAGCGACAGGTACTCGCCCTGCACCGCCAGCGTGAACCACTTGGCCGCCGGCACCGCTCCTTCAGGCGCGTCCTGCAGCAGCAGCTGGGCGGTGGCGTGCACGCCCTCCAGGCGCGGGGCCAGCGCCCCCACCTGGGCGTACAGCTGCGACAGGCGCCGCGCCTCGTCAGGGCTGTCGCGCATGGCCGTGCGCAGCGCCTTGGCAATGGCGCGCAGCGCGGCCAGAAAGCCTTCGGCGTGGTGCGCGGCCTGGCCGAAGGGCTCCACCAGCGATTCGGGCAGCGCGCCGCCGGCCACGCGGGCGCGGGTGGGCTGTGTGGTTGCGCTGCCGTAGCGCGGCGCGGCGCGCAAGTCCTTGCCGTACAGGTCCATCGCCAGGCGGGCGGCGTCCTGCAGCGCGGCGCGCAGGCGGGCGGCGTGGCTGGGGATGTCGGCTATTTCTTCCACCTCCACCAGCTGGCCGATGCGCAGCGCGCGGCTGGCCAGCTTGTCGATCCAGGCCAGGTGCGACAGGTCGGCCTCGCAGGCGAACTGCGACAGGGCCGTGCCCGGCAGGTGGTGCGCCTCGTCCACGATCAGCAGGCAGTTGTCCAGCTCGGGCAGCAGGCGCGCGCCGATGGACGACAGCAGCAGGTCGTGGTTGGCCACGATGACCTGGGCGGCCACCAGGTCCTTGCGCCGCTCGTAGTAGGTGCAGCGCGAAAACAGCGGGCAGTGCTTGCCGGTGCACGAATGCGCCTCGGCGGCGACGGGCGACCAGGCTTCCGCCTCAGGCGGTGTCTGCAGCGTGTCGCGATCGCCGTCCCAGGCGCCGCTGGCCAGCGCGTCGGCCATGCTGGCGTAGAACTTCACGCGCGACTGCTCGGCCTGGCGTACGGCGGGCTGGGGCGCCTCGGTGGGGCCGAACAGGTCTTCGGTCGCGGCCCAGTCCTCGTCCTCGTCCAGGCCGCCGCTGGCCAGGCGCTCCAGCTTGAGCTTGCACACGTAGCGCCCACGCCCCTTGGCAAGGGCAAAGCGCACGGGCTCGGGCAGGTGCTCCATCAGCGCCGGCAGGTCCTTGTGCACCAGCTGCTCCTGCAGCGCCACGGTGGCCGTGGAAATCAGCACCCGCGTGCCGCGCGCCAGGGCCATGGCAATGGCCGGCGCGCTATAGGCCAGCGACTTGCCCACGCCCGTGCCGGCCTGGATGACGGCGATGGCGCGGGTGGGCTCGGCGTCCTCGTCCTCGGCCTTGCCCAGCTCGGCGGCGGCAAACGTCTGCGCCACCTGCTCGGCCATGCGCCGCTGGCCTTCGCGCGCGCGAAAGCCGGCGGTGGACTGCACCACCGCCTCGAAGCTGCCGAGGGCGTCGTCGGCCCATTGCTGCGCGGACATGGAAGGATGGAAAAGGCTGGGGGAGGAAGGCGAAGACACGGCAGGCGGCAGGATGGGGTGCGGGCCGCAGGCGGCCGGCGGGGCGTGGCTGGCGCAGCTCTACTGTGCTTTCATACAGGCATGGTAGCCCAGCGGGCCCGGGCCTGTTGCCTATGGGGTCAACCGGTGCGGGCCTACGCCCGCGGCGCGTGCGGCCAGCCTAGCATGGGCCGTACGCCCTTATTTCGCGGTGCGATCTCGCATCGCCCGACCCCGCACCCCAAAGGCCCGCCATGCCCCAGAAACCCCCCGTTCCCACCTCGCCGCAGGACGTCGATCCGCCTGGCCGCCCGGCAGACCCCATCGGCATCGACCTGAACGCCCCCGAGAAACCCGGCGGCGCCACCGAGCCCCACCTGCCGCACGAGCGCGACCAGAACAAGAACATGACCGACGGCAACCCCGATGCGCAGGTGCAGCAGGCCTTCCAGGACCTGCAGGACGGGCAGCAGGACACGGGCAAGGGCCCGCCGTCCGACGACGCCTACCGCAAGCTCAAGCGCTGAAGCGTTCCGATCGGGCGCCGGCATCTCATATTTTTATAGCTGCCTGCGCTTGACCGGCGGGCGCTGGAGGCGTTTTTCGTTCTCATGCCAGCGCGGGTCAGGCGGTCCTTGACGCGCCTGGCTCGTGCGTGTCCTGTGTGTCATGCACGCGCAGGCCCCGCACCTGGGCGCCGGTCGCCTGCTGCAGTTGCTGCGCTGCTGCCTGCGCCACGCCCTCGGGCGCCGGGCCGGTCAGCAGCAGCAGTTGCGGGCCCTGCCCGGGCGCCTCGGCCGCCAGCCAGGCACGCCGCTGCACCGCCAGCCCGGCGCGCGCCAGCAAGCGCACGGCCTGCGCTTCGCACAGCGCGCGGCCCGGCAACAGGCGCAGCAGGTGGCGGCCTCGCACCTGCGCCATGGGCACGGGGGCCAGGGGCGCCTGGCCCGCCGGCAGCGTGCCGAAGGCGGGCAGCGGCGTGGCGCCATTGCCCGTGCGCGCCAGGTCCACCAGGTCGGCCAGCACCGCGCTGGCCGTGGGCTGGGCTCCGGCCCCGGCGCCGCACAGCAGCAGCGGGCCGGCGGCGTCGGCTTGCACCAGCAGGCCGTTGTGGGCGCCCTGCACGCCGGCCAAAGGGTGGGCCAGCGGCAGCAGGGCCGGGTGCACGCGCAGCTCCAGCCCCTGGCCGCCCTGCACGGTGGCCACGCGCCGCGCCAGCGCCAGCAGCCGCACCGCGTAGCCCAGGTGGGCAGCGGCGGTCAGGTCGCCCGGCTGCAGCTGGGTGATGCCTTCGGTGTGCACGGCGCCCTCGCGCAGCGGGGCGCCGAAGGCATGGGCGGCCAGCAGCGCCAGCTTGTGCGCGGCGTCCTGGCCGCCCACGTCCAGCGTGGGGTCCGCTTCGGCGTAGCCCAGCGCCTGCGCCTCGGCCAGGGCGGCGGCGTAGCTGGCGCCGTGGGTGGCCATGCGCGTCAGGATGAAGTTGCTGGTGCCGTTCAGGATGCCCTCCAGCGCGTCGATGCGGTTGGCGGCCAGCGCTTCGCGCAGCGTCTTGACGACCGGCACGGCGCCAGCCACGGCCGCCTCGTAGGCCAGGGTGCGGCCGCTGCGCGCGGCGGCTGCGGCCAGCTGGGCGCCGTGGCGCGCCAGCAGTGCCTTGTTGGCCGTCACCACGTGCTTGCCGTGGGCAAAGGCGGCCAGCAGCCAGGGCAGCGGGGCGTCGGCGCCGCCGGCCAGCTCCAGCACCACGTCCACGCCGGGGTCGGTGGCCAGGGCCAGCGGGTCGGCCAGCAGGCGCACGCCGGGCACGGTGGCCAGCAGCGGCGCGGCACGCTCGGGGCTGCGCGTGGCCACGGCGACGAGGGCAATGGCCCGGCCGCCCCGTGCGCTCAGCAGCGCCCGGTTGCGCGCCAGCAGCTGCCACACGCCGGTGCCCACCGTCCCCACGCCGATCAGGCCTACGCGCAGGGACGTGCTGTGGGGGTGGGAGGGCTGCACGGGCGGCAGCGCGCAGGCGGCGGGGTGCGCTGGCAGCAGCGCGGGTTCGGCAACAAACATGGCAAGGTGCTCCTTCCTGGCGTGGCAACCGGGCTGGCGGTGCGGCCGCCCGAAACGAAAAAAACCCGGCGGCCGGGGCTGGGTTTTCGTTCGGGCAAGGAGGGAAGGAAAGACACCAGGTGGCCGCCGCTGCGGCCACCCCACGCGCGTCAGGGGGCCGCGGTGGTCATGGTGGTAATCATTCGTGCCGACTGCTGCGCACATGCGCCGCTGCGCGCGGGGGCGGCAGGGTGGCTGGGGGTGCACAGCGGTCGGCGAGACATGCGGGGCAGTGTAGCGCAGCCGCGTGGCAGCGCGCTGGTGCTATCGAAACAGAAGCTGCTTGCGCTTGACTGGCGGGCGCTGCAGCCTGTTTTGATGCATGGCAGCTTCATGCCTTGAGCGTGGCCTGCAGCGTGATCTCGGGCACGCTGGCCAGCGCCTTGGACAGCGGGCAGTTCTTCTTGGCGTCCTCGGCGATCTGCTGGAACTGCTCTTCCTTCAAGCCCGGCACGGTGGCGGTGAGCGTCAGGGCGATGCGGTCGATCTTGAAGCCCTCGCCCTCCTTGGCCAGGCGCACGCGGGCGGTGGTGTCCACCGTGCGGGTGGCAAAGCCGGCCTTGTCGCAGGCGAAGGAGAACGCCATGGTGAAGCAGGCCGCATGCGCGGCGCCCAGGATCTCCTCGGGGTTGGTGCCCTTGCGGTCGTCGCCGAAGCGGCTGGCAAAGCCGTAGGGGTACTTGTGCAGCGCGTCGGTTTCGGTGCTGACCTGGCCCTGGCCGGCCTTGCCGGCGCCTTCCCAGTGGACGGATGCGGATTTTTCGCTCATGTACGGCTCCTTGACTTGCGGTGCGGCGGATGGAATGAGGCCCGGCGCATGGGCGGGCCAAAGCGCGCATCTGAGCATGGGGCACGCCGCCGCCGTGTCAGCGCGTGCCGTGCGCCGCCCGGGCGCCCTGCCTACAGGTCGGGCGGCTACAGTGCCAGGCCATGGCCGAACCCGACGCTCCCGCCCCGCTCGCCCGCCGCCTGCGCATCCACGGCAAGGTGCAGGGCGTGTACTTTCGCCAGTCCACCGTGCAGGTGGCGCGCGCCGCCGGCGTGGCCGGCTGGGTGCGCAACCGCGCGGACGGCACGGTGGAGGCGCTGGCCGTGGGCGCCCCGGAGGCCGTGCAGGCGCTGATCGACTGGGCACACCGGGGCCCGGCCGCGGCGCGCGTCGATCGCGTGCAGGTGTGCGACGAACCCCTGCCGCAACCGCTGCCGCAAGGTTTCGAGCAGGCCGCGACGGCTTAGGTGCCCTCGCCTGCCGCCGCGCGCATGGCCTGCGCCAGCGCGTCCTGCCCGCGCCCGTGCAGCGCGTCGATGGCGCCCTGCCGGTCGGGCGCGGTGCGGTTCTGGCTCAGCTTGCGCTTGCCCTCGATGCGCGTGATGCGCACCTCGATGCCAACGATGGCGCGTAGCATCTCGTCCAGGTATTCGCGCGGCGCATCACCCATCTTCCAGGGTCGGGGTTCGCCCGCCTCGTGCTGGCGCGTCAGCCGCGCGACCACGCTGCGCACGTGGCGCTCGTCGTCGTGCACGGTGAGCTGGCCGTGCACGTGCACGGCCTCGTAGTTCCAGGTGGGCACGGCGCGGTGCGCCTCGTGCTTGGACGGGTACCAGTTGGGCGAGATGTAGCCGGCCACGCCGCGAAAGACCACCAGCGCTGCCAGCTCGCCGCCGGCCGGCACCTCGCGCCACAGCGCGTTGGCGCGCGCCACGTGCGCCACCAGTGTGCCGTGCGGGCCGCGCTCGGCGTCCAGCAAAAAAGGCAGGTGCTCGGCATCCAGCCCCTGCGGCCCCTGGCGGCACAAAACGCCCAGCGGGTGCGCGCGGATCAGGCCGTGCAGGGCCTCGGGGCGGTCTTCGGCAAAGGCGGCGGGCGTGTACATGGTTGGGCGTGGCGATGGCGGGTTTTTCAGGGCCGCGCCGGCATCCGCGCGCCATAGGCGCACCAGCCGGGGCGGGGGCTTTTTTGCACCGGGTGCAGGCGGCAGGTCTCGGGCCGGCGCTCATACACCGTGCAGCGGCGCGTGCGCGCCTCCAGAAACTGGCAGTCGCCGCTGGCGCGCCGCGCCAGGGTGAACAGCAGGTTCTTGGGGCTGAAGTGGTCGATCAGCCGCGCCTTGGCCAGGCGCCGGGCGATCAGGCGCGGCTCGACGTTGTCGGCCTCGAAGGCTTCGACCAGCCCCAGGCGCACCAGGTCGGGCAGCTGCACTTCCAGCGGCATGGTGCAGCAGTTGGCGTTGCAGGACCCGCACAGGCCGGCGCGGTGGCGCGTCCAGGTGTCGGGGCGGTCGACGTTGACGAGGGGGATGGTGCGGGCGGGCATGGGAGGCGGATTGTGCTGCCGCCCGCCCTGCCAGCGCCAGACATGGGCTTTGCAAGGCCGGCCGGGCCGGGCGATGCCGGGTATCTATCATGGCCGGTTCCCCTGCCGCACCACCCGCTGCCGTGACCCTCCCCCCGCCCCACGACGCCCCACGCGCCGACGACAACGACGCCGCCTACCTGGCCCGCATCCTGCGCGAGCAGCGCATCAGCATCCGCGGTGCGCGCACGCACAACCTGAAGAACATCGACCTGGACATCCCGCGCAACCAGCTGGTGGTGATCACCGGGCTGTCGGGCTCGGGCAAGTCCAGCCTCGCCTTCGACACCCTGTACGCCGAAGGCCAGCGACGCTATGTGGAAAGCCTGTCCAGCTACGCGCGCCAGTTCCTGGGCCGGCTGGACAAGCCCGACGTGGACCTGATCGAAGGGCTGTCGCCGGCGATTGCCATCGAGCAAAAGGCCACCAGCCACAACCCGCGCTCCACCGTGGGCACGGTGACCGAGGTGCACGACTACCTGCGCCTGCTGTTCGCTCGCGCCGGCACGCCGCATTGCCCCGAGCACGGCCTGCCGCTCACCGCGCAGACCGTGAGCCAGATGGTGGACGCCGTGCTGGCCCTGCCCGAGGACACGCGCCTGATGCTGCTGGCGCCCCTGGCGCGCGAGAAAAAAGGCGAGTTCACCGAAGTGCTGGCGCAGATGCAGCAGCTGGGCTACGTGCGCTTTCGCATCGACGGGCAGATCGTCGAGGCCGAGAACCTGCCGCAGCTGAAAAAGACGGAAAAGCACGACATCGACGTCGTCATCGACCGCCTGAAGGTGCGCCTCGATGCGCGCCAGCGCCTGGCCGAGAGCGTCGAGGCCGTGCTGCGCGTGGGCGGCGCCGAGGGCGCCGGCCGCGTGCTGGCGCTGGAGATGGACTCAGGTGCCGAGCACCTGTGGTCCAGCCGCTTCGCCTGCCCGGTGTGCAGCTACGCGCTGGCGGAGCTGGAGCCGCGGCTGTTTTCCTTCAACTCGCCCTCGGGCGCCTGCCCGGCGTGCGACGGCATCGGCCAGCTGGAGGTGTTCGATGCCGAGCGCATCGTGGCGCACCCCGAGCTGAGCCTGGCCGGCGGCGCCGTGCGCGGCTGGGACCGGCGCAACGGCTACTACTTCGCCATGATCGAGAGCCTGGCCGCGCACTATGGCTTCGACGTGGACACGCCTTTCGAGCAGCTGCCCGCGGCCGTGCGCCAGGTGGTGCTGCACGGCTCAGGGCAGGACGAGATCGCGTTTTCCTACGTGCTCGACAGCGGCACGCGCAAGGGCCAGGAGATCGTCAAAAGCCATCCCTTCGAAGGCATCATCCCCAACATGGAACGGCGCTGGCGCGACACCGATTCGCCGGCCGTGCGCGAAGAACTCGCCCGCTACCGCCAGTGCCAGCCCTGCCCCGCCTGCCACGGCGCGCGCCTCAAGCCCGAGGCCCGCGCGGTGAAGGTGGGCGAAGGCGGCGAGGCCCTTGCCATCCATGAGGTCAGCCGCCTGACGCTGGCCCATGCTCTGGCCTGGTTCGAGCAGCTGCACCTGCCCGGCGCCAAGGCCGAGATTGCCGCGCGCATCGTGCGCGAGATCGCCGCGCGCCTGACCTTCCTGAACGACGTGGGCCTGTCGTATTTGAGCCTGGCGCGCAGCGCCGACACGCTCTCGGGCGGCGAGGCGCAGCGCATCCGACTGGCCAGCCAGATCGGCTCGGGTCTCACGGGCGTGATGTACGTGCTGGACGAGCCCAGCATCGGCCTGCACCAGCGCGACAACGACCGGCTGATCGCCACGCTGGTGCGCCTGCGCGACATCGGCAACAGCGTGCTGGTGGTCGAGCACGACGAGGACATGATCCGCGCCGCCGACCACGTGGTGGACATGGGCCCGGGCGCGGGCGTGCACGGCGGGCGCGTCATGGCGCAGGGCACGGCGGCCGATCTGGCGGCCAGCCCGGACTCGCTCACGGGCCAGTACCTGTCGGGCGCCAAATCCATCGCCGTGCCCGCGCGGCGCACGCCCTGGCTGCCGGTGCTGGCCGAGGCGGCCGAGGACGCAGTACCCGCCAAGTCAAAAAAATCCCGCTTCCCCGAAACCGCCGCCAGCCAGCGCCGCAAGGAGCGCCTGGCCGAGCACCGCGCCACGCAGGGCAGCCTGCAGGCGCTGCGCGTGCTGGGCGCGCGCGGCAACAACTTGGCTGACGTGAGCGTGTCCTTCCCCGTCGGCCTGTTCACCTGCGTGACGGGCGTGTCGGGTTCGGGCAAGAGCACGCTGGTCAACGACACGCTGCTGAAAGCCGTGGCGCGCCAGCTGTACCGCGCGCACGACGAGCCGGCCGAGCACGATGCGATCGAAGGCATGGAGTACTTCGACAAGGTTATCAACGTGGACCAGTCGCCGATTGGCCGCACGCCGCGCAGCAACCCGGCCACCTACACCGGCCTGTTCACCCCCATCCGCGAGCTGATGGCCGAGACCACCACGGCGCGCGAGCGCGGCTACGGGCCGGGGCGGTTTTCCTTCAACGTGGCGCAAAGCGCGGGCGGCGGGCGCTGCGAGGCCTGCCAGGGCGACGGCGTGGTGAAGGTGGAGATGCACTTTCTGCCCGACGTGTACGTGCCCTGCGACGTGTGCCACGGCCAGCGCTACAACCGCGAGACGCTGGAGGTGCAGTGGAAGGGCCGCAGCATCGCGCAGATCCTGGACCTGACGGTGGAAGACGCGTACCTGCTGTTCAAGGACGTGCCCACACTGGCGCGCAAGCTGCAGACGCTGCTGGAGGTCGGCCTGTCGTACATCCGCCTGGGGCAAAGCGCCACCACGCTGTCGGGCGGCGAGGCGCAGCGCGTCAAGCTTGCGCAGGAGCTCTCGCGCCGCGACACCGGGCGCACGCTGTACATCCTGGACGAGCCCACCACCGGCTTGCACTTTGCCGACGTGGACCTGCTCTTGCAGGTGCTCACGCGGCTGCGCGACGCGGGCAACACCCTGGTCGTGATCGAGCACAACCTGGACGTCATCAAGACCGCCGACTGGGTCATCGACATGGGCCCGGAAGGCGGCGCCGGCGGCGGCACCGTGGTGGCCGAAGGCACGCCTGAAGAGGTGGCTGCCAACCCGGCCAGCCACACCGGCCGGTATCTGTCTCAATCTTTGGCACGAAAAGTGGCCTAAACGCTTGCCTGGCAAGCGCTGAAAGCTAGCAAAAGCATAGCGATCTGCAGGGCCGCGGGTAGTGCCCGTGGCACCTTGCAGGCCTGTGCACAGGCAGGCCGCGGACAAGCGGGCGGGCGGACTGCCAGGCGCGGCCCTGCTCGTGCGCGCACGGCCTCTATCGGTCAACCGCCTACACGCGCACCCGATGTTCCTTTGCGCGGCCCGCGCAGGCTGCCCAGGACACTTTTGCTCTACGCCGGGACTCAGCCAGCGAAAGAGCCAAAAGGTGCGGTGCGCAAGCGCCCTCCCCCAACGCTCTTGTGCCTTCGGCTCCCGGCCCCGCAATCCACCATGGGAGAACCCAAGCCATGCCAAAGCATGCCCTCAAGACCCTGACCATCGCAGCCACCCTGGCGCTGGCCGCCAGCGCTTCCTGGGCCCAGACCAGCAGCACGGTCAACCCGCCCGAGACCAAAGTAGGCGTCACGCCCGAGGACGCCAAGGAGGCCACGCAAAAGGCCGTGCCCCGCTCTGACACGGGCACCGTGGTGCGCACCGGCCCCTCGGCAGCGGAACGTGCAGGCGACATGACCGAGGATGCCAAGAACGCTGCCAACCGGGGCAACACAGCCCCTGCCGCAGCCAGCGGCAATGCACCGATGAACGCCACCCCGGCAACGCCCGGCGTTGCTGGCGACGCCAATGCCCGTTCATCCGACCGGGCTGCTGCTGCAGCACGCGACGGCCAGCGCCAGCGCCCTGCCCGGGCCGATCGCAACTGACCTCCCGCCTTTCCCCAGGCGCAGCCGCACCCGCCTGGGCGGCGGCTGCTTCCTCCCTTCCCTTGTTTTTGACTGCTCCATAAAGGCCATTCCATGAATACCACCACCACCGCAAACAGCACCGGCACCGTGAACAACCGCCCCCTCGTGACGGGCCTGTTCCCCGATCGCGCGTCCGCCGAGGGCGCCTACGCCGCAGCGCACACCCGCGGCTACAGCACCGATGACGTGAACCTGGTCATGTCCGACGACACCCGCACCCGCCATTTCGGCGACACCACCGTGCAGACCGAACTGGGCAACAAGGCTGCCGAAGGCGCGGGCGTGGGCGGCGCCATCGGCGGCACGCTGGGCGCCATTGCCGCGGCCATCGCCGCGATGGGCACGACGCTGGCCCTGCCCGGCCTGGGCCTGGTCATTGCCGGGCCGCTGGCCGCAGCCATCGCCGGTGCAGGCGCGGGCGCAGCCGGTGGCGGCCTGATCGGTGCGCTGATCGGCTGGAACATGCCCGAAGAGCGCGTGAAGGAATACGAAGAAGGCATCAAGCAGGGCGGCATCCTGATGGGGGTGCATGCCCGCTCGGACGACGACGCCGCCTACCTGGAAGAGCAGTGGCGCCAGAACCGCGGCGATCGCATCTACCGCTAAACCCTGTGGGCGCGGCGGCTCTATGGATATGTATCAAATAGAGCTCCAGCGCCCACCAGTCAAGCGTCAGCAGCTATCGAAATAGCAGCAGTTCAGAGTGGGCGTCTTCGCGCAAAGCGCACCACCGTCACGCCCGCACGCGCCTGGCGCGTGCTGGGCATGACCAGCACGCAGTCGTCGTAGGGCGTCAACACGGGCGTGCCGTCGTTGTCGCCGATCACCGTGCCAGCGCGCTCTATCACCTCCAGCCCCGTGAAAGGCTGGGTGAACGCAAAGCGCTCACTGGTTGCCACCACGCCCCCCGTCACCTGCAGCGCCCACTGGTGCGGCGCGCTGGGCAGCCGCCAGCCAGGCAGGCGGCGCTCCAGCTCCTGCGCATCCACACAGCCCGACACCTGCACAAACCGCAGGCACTGGTCCTGCGCCACGGCGCGGCTGTTCCAGTCGCCATGCCAGCCACATTCCACCAGCAACGAGTGGCTGTCGCCCGCTGTTTCGTCGGCCAGGCCAAAACGGCCGTAATCGCGCAGCCGCGTGCCGTCCTGGTGGCCCGCGTCGATCACTACATGCTCAGGCGCGGCCATGGCACGGGCCAGCGCCAGGTTGCGCGGCTGCACCCCGGTCAGCAGCAGCGGCGCCGAGGGCTCGTGCATGGAATGCAAATCCAGCAACCAGTCGGCCTGCGTCACGAAGGGCTGCAGCGCGGCGGCGCGGCGCCGCTCCAGCGAATCGCCGGCCTGCATGCGCGCGTCGGTCCACTGGCGGTTCAGGTCCTGTTCGGCAAAGCGGGCGGTGTCCGGCTGGGCGACATCAAACCGGTCGAAGGCCGCCAGGTTGCAAAAAGCCAGCGTCAGCGCGCCCCGCTGGGGGCGCACGCCGGCCTGCAGCAGGCCCAAGAGCGCCCAGGCGCCGCACAGCTCGTTGCCGTGGATCAGCGCCGTGATCATCACGTGGCGCCCAGGCAGGCCCGAGTCGAAGCGCCATACGCCCTCGGTGCCCGTGTTGCCCGCGCGCCAGGCGCCCAGTTCAGGCGCGGGCAAGGTCCAGTGCAGGGAAGCGGTTCTGTCGTTCATTCGTCGATCTTTGCGAACTGCACGATGCGGGTGTACTTGGCGATTTCCTCGTTCCAGAACTTGGGCAAGTCCACGCCCGGCGCAGCCACGCCCGAGCCGGCGGCAGCCATCTTTTGCCGGAAGTCGGGCGACTGCAGCGTCTCGTCCAGCGCTTTTTTGAGCTTGGCGACCACGGGCTGCGGCAGCCTGGCCGGGCCCATCAGCGCGAACCAGCTCTCGATGTCCACGTTCTTGAACTGCGGCAGCTCGGCCAATGCCGGAATGTCCGGCGTCGCCTGCGAGCGCTTGGCCGCCGTGGTGCCCAGCGCCACCACCTTGCCCGACTTGATGTGCGGCAGGCCGCTGGAGAGCACGAACACGCCGAACTCCAGGTTGTTGCCCACCAGGTCGCTGGTGAGCGGCGCCACGCCGCGATAGGGGATGTGCGTCATGAACAGCCCGCCCTGCTCCTTGACCATCTCGCCGGCCAGATGCAGCGCCGTGCCCACGCCGGAGCTGCCGTAGCTGAACTTGCCCGGGTTCTTCTTGACCAGCTGGGTGAAGTCGCCGGCGTTCTTCACGCCCGCCCCGGTGGAGGCCACCAGCACCAGCGGCTGCGAGCCGATCAGCCCGACGGGCGTGAACTGCGCCGGCGCGTACTTGACGGTGCGCGGCGTGACCAGCTTGGCGATCGCCAGCTCGTTGCTGGAGCCCACCAGCAGCGTGTAGCCGTCGGGCGCGGCGTTGGTCACCTTCTGCGCGCCGATGGTGCCGCCGGCGCCGCCCACGTTCTCGATGACCACCGGCTGGCCCAGGCGGGTGGACAGCTCGGCGCCGACCAGCCGGCCCATCAGGTCGGTGCTGCCGCCGGGCGGGTAGCCGACGACGAGGGTAATGGGCTTGGTGGGCCAGTCCTGCGCGGTGGCGGGGAGGGCGGTCAGCAGGGTGCCGGTGGCGGCGAGCAGGGTGGCGGCCAGGGCGCGGCGGCGCATGGGCGGGGTGGGGTGGTTGAAGGTGGTCATGGCTGTCTCCTCGGCAATGTCGTTGTGGTGAGCGGCATTGTGGGAAGCGAGGATGGGCAGCATGGTGCCGAAGCGGCACGGAGGCGTGCTATTCGTGGTGGCTAGTTTTTGACGTGTCCCTGCAGTTCAGCAATATGAACTACCGATTTAGGCGTTTTATTTGCTCAGAACAGGTTTTCAGCTCATCCCGTGATGGCGTCTTACGGCCAGAAGCTGCAGGTGGATGCGAATAAAAGCGGACGCTCAACGTGCTAGCTCAGGGCTAGCCGTCCATCGAGCCGAAAGCTCCTTCTCGCTTGGCGATCTGTCGCTTGCATTCCTTCACTGACGCCAGACTGATCTCGCCGATTTCAGCCGCGAGCGTGTCCAGCCGAGCGATGCGATCCGCGAGATCCGCGGCTTCTTGTGAAGTGAATCGCCCCGGATTTCCTAGACACTTTTGAGCCGTTGGGAATGGCGTCGCTCGAACTCGACTGGCGAAGTGTCGCCGGCCGTGCCGTGGCGCCGCTTGGGGTTATAGAACATCTCGATGTAGTTGAAGATGTCGGCGCGTGCGTCGCTGCGCGTGGCGTAGATCTGCCGGCGCACACGCTCGCGCTTGAGCAGCTGGAAGAAGCTCTCCGCGACGGCGTTGTCGTGGCAGTTGCCTCGCCGGCTCATGCTGCTGACTAGGTTGTGCTCGCGCAAGAAGGTCTGCCACTCATGGCCGGTGAATTGACAGCCCTGATCGGAGTGCACCGTGACGGGGTCTTCAGGCCTGCGGCGCCACAGCGCCATCAGCAGCGCGTCCAGGACCAGGCTTGTGTCGATGCGGCTGCCCATGGACCAGCCCACTACCTGGCGTGAGAACAGGTCGACCACGACCGCCAGGTACAGCCAGCCTTCATGCGTGCGGATGTAGGTGATGTCGGTCACCCAGGATCGATTGGGCTGGGCCACCGTGAACTCGCGTTGCAGGTGGTTGGGTGCAACCACAGCAGGCTTGCCTGCTCGCACACCAGGGCGGCGGCGGTAGCCTGTCTGCGAGCGCAGTCCTTCGAGCTTGAGCAGCCGCGCCACGCGGTGCTTGCCGCAGCGCTCGCCCAAGTCGCGCATGTCCAGCGTCAGCTTGCGATACCCATACACGCCGCCGCTCTCCAGCCAAGCTTGCTTGAGCAGGCCAGCCAACCGCTGGTCGTCTTTTGCCCTTGCACTCTCTGGCTCGGCTTTCCAAGCGTAATAACCGCTTGGATGCACCTGCATGACCCGGCACATGCGCCGCACGCTGTGTTGTGCTTCGTGCGCCTTCATGAACGCGTACTTCACCCGGACTGCCTGGCAAAGTACGCGGCGGCCTTTTTTAGGATGTCGCGCTCCTCTGTCACGCGCCGCAGTTCGGCCTTCAGGCGCCGCATCTCCTCTGTCTGTGACACCTGTGCCTGCCGTTCGGCCGCCGGCGCTGAGTACGCCTTGATCCACTTATACAGGCTGTGCTGGCTCACGCCGATCCGGGCGGACACATCGGCCACCCGATGGTGTCGCTCCGTGATCTGCTTGACCGCTTCGATCTTGAATTCTTCAGGGTAGTGTTGCTTCGCTGTCATGGCACCTCCTATTGGGCCTCAGGTTTGAGGCTCCAAGGTGTCTACTAAACCCGGGGCGATTCAGTGCTCTCACCATGAGCGCCAACACGATCTTGAGCTTCTGGACTTCGACGTATGCCTGCTTTCGCAGTTCAAGTCGGCGTGCGGCGTGCACCTGATGGCGGGCGATCACGCTGGCGGCCACGATGGCCGCGACACTCCCGATCGCCTGAATCCAGGCTGGAGCCGCGCTTTCAATAAATCCTTTAAACCAGTTCCAACTGCCGGCGGAGATCAGCGCGAGCGATAGAAGCAGAGTGATTAGAAGCGCCGCACCAACAGCGCTTGTCCATTCAGTGTTGTTGGCATCTGATTTGCTGTCGTTCATACGATTCAGGCGGCGCAGTGGGGAACTTGGATAGCTAACGTAATGTAGGCCGCACCAAGCCGCAGGCCATATATGACGCTTTCGATCTAATCAGGTCCGTGAGCGAAGTCGTTTCGAACACTACAACCTCCGCACGGGTCGGTCCATGCCCCATGAGCTTCGTACATCATTAGATGCCGGCTTTGCGGGTCTTGCCTGAGAGACAGCTTAGGGTCGCAAGCTGCTCTTTCAAAAATGTTGGCGAACATGCAAACATTCGCTGAGGTCGGCCCTGCACCTGTAGGGCTGCAACGAAATCGTAGGTTTAACAGGCAAAAGACGGCCATGCGCGAAGGTCCTTCAGTCCTGCACCATGGCTGCCCAAAGCACCTCCGCCAACGGCCCCAGCCGCCGCTTAGGCCGATACAGCCGTACATCAAACGCCACATCCAGCCCCGCATCCCCCGCCCGCACCAGTCGCCCGCCCTGGCAATCCCCCTGCACCAGCGACCACGGCAGCCACGACACCCCTAGCCCGCGCAGCACGTACTCGTGCGTCGCATCCGGCGAATCGCACTCCAGCAGCCGGCGCAGCGGCGGCGCGGCGGGGTGGCGCGTCAGGTGGTCCTCCAGCAGCCGGCCCAGCGCCAGCGTGCGGGCATAGGCGACGTGCGGCACCGGCGCCCCGCCCGCGCGCAGGTCATGCACCGGCGCGCCGCCGGCGTCCGCGCGTGAGATGGGCACCAGCCGGTCCTGCGCCAGCGTGCGGTGGCTGAATTGGCGCGCGTCCAGGGGCACGGTCAGCGCGGGGTGGTGGTACAGCACGGCGAAGTCCGCCGCGCCGGCCTGCAGGCTCTGCACCGTCTCGGCCAGCGACCCCGTATGGATGCGCAGCGCGCCGGCCTCGCCCAGCAGCGGCGCCAGATGCGGCAGCCAGTCGGCCACCAGGGTGCGCGCCAGCGTGCGGCCGGTGGCCAGGGTCACGGTGCGCGCATGCCGGCCAGCCAGGGCGCGCAGCTCCTGGTGCGACTCGGCCAGTTCGCGTGCGGTTTGCTCGGCCGTTTCCAAAAAGGCCTGGCCGGCGGCGGTCAGCCGCAGCGGGGCGCTGCCGGGCTCGACCAGCGGGGTGCCGGCCCAGGCCTCCAGCGCGCGGATGCGCCGGCCGAAGGCCGGGTGCGTGACGTGGCGCCGCTCGGCGGCGCGGGTGAAGCTGCGCTCATGCGCCAGGGCGATGAAGTCTTCCAGCCATTTGAGCTGCATGGCCGGATGCGCAGCGGCCGGCCGTCAGCCGCGCGCGGCGTTCAGCGCCTCGCGGGTGGCCCAGGCGGCGTTGCGCGCGGCGTCCTTCCAGTCGCTGCCGCCCGACGCATAGAGCACGGCGCGCGAGGAATTCACGGCGATGGTGCCGCCCTCCGTCAGCCCCGCGCGCACGGTGGCGGCGGCGTCGCCGCCCTGCGCGCCCACGCCGGGGATCAAGAGCGGCAGCGTGGGCGCACGCTGGCGCACGCGGGCGATTTCCTCGGGGTAGGTCGCGCCCACCACCAGGCCCAGCTGGCCGTTCTTGTTCCACGGCCCCTGCGCCTGGGCGGCAATGTGTTCGTACAAGAGCGGCTGGCCCTGCACGCTGGCCAGGCGCTGCGCCTGGATATCGTCGCCGCCGGGGTTGGACGTGCGGCACAGCAAGAAGGCGCCCTTGCCGTGGTACTGCAGGTAGGGCTCGATGGAGTCGAACCCCATGAAGGGCGACAGCGTCACCGCGTCGGCGCCGTAGCGCTCGAAGGCCTCGCGCGCGTACTGCTGGGCGGTGGAGCCGATATCGCCGCGCTTGGCGTCCAGGATGACGGGCACATGCGGGGCATTGGCGCGCATGTGCTGCATCAGCCGCTCCAGCTGACCTTCAGCGCCGTGCGCGGCGAAGTAGGCGATCTGCGGCTTGAAGGCGCAGGCCAGGTCGCAGGTGGCGTCCACGATGGCGGCGCAAAAATCGTAGATGCGGTGGGCGTCGCCGCGCAGCGCGTCGGGAAAGCGCTGGGGCTCGGGGTCCAGCCCCACGCACAGCAGCGAATCGTTGCGAACCGTGGCGCCCTGCAGCATGTCGATAAAGGTCATGGCCCGGGATTTTAGGTGCCGCCTGCGCGCGGCCGGGCGCGCCGGCACAATCGTGCGCCATGCCTGTCCTGTCCCGCCGCCAGCTCGTCCTGCTCGTTTTGTTGACCCTGGTGTGGGGCCTGAACTGGCCAGTCATGAAGCTGGGCGTGGCCGACGTGCCGCCGCTCACCTTCCGCATGGCCTCGCTGTGGCTGGGCCTGCCCATCCTGGCGCTGGTGCTGCTGCAGCAAAGGGCGCCTTTCACCATCGCCCGCGTCCACTGGCCGCGCCTGCTGCTGCTGGCGACGACCAACATGGTGGCCTGGCACGTGCTGATGATCCTGGCGATTCCGCGCCTGTCCAGCGGGCGCGCGGCCATCCTGGGCTACACCATGCCGATCTTCTCGGCCGTGATCGGCGGGCTGTTCTTTGGCGACCGGCTGGCTGGGCGCGGCTGGGCCGGCGTGGCCGCGGCTGCCCTGGGCGTGGTGCTGCTCTTGTGGCACGAGGTGGGCATGCTGGGGTCGAGCGCGCTGGGCGTGGGCCTGATGCTGACCTCGGCCGCGTTCTGGGCGCTGGGCACGCAGCTGCTGCGCCGCGTGCACGTGCCGGTGCCGCTGCTCACGCTGACGTTCTGGATGGTGGCCATCACCGGCACCGTGCTGACGGTGCTGGCCGTGGGTTTCGAGCGCCAGCACTGGCACATGCCCGGCACGGCAGGCTGGGTGGCCATCATCTACAACGGCGTGCTGGCGCTGGGCTTTGCGCAGACGGTGTGGTTCTTCCTGGCGCGCACGCTGCCTCCAGTGGCCTCCACGCTCAGCGTCATGCTGATCCCGGTGATCGGCGTATTCAGCGGCGCGCTGTGGCTCTCCGAAGTGCTGCGCTGGCAGGACTGGGCGGCCGTGGCGCTGATGGCGGTGGCGATCGCCTCGGTGCTGTGGCCGGCGCCGGCGCGCAGCGCGCCCGCCCGCGATTGACGCACGTCAAGCATTGAGGCCGCGGGCGCGCGCGGGCGGCCCTGCGCCGCGGGCAGGCCCCAATAATGGGCCGCAACCCCTGCCCTGCCCGCCTTGCCTGCCGTGCCCATGACTGCCTGCCTGCCCCGCTCCCTTCGCCTTCCCCGCTCCTTCTCCCGCTCCCTCGTCGCACTGGCCTGCCTGCCGCTGGCGGCCTTGGCGCAGACCCCGGCAGCGCCTGCCGGCGCCCAGGGCGTGCTGCCCGAGGTGGTGGTCAGCGGCTCGCGCCAGGAGCACGCCGCGGAGGGCCTGGCCCTGTCCTATGACGTGCTCGATGCGGACGCCCTGAGCGATGCGCAGGCGCGCAGCGTGCGCGAGGCGCTGCAGGACCTGCCCAACACTTCCGTCAAGCTGCTGCCCTCGCGCTTCAGCGTGACGGGTGTCACTTCGGCCACGGGACGCGACGGCAATGCCGGCATCAACATCCGCGGCCTGGGCGGCAACCGCGTGCTGCTGATGGTCGATGGCGTGCGCCTGCCGCGCAGCTACGCCTTTCGCACCACGGTGTTCGACCGGGACTACGTCTCGCTAGAGCTGCTCAAGCGGGTGGAGGTGGTGCGCGGCCCGGCCTCGGCGCTGTACGGCTCGGACGGCATGGCCGGGCTGGTGCACTTCATCACCCACGAGCCGCAGGACTTTCTGCGCCCGGCGCAGGGGGGCGACACGCCGCGCACCCTGGGCGGGCGCGTGGCCGCCAGCTGGAGCGGCGACGACCGCGGCCGCGCCCTGGCCGCCACCGTCGCTGGCCAGGCTGCTGACAGCGTGCAGTGGATGCTGACGGCCACCGGCCGGCGCGCGCACGCCATGGACAACCAGGGCGATATCGACACCCCCGACAGCCGCCGCACCCGCCCCAACCCCGAGAGCGCCGAAAGCAGCGCCGTGCTGGGCAAGGTGGTGCTGCGCCCGGCGGCCGGCCAGCGCCACACCGTCACGCTGGAGCACGTGGAGAAATCCGCCGCCGTCGATCTGCTGACCAGCCGCACGCCGCTGCCGCTGGCCGGCACGCCCGCGCAGGTCGCCGGCGCCACCGTGGACGAGCACGCCTGGCGCTCCATGCGCCGCGACCGCCTGGCCTGGGAGGGGCGGCTGCAGCAGCTGGACACACCGCTGGCCGACGAGCTGCAGGCCGTGCTGGCGCTGCAGCAGTCGGCCTCGCGCCAGGTGGGCACCAGCGTGCGCCCGGCCCTGCCCCTGCGCGTGCGCGACAACCGCTATGACGAGCGCACCTGGCAGCTGGGCCTGCAGGCTGGCAAGGTGGTGCGCGCCGGCGCCTGGACGCACCAGCTCACCTACGGGCTGGAGCACGTGCAAAGCCGCATCTCCAACCTCTACGGCGGTCTGAACCCGGCGCCGCCCGAGGTGTTTCCGCTCAAGCGCTTTCCCGACACGCGCGAGAGCGCCAGCGGGCTGTTCCTGCAGGGCGAGTCCATCGTGGGCGACTGGAGCATCACGCCCGGCCTGCGCCTGGACCATTTCGCGCTGCAGGTCACCAGCCAGGCGGGGTTCTTTCCGCCGGCGGCGCAACCGGGGCAGTCGCTGTCGGGCTCACGCGTCTCGCCCAAGCTGGGCGTGCTGTACCGCGCCACGCCGCAGTGGAGCGTGTTTGGCCAGTACGCCAGCGGCTTTCGCGCGCCCGAGGCGGGCCAGGTCAACGGCTACTTCGAGAACCTGGCCGAGCGGGTCGTCATCCTGCCCAACGCCAACCTCAAGCCCGAGACCAGCCGCGGCGTGGAGCTGGGCGTGCGCGGGCGGCTGCAGCGCCTGCAGCTGGACGCCTCGGTGTTCAGCAACCGCTATGCCGGGCTGATCCTGGACGCCGCGCTGATCGGCGGCGCGGGCACGGCGCAGGATCCCCGCGTGTTCCAGGCCATCAACCTGGAGCGCGCGCGCATCTCGGGCGTGGAGCTCAAGGGCCGCTACGACTGGGGCGCCGTGGCGGGCGGGCGCCTGGCCACCAGTTTTGCCTACGGCCGCGCGCGCGGGCGCAACCTGGGCACGGGCCAGCCGCTGAACTCCATCGACCCGGCGCAGCTGGCGCTGGGCCTGCAGTACCAGCGCGCCGCCTGGGGCCTGCAGCTGGACGCGCGCCACCGCAGCGCCAAGCGCGCCGCCGACATCGACAGCAGCACGGCCGTCAAGCCCCCGCACACGCAGCTGGCCATTCCCGGCTCCACGGTGCTGGACGCATCGCTGCAGTGGCGCCTGCGCCCGGACCTGCGGCTGAACCTGGCCGTGCACAACCTCACCGACCGCAAGTACTGGCTGTGGCCCGACGTGCAGGGCCTGGCGGCATCGGCCGCCACCAACGACGCCTGGACCCAGCCCGGGCGCAGCGCCCACGTGTCGCTGGTGGTGGACTTTTGAGGGCCAGAAATGTGAGTCAAAAAGGCCTCCAGTGCTTGTGCAGCAAGCGCTGGCAGCTATTAAAAAAGTAGCAAAAGAAAAGGCCGCCCTTGGGGCGGCCTTGTCAGCGGCGCGGGGCCGGGCGGCGCGTCAGCGCGGCAGGGCCAGCAGGCGGTTCACGTCGCGGTCGTTGGGCAGCGCGTAGTCGTGGCCGCGGATGATGCGGCTGTCTTCGGTGCGCACCAGCTTCAGGCTGACGTAGGTGTAGTTGGCCGCGGGCGAGAAGGTGCCCACCAGGACCATGGCCGCGTTGTGAAAGCGGGCGATGTCCTTGAGCTCGCGCGACAGCAGCAGCTCGCCGGCGCCTTCCTTGACGTACACGTCGCCGCGCAGCTTGATCTCCTTGACGTCAAAGCCGGTCATGGCCATGGCGTTGGCGTACTGCTCGGACAGCGTGCGGCCCAGGGGGGCGGACACGCTCAGGTCGTTGACGTTGACCACGGTGGCCACCAGCACCGGGCCGGGGCCGGTGGCGTTCACGTCCAGGCCGGCCAGCAGGTTGCGCACGGCATCGCGGCTGCTTTGCAGCAGCGGCGCGCGCGTGGCGTCCTGGTAGGTGGGCTCGGCGCGCAGCGGCGCCGTCGGCTGCTGGGCGCAGCCGGCCAGCAGCAGGGCGGACAGGGCGCCGGCAAGGGCGAATGCAGAGCGGCGCTGGATCATTGCGAGACCACCTTCATGTTGACGGCGCGGTAGTAGGAGGGGCGCAGGAACAGCGGCGTGTCTGCGTTCTCCAGGTAGTACACGTCGGTCTGGCGCGAGACGTACTGGCCGCCGCGCGAGACGGTGGTCGTGAGGATCATCTCGGTGTTGGTGGGGCCGCCGGAGTTGATGCTGTTGGCGAAGTCGGCCGCGGCCGTCAGGCCCAGGGCGGCCAGCAGCTGCGCGTCGATATGCTGGTGGCGCAGGCCGTAGGCAGCGATCAGCCCGCCGGCGATCATGGTGAACTGGCCGGGGATGAAGTGCGGACGGTCGCTGTTGTGGCGCACCACCTGGGTGTGGTAGGTCACGTCCAGGGCGGAGCCGCCCTGCTGGTGCACCGTGGCGCCGCCCTGCACCAGCTCGGTGATCAGGAAGTCGCGAAACGCCAGGTCGAAAGCGCTGGGGTTGGAGGGGGGCAGCACGTGCAGCGGGGTGGCGGCGTCATAGCCGGCGCGCTGCAGCGTGGCGCGCGTCTGGGCCACCACGTCGCGCGACAGCAGCTCCCAGTGACCGGCCGAGCGCACCTTGTGCTGGCTGGTGAGTTCGAAATTCTTGGCCAGTGGAATGGGCGCGCTGCCGCAGCCCGACAGGGTCAGCGCGGCGCCGGCCACGGCAGCCAGGCCGAGTGCCTTGGTGAAAGACATGGGTTCCCTCCAGATTTGGATGATGGGGCGCGTCACCAACGGACATGACGCACACGTTTGCGAACGATTCTCCGTGCAGGTTCGGTCAAAAACAAGCGCGGCGCGCGTTTTCGGCCCTGCCGGCGCGCCGCGGTGTTGTTTTGCCGGCAAGGCCGGTGCGTCAGCCGGCGGCGCGCTTTTGCAAGATCTCGAAGGCCGGCAGCTCCTTGCCCTCCAGCACTTCCAGGAAAGCGCCGCCGCCGGTGGAGATGTAGCCCACGCGCTCTTCGATGCCGAACTTGGCGATTGCCGCCAGCGTGTCGCCGCCGCCGGCGATGCTGAAGGCATCCGACGCGGCGATGGCCTGGGCGATGGCGCGCGTGCCGCCAGCGAACTGATCGAACTCGAACACACCCACCGGCCCGTTCCAGACGATGGTGCCGGCGGCTTTCAGCTGCGCGGCCAGGGTCTGGGCCGTCTCGGGGCCGATGTCCAGGATCAGGTCGTCGCCCGCCACGTCGGCGGCGCGCTTGACGGTGGCGGGCGCGTCGGCGGCAAAGGCCTTGGCCACCACCACGTCGGTGGGGATGGGCACGGCCGCGCCGCGGGCGGCCATGGCGTCGATCACGGCGCGCGCCTGGCCCACCAGGTCGGCCTCGGCCAGGCTCTTGCCGATGGGCAGGCCGGCGGCCAGCATGAAGGTATTGGCGATGCCGCCGCCCACGATCAGCCCGTCCACCTTCTCGGCCAGGCTTTGCAGGATGGTCAGCTTGGTGCTGACCTTGGAGCCGGCGACGATGGCCACCAGCGGGCGCTTCGGGCTGGCCAGCGCCCGCGTCAGAGCGTCGATCTCGGCGGCCAGCAGCGGGCCGGCACAGGCGATCGGGGCGTATTCGGCGATGCCGTAGGTCGTGCCCTCGGCGCGGTGGGCGGTGCCGAAGGCGTCGTTCACGTAGATGTCGCACAGGCGCGCCATCTTCTGCGCCAGGGCGGGGTCGTTCTTCTTCTCGCCCCGGTTCACGCGGCAGTTCTCCAGCAGCACCACCTTGCCGGGCCGCACGTCCACGCCGTCCACCCAGTCGGCCAGCAGCGGCACCTCGCGGCCCAGCAGCTCGGACAGGCGCGCCGCCACGGGCGCCAGCGAGTCCTCGGGCTTGAATTCGCCCTCGGTCGGACGGCCCAGGTGGCTGGTGACCATCACCGCCGCGCCCGCGTCCAGCGCCATGCGGATGCAGGGCACGGAGGCGCGGATGCGCGTGTCCTCGGTGATGCGCCCGGCGTCGTCCTGCGGCACGTTCAGATCGGCGCGGATGAACACGCGCTTGCCCCGGGCCTGGCCCTGGTCGCAAAGGTCGGAGAAACGGAGGATGTGCATGGCTGGCGGCAAGGAAAGGGAAGGGTTGGGAAATCTGGCCGGCGATTGTAGGAAACGCCGCCCGCCCCGCCGCCCGCTCGCTCGCCCTACCAGCCCAGGCCGATGTGCAGCGGCAGGTACACCGCCATGCCCAGCACGATGGTGCCCAGGATGCTGCGCTTCCAAAAATAGTAGGCCCCCGCGGCCAGCACGGCGGGCAGCCGTGCGTCGGCCAGCGTGGCGATGAGCTGGCCGTCGCTCATCAGCACCTCGGGCGCGATCACGCCGGCCAGGGCCGCCAGCGGCGCATATTTCAGGCCCCGGCGCAGCCAGTCGGGCATGGGCAGCTCGCGCTCGGGGATCATGAAGAAGGCGCGCGTGATGACCGTGATGACGGCCAGGCCCGCAATCGCCAGGATGGGCAGCAGCCACGAGCCGTTCATGCGCCCTCCCCGCTGCGCTGGCGGGCGCGGCGCAGGGCGCGCTCGGCCGCCTCGGCGGCCAGGCCGGCGGCCACGGCGGCGGCGATCGCCACCAGGATGTTCAGCTTGAGCGGCAGGGCAAAGGCGGCAATCGCCGCCGTGCAGGCCACCAGCGTGGCCAGCCAGCTGGCGCGGTCGCCCAGCATGGACAGCAAGATGCCCAGCAGCGCCAGTACGCCGGCAAACCCCAGGCCCCAGGACAGCGGGATGGCGTTGGCCAGCACGATGCCGGCGATGGACGGCACCTGCCAGGCCAGCCAGTTGGCGCTGGCCGCGCCCCAGAAGTAGGGCACCTGCCCGGGCTGCGGCTCGGGCCGGGCAAAGCGCTTCATGAAGCTCACGAAGATCACGTCGCCGCTGAAGTAGCCCAGCCACAGGCGCTGGCGTCGCGGCAGGTGGGCGAAGTAGCTGCGCCACATGCTGCTGAAGATGACGAAGCGCAGGTTCACGCAGGTGGCCGTCAGCCACACCACCCACAGCGGGGCGCCGGCGGCCATCAGCGGCAGCACGGCCAGCTGGGCGCTGCCGGCATAGACGACGAGCGACATGAACACGGCCAGCGCCGGCGGCATGCCGATCTTGACCATGGCCACGCCGGTCACCAGGCCCCAGGCGGCTATTCCCAGGCAGGTGGCCAGCATGTCGCGCGCGCCCAGGCGGAACCACGGGTCCGCCAGCCAGCGGCGCAGCGCTTCGCGGCTCATGGCCTCATGCGGGCTCGCCCAGCACCAGGCCCGGCGCCAGCGCAAAGCCGCGCACGAACTCGCGCGCCGACAGGCGCCGGCCGCCGGCGCGCTGCAGCTCGGTCAGGCGCAGCGTCGTGCCCTCGCCGCAGGCCACGCCGACGCCCTGGTTGCTTACATACAAAATCTGCCCCGAAGCCGCACTGGATAAGCGCGAGAAGCTATCAATCTCGCAGCGCCAGATCTTGATGGCCTCGCCCGCCAGCGTGGTGGCTGCGCCGGGGAAGGGGTCGAAGGCGCGCACGCGCCGCTCAATGGCGGCGGCCGGCTGGCGCCAGTCGATGGCGGCCTCGGCCTTGTCGATCTTGTGGGCATAGGTCACGCCCTCGGCGGGCTGGGCTTCGCTGTGCAGCGAGCCCTGCTGCGCCTGCTGCAGCGCCTGCACGATGAGCTGCCCGCCCAGCGCTGCCAGGCGGTCGTGCAGCGTGGCGGTGGTATCGTGCGCGGCAATGGGCAGCGCGCCGCGCAGCAGCATGGCGCCGGTGTCCAGGCCGGCGTCCATCTGCATGATGGTCACGCCGGTCTCGGCGTCGCCGGCCTCGATGGCGCGGTGGATGGGTGCGGCGCCGCGCCAGCGCGGCAGCAGGCTGGCGTGGATGTTCAGGCACCCTAGCGCCGGGGCCCCCACGCTCCCCGCTGCTGCGCGTGGTTCGCTGCCCCCCAAGGAGGCGTTAGCGCCTTCGGGCAGCCGTGCTGCGCTCATGGCGTCCAGCACCCATTGCGGCAGGATCAGCCCGTAGGCGGCGACCACCATGGCGTCGGCCTGGGCCGCAGCGATGGCGGCCTGTGCGCTGGCGGCGTCCTCGGGGTATTTGCCGTCCAGGCGCAGGCTGCGCGGCTGGGCCACGGCGATGCCGCGCTCCTGCGCCAGCTGCTTGACGGGCGAGGCCTGCAGCTTCATGCCGCGGCCGGCCGGGCGGTCGGGCTGGGTCAGCACCAGCGGCACCTTGAAGCCGGCGTCCAGCAGCGCGGCCAGCGCCACGCGGGCGAATTCCGGCGTGCCGGCGAAGATCACTTTCATCGGAGGAGGCCTGGGAGGGGGAGTCAATCGGCGCGGCTGTCGGGCTCGCCCCGGCGTTCGTCGGTGAACAGCACCTGGCGCACCACCCCGGCCGGGTCGATGTGGACATGGGCCTGCCGGGGCTCGCCCAGCTCGAGGATGCGGTAGGTCCAGATGTCGCCGTCAAAGCGCGCCACGCGCTCGACCAGCGCCGGCGGGCCGAAGCGCAGGCGCACCTCCTCGCGCGTGTCCTGGCCCAGGCGCAGCGCCTGGAACTGCTCCAGCGTCAGCACCTGCTCCACGCGCGCCACGCGCCGCTGCGCGTCCAGGTCCACGTGATAAACCTGCTGGCCGGCGGGCTGGCGGCTGTAGAGCAGGCGCTCGCCGGCATCCGGCAGCGCCGCGGTCAGGGTCGGGGTGCCCAGCTTGGCCAGCACCTGCGCGCGCGGCGTACCGAGGGCGAGGCGTTCGGGCATGGTGCAACCGGCGGCCAGCGCTGCCAGCGCCAGCAAGGCGGGCAGCGCCAGGCGCCTCATGCGTGCGCCGCCTTTTGCTGCTTGAGCAGCTTGGTCTTGATGCGCCCGCGCTTGAGCGGCGAGAGGTATTCGACGAACACCTTGCCCATGAGGTGGTCCATCTCGTGCTGCATGCACACGGCCAGCAGGTCTTCGGCCTCGATCACGCGGCTGTTGCCGTCCGCGTCCTGCGCGCGCACGTGCACCGCCAGCGAGCGCTCCACGCCGTCATAGATGCCCGGCACGGACAGGCAGCCCTCCTCGCCCACGCGCGTCTCGGCGCTGGCCCAGACGAGCTCGGGGTTGATCAGCACCAGCGGCTCGTTGCGCTCCTCGGAGACATCGACCACCACGATGCGCTCGTGCACGTCCACCTGCGTGGCCGCCAGGCCAATGCCCTTGGCGTCGTACATGGTCTCGAACATGTCGGCCACGATGGCGCGAACGCGGTCGTCCACGGCCGCCACGGGCTGGGCAACCTTGTGCAGACGGGGATCGGGGAAGCAGAGAATGGGAAGAAGAGCCATGGCAGCGCGCAGAAGATGTCGCTATTTTCGCCACTTTCCCCGGCCTTTGCCGGGCGGCGCCGCAATAATCGTTGCCCAATCAAGGGCTTGAGCCCAGAATCGGCCGGGGTTTGCAACGCATCGGCCGAGGCTGCTTTTTTGCGTAGCGTAGAACAATCAATCACTGCACACACGGCCAGCGAGGGGGAGTCTTTCCAATGCAGCACAAGCACAACCATCTGAAGGCGGCGCTCGCCCTGGCGCTGGCCGCCGCGGCCCTGGCGCCGGCGGCTCAGGCACAAAACCACCCCATCACCGGCGAACAGCGCGCCACCGCCCAGCAGGTGGCCGCGCGTGGCGTGCCGCTGCACGAGCTGGCGCCCAGCGCGCCCGATGAATACGTCGTCAAGCGCGGCGACACGCTGTGGGCCATCTCCGGCATGTACCTGCAGCGCCCCTGGCGCTGGCCCGAGCTGTGGGGCATGAACCTGCAGAGCATCGCCAACCCGCACCTGATCTTTCCCGGCCAGACGCTGTACCTGGAGAAGGTGGACGGCTTCGCCCGCCTGCGCACCAGCCGCGGCGGCGCCACCGAGACGGTGCGCGTGTCCCCGCGCACGCGTGCCGAGAGCCTGGCCGGCGCCGCCCTGCCCACGCTCAAGGCACACCTGATCGAGCCCTTCCTGGCCGAGCCCCTGGTGGTCGATGAGCTGACCCTGTCGCAGGCGCCGCGCATTGTGGCCGCGCGCGACGAGCGCGTCATCCTGTCGGCCGGCGACCGTGCCTACGTGCGCGGCCCGCAGGGCAGCCCGGTGGAGCTCGAGCCCGGCGCGCCGCGCCAGTTCCGCGTATTCCGCAACGCCGTCCCGCTCAAGGACCCGGTCACGCAGGAGGTGCTGGGCTACGAGGCCCAGTACGTCGGCCAGGCCGCTCTGGTGCGCGGCGAGTCGGTGCAGGAGTCGCCGGATGGCAAGGGCGGCGTGGTCGCCGACGTCGTGCCCGCCACCGTGGACCTGAGCCGCACCAAGGAAGAGGTGCGCATCGGCGACCGCCTGCTGCGCACCCCGGCCCGGGGCTTTGCCAACTACGTGCCGCGCGCGCCGCAGTTCGATGTGGACGCGGCCGTGGTTTCCATCTACGGCGGCGCCGCCGTGCGCTACGCCGGCCAGAACACCGTGATCGCCATCAACCGCGGCAGCGACGACGGCATGCAGACCGGCCACGTGCTGCAGGTGCTGTCGCAGGGCCGGCGCCTGGTGGACAAGACCGACGGCGAGCGCACCCAGGTGCGCCTGCCCAGCGAGTCCAACGGCGTGGCCATGGTGTTTCGCACCTTCGAGCGCGTCTCCTACGCCCTGCTGCTGACTGCCCAGCAGCCGGTGGTGGTGGGCGACCGCCTGGTCAACCCCGAATAAGCCCGGCGCGGCCATGGACCGCGATGAGCTCACCGCCTGGCTGCGCCTGACGGCCGCGCCCGGCGTGGGCGGCGCCAGCGTGCGGTGCCTGCTGGCCGCCTTCGGCCTGCCCCAGCAGGTGCTGGCGCACAGCGAGGCCGCCTGGCGCGAGTGCATCGGCCCGGCCCCGGCGCGCGCCCTGGCCGCCGGCCCGCAAGGGCTGGACGCGCTGGTGCAGCGCACCTGGGACTGGCTGCAGGGCGGCGGCATGGACGGCAGCGCCCGTGCCCTTCTGACCCTGGCCGATACCTGCTATCCGAGCGCCCTGCTGGCCACCGAAGACCCGCCGCCGCTGCTGTACCTGATGGGGGCGGCGCGCTTCGTGGGCGGCGCCACGCCGTTCGCGCCGGCGCGCAGCCTGGCCGTGGTGGGCAGCCGCAACCCCACGGCCCAGGGCGCCGAGCACGCGCACCAGTTCGCCCGGGCGCTGCACGCGGTGGGGCTGTGCATCGTCTCCGGCCTGGCGCGGGGCGTGGACGCGGCGGCGCACGAAGGCGCGCTGGCCGATGTGGATGAGGACGCCTCCTGGCCCGCCACCATCGCCGTGGTCGGCACCGGGCTGGACCGGGTCTATCCGGCCGCCCACCGGGCGCTGGCCCACCGCATCGCGCAGCACGGCGTGCTGGTCAGCGAATACCCGCTGGGCACGCCGCCGCTGCCGGCCAACTTCCCGCGGCGCAACCGCATCATCTCGGGCCTGTCGCAGGGCACGCTGGTAGTGGAGGCGGCGCTGGCGTCCGGCTCGCTCATCACCGCGCGCCTGGCGGCCGAGCAGGGGCGCGAGGTGTTCGCCATTCCGGGCTCCATCCACGCGCCGCAGTCGCGCGGCTGCCACGCGCTGATCCGCCAGGGCGCCAAGCTGGTGGAGTCGGCGCAGGACGTGCTGGAGGAGCTGCAGCTGCCCGGCTCGCCGCCCGCACCGCCCGCTGCGGCGCCCGCGGCTGAAGGCGGCGGCGAGGGCGATGACGGCGACGAGGTGCTGCAGGCGCTGGGCTTTGACCCGCTGGGGCTGGATGCGCTGGTGGCCCGCACCGGCCTGCCCGCTGCCACGCTGCAGGCGCGGCTGTTGGAGCTGGAGCTGCAGGGTGCCCTGGCGCGCCTGCCCGGCGCCTTGTTTCAGCGTCTGGGCCGTGCCTGACTGCTACAAAAAAAAGAGCTGCCAGCGCTTGACTGGCGGGCGCCGCAGCCGTTTTTGCCTTAGTACCCGTGCTGCTGCCGAAAGGCCCGCGCCTGGCCGAAGTGGCCGCAGCCGATGAAGGGCAGCGGCGGGCGTTCGGCCGACAGCGGCGAGGGGTGGTTGGCCACCAGCACCAGGTGCCCGCGGTCCGCGGGGATCAGCGCGCGCTTGGTTTGGGCATGGCTGCCCCAGAGCATGAACACCACTGGGCGGGCGCCGCTGGCCACGTGGCGGATGACGGCATCGGTCAGCACCTCCCACCCCTTGCCGGCGTGGCTGGCGGCCTGGCCTTCTTCCACCGTGAGGGTGGTGTTGAGCAGCAGCACGCCGTTGTCGGCCCACTTGCGCAGGCTGCCGCCGGGGTCGGGAAAGGGCGGCGGTGCAACGCCCAGGTCGCGCTGCATCTCCTTGAAGATGTTGCGCAGCGAGGGCGGGATGCGCACGCCCGGCTGCACCGAAAACGCCAGCCCCTCGCCCTGGCCGCGGCCGTGGTAGGGGTCCTGGCCCAGGATGACCACGCGCACGTCCTCGGGCGGCGTCAGCTGCAGGGCCCTGAGCGGCTGGGGCGGAAAGATCACCGCGTCCGCCTGCAGCCGCTGGCGCAGGAAGGCCAGGAGCTGTCGGCCGCGCTCGCCGGCAAAGAAGTCTTCGACCAGCGGCTGCCAGCCGGACGCCACGGGCCAGTCGGCCGGGTCGGCGCTCTGCAGCTGGGTGGGGGCATGGGGGTTGGACATGAAATCGGCCTTCGGCGCTTGTGCAGCAAGCGCAAGCAGCTATGGGTTTGATAGTGGCGGCGCGCCGGCATCCACCCGGTTGCGGCCGGCAGCCTTGGCGCGGTACAGGTGGGTGTCGGCGTGCGCCAGCAGGGCCTCGGGCGTGCCGTCCTCGCCAGGCACCTGGCTGGCCACGCCGGCGCTGATGGTGACCACGCCGGCCACGGCCGAGCCGCCGTGGGTGATGGCCAGCGCCCGCACGGCCTCGCACAGCGCCTGGCCCTTGGCCCGGGCGCCGGCCAGGTCGCACTCGGGCAGCAGGCAGACGAATTCCTCGCCGCCGTAGCGGGCCACCAGGTCATACGGGCGGGCCAGCGCCGCGCGCAGCGCGCCGGCCACGGCGCGCATGCAGTCGTCGCCGGCCTGGTGGCCGTACAGGTCGTTGAACTGCTTGAAGTGGTCGATGTCCACCATGATCAGCGCCAGCGGCTGGCGGCTGCGCTGGCAGCGGCGCCACTCGGTCTGCAGCGTCTGGTCGAAGTGGCGCCGGTTGGCCACGCCCGTGAGGCTGTCCATGTAGGCCAGCTTGCGCAGCAGCTCGCTTTGCACCTGCTGCTCGGTGCGGTCCACGAAGGTGGCCAGGAAGTGGCTGCCAAAGACCAGCCCGCCGATGGCCATGGTGCGCTCCACGCCGTCGGCGGCGGTGGTGCGGTATTCGTGCACGGGGATGTCGCCGCCGGCGCGCGCCTGCGCCCGCGCCTGCGACCAGGTGAGCGCCACCTGGGTGCGGTACTGCGCATCGGGGTAGGCGCAGCGCCACCACTCGCGCATGGTGGGCGCCTGCTCTTCGGTGTAGCCGAAGTAGTCGAGAAAGCGCCGGTTGCGAAAGTAGATGCGCCCCTGCTCGTCCACCATGCACAGGCCCACGGGCATCTCGTTCATCAGGTGCTTGAGCAGCCGCTCGGTCTCTTGCAGCTGCAGCGCCTGCTGCTTGGCATCGGTCACATCGCGCAGGTAGCCATGCCACAGCAGCGCCCCGCTGGCCAGGCGCTGCGGACGGGCATAGCCGCTGAGCCAGCGCTCGCCGCGCCCGGGCAGCACCACCCGGTACTCATCGTGCCAGGGCTGCAGCGTGCGGGCCGACGCGTCGATGCTCTGGCTCACCTGGGCCGCGTCCTGCGGGTGGATGCGCTCGAAGGCCAGCGTGCCGTTGGCGCGCAGCTCGTCAGGGGAAAAGCCGTAGATGTCCTGCACGCCGGCGCTGGCATAGGGAAAGTGGCTGCTGCCGTCGGGCTCCAGCTGGTACTGGTAGAGCGTGCCCGGCACCTGCGCGGCCAGGCGGTCCAGGCGCAGGCGGTCCTCGCCCTGCTCGGACGGGTCGCCAAAGGCGCCCACGAAATGCGTCACCCGGCCCTGGGCGTCGCGCGCCAGCACGCGCCCGCGCGCCTGCACCCAGCGCCAGCTGCCGTCCTTGCGGCGCAGCCGGTGCATGGCCTCGTACAGCTGGGTCTCGCCGCGCAGGTGGCGCGCCAGCAGCGCCAGCACCTGCTCGCGCTCATCGGGGTGCAGCCGATCCTGCCAGCCGTGGTCTTCGTCGGCGACCTCGCCCTCGTCGTAGCCGAGCATCTCCTTCCAGGCCGGCGAAAAGCGCGTGGGCGTGCCCTCGCCGTGCCACTCCCAGATGCCCAGGGTGGTGGCCTGCATGGCGGCGCGCCAGCGCGCCTGCAGCTGTGCCTCCTGCTCGGCCAGGGCCAGGGCGTGCTGGTGCAGGATGAAGCGCTGGCGCTGGTACAGGCGCAGCGCCGCCGCGGCCGCGGCGCCCAGCAGCAGGTAGGCGCCGATCAGCCAGCGGGCGCCGGTGCGCCAGCCCTCCAGCACGGCGCTCCACTCGCGCACGGCGCCGGCGATGAAGGGCTTGTCCATGCGCAGCTCGGGCGGCTGGATGGTGCGCAGCGCGCCCAGCACCTGGGGCGCGTCGTCGCCCGGCTGCAGGCTGCCGCGCAGCACGCTGGTGCTGGCGCCGCTGTCCCGGTGGCGCGAAAACAGCGTGCCCGGCTGCGCCAGGTCGGCGCCTGGTGCCTGGGGCAGCTCCGAGGCCATCAGAAAGCGCACGCCGTCGCCGTGGGCCAGGCCGGTGACCATGTCCGGCGCGTAGCGCACCGACTCCAGCAGCGTCAGGAACGGGGCCGGGTCCAGCGTGGCCATGACGGCGCCGGCAAAGCGCCCGTCCGGGCCGCGCACGGCGCGCCCCAGCATCAGGTACCAGCCGCCGTCCAGCACGGCGCGAAAGGGAGCGCCGACGATCAGCGTGTCAGGGTCGGTGGCGTCCCGGGTCGCCTGGAAGTACGGCCGGTAGGCGAAGTTCTTGCCGATGAGCTCGGGCCGGTCGGAGGCCACCACCGTGCCGTCCGCCGCCAGCACGCTGAGCGTGCGCACGCCCGACAGCGCCTCGCCAAAGGCGCGCAGCCGGGCGTTGAGATACTGATGCGCTACGGGGTCGGAGGGCGCGGGCACGGGCTCGTCGGCCAGGCGCGCGAGCACGGCATTGATGGACGTGAGCTGGCGTGCCAGGTTGTCGTGGATGATGGCGACCTGCTGCGCCAGGTGCTCGCGCTCGCGTGTCGCGACCTCTTCCCGGTCCCAGGAGAGAAAGCCGGCCAGCAAGGCCCCGAGGGCCAGCCACACCCCGGCCAGCCACCACCAGGCGGTGCGGGCGCGGGACAGGAGGGGGCGCAGGGAATGGGGCAAGGGCGGTCGGCAAGCGGGCGGGCGTCAATCCATTGTAGGAACGGCCGACCGGCGCCGCAGCCGCAAATGCCCTGCCCGCGCGGCGCTGTTCAGCCGAACAGCCGCGCCAGGGCCAGGCCCGGCTCGCTTTCGCGCATGAAGGCTTCGCCCACCAGGAAGGCATGCACGCCGGCGTCGCGCAGGCGCTGCACGTCGGCCGGGGTGCTGATGCCCGACTCGGTCACCAGCAGGCGGTCAGGCGGCACCTCGCTGCGCAGCTCCAGGGTGGTCTCCAGGCGCACTTCGAAGCTGCGCAGGTCGCGGTTGTTGATGCCGATGAGGGGCGTCTTCAGCCGCAGGGCACGCTCGAGCTCGCGGCCGTCGTGCACCTCCACCAGCACGGCCATGTCCAGGCTGCGGGCGATGGCCTCCATCTCGGCCATCAGGCCATCTTCAAGGCAGGCGGCGATGAGCAGGACGCAGTCGGCCCCCACCGCGCGCGACTCGTAAATCTGGTAGGGGTCCACCATGAAATCCTTGCGCAGCGCCGGCAGCGGGCAGCTGGCGCGGGCCTGCTTGAGGTGGTCCACCTGGCCCTGGAAGTACTGGCGGTCGGTCAGCACCGACAGGCAGGCGGCGCTCACGCGGCCGTTGCCCTCGGCGTAGCTCTGGGCGATGTCGGCGGGAATGAAGTCCTCGCGGATCACGCCCTTGCTGGGGCTGGCGCGCTTGGCTTCGGCAATCACCGCCGCCTGGCCGGCGGCGATCTTTGCGCGCAGCGCCCCTTCGAAGTCGCGCGTGAGCACGCGGCTTTCGGCGTCGCGGCGCATGTCGGCCAAGGGCATGCGCCTTTGCGCGGCGGCCACTTCCTCGCGCTTGGTTTCGCAGATCTTTTGCAGGATGTCGGACATGGCGGTTTCCTTGTCAGTCGTTCTTGTCGGGTTCGGTGGGGGCGGGCGCGCGCAGCACGCGGCGGATGAGCTGGTGCATGACAACGGCCACCACGATGGTCAGCAGTGACACGCCCAGCACGATCCAGGTGCCGGCGTCGCGCCAGATGGGGGCGTCCAGCAGGCTCATGCCGCGGCGGCCGGCCCGGCCAGCGCCTGGGTGAAAGCCGCCAGCTCGCGCAGCTTGACCAGGGCGGCGCCGCTGTCGATGGCGGCCTGGGCGCGCGCCAGGCCTTCGGCGATGCCGGGCACCACGCCCGCTGCGTACAGCGCGGCGCCGGCGTTCAGGCAGACGATGTCGCGCGCGCAGCCGCCCTCGCCCTGCAGCACGCCCATCAGCATGGCCCTGGATTCGGCCGGGTTGTCCACGCGCAGCGCGCGCGTGCCGGCCATGCGCAGGCCGAAGTCCTCGGGGTGGATCTCGTACTCGCGCACCACGCCGTCCTTCAGCTCGCCCACCAGCGTGCCGGCCCCCAGGCTGATCTCGTCCAGCCCGTCGCGGCCATAGACGACCAGCGCGTGCTCGGCGCCCAGGCGCTGCAGCGCGCGCACCTGGATGCCGACCAGGTCTTCGTGGAACACGCCCATCAGCATGTTGGGCGCGCCGGCCGGGTTGGTGAGCGGGCCCAGGATGTTGAACAGCGTGCGCACGCCCAGTTCGCGGCGCACGGGCGCCACGTTCTTCATGGCCGGGTGGTGGTTGGGCGCGAACATGAAGCCGATGCCCACCTCGCCGATGCACGCGGCCACCTGCTCGGGCTGCAGCATGATGTTCACGCCCAGCGCCTCCATCACGTCGGCGCTGCCCGACTTGGACGACACGCTGCGCCCGCCGTGCTTGCTGACGCGCGCGCCCGCGGCGGCGATCACGAAGGTGGCGCAGGTGGAGATGTTGAAGGTGCCCGCGCCGTCACCGCCCGTGCCCACGATGTCCACCAGGTGCGTGGTGTCTGCCACATGCACCTTGCGCGCGAACTCGCGCATGACCTGGGCGGCGGCGGTGATCTCGCCGATCGTCTCCTTCTTCACGCGCAGGCCGGTGAGGATGGCCGCGCCCATGACGGGCGAGAGCTCGCCGCCCATGATCAGCCGCATCAGGTGCAGCATCTCGTCATGGAAGATCTCGCGGTGCTCGATGGTGCGCTGCAGCGCTTCCTGAGGGGTGATGGGGGTCATGCAGGTCGCTCCGAATTAGATAGCTGCTGGCGCTTGGCTGGCGCGGCTTTCAGGTGTTTTTTGCCTCGAAAGTCGCACCAGTCAAGCGGCGGCAGCTATGATTTTTGCGCCAGGAAGTTGCGCAGCATGGCGTGGCCGTGCTCGGTCAGGATGCTCTCGGGGTGGAACTGCACGCCCTCGATGGCCAGCTGCCGGTGGCGCACGCCCATGATCTCGCCGTCCTCCGTCCAGGCCGTCACTTCCAGCACCTCGGGGCAGCTCGCGCGCTCGATCGCCAGCGAGTGGTAGCGGTTCACGGTGAACTGCGCGGGCAGCCCGGCGAACACGCCCTGCTGCGTGGTGGTGATGGTGCTGGTCTTGCCGTGCATCAGCTCCTGGGCGCGCACGACGGTGCCGCCAAAGGCCGCGCCGATCGCCTGGTGGCCCAGGCACACGCCCAGGATGGGCAGGCGGCCGGCGAAGTGCCGGATGGCCGCCACCGAGATGCCGGCCTCGGCCGGCGAGCAGGGGCCGGGCGAGATGACCAGGCGATCGGGCGCCTGGGCCTGGATGCCGGCCAGATCGATCTCGTCGTTGCGAAACACCTGCACCTGGGCGCCCAGCTCGGCGAAGTACTGCACGATGTTCCAGGTGAAGCTGTCGTAGTTGTCCACCATCAGCACGCGGGTCATGGGGCAGTCTCCTCGTGCGGCTGCTGCTGGCCTGGCGCGGCGCGCAGGCGGGCGAACTCGCGGTGCTCGTAGGCGATGTAGGCTTCCATCATGGCGCGGTAGATGGCCTCGATCACTTCGGGCTCGCCGCCTTCCTCGCGGGCGCGCTCGCGCACGCGGCGCACGATCTGCTCGATGCGGCCCTCGTCGCGCACCTGGTCGGCGCGGGCCTTCAGCGTGGCGGCCTGCGTCATATAGCCGCCGCGCTCGACCAGCAGCGGCACCAGGATGTCGTCCAGCGCGTCGATGCGCGCGCGCACCTCGGCCATGCTGGCGCAGGTGTGGGTCTTGTCGATTGCGCGGTTCGTCGTCGTCATTCCAGTCCTTCTTCCACCAGCTCGGCGGCGCGCAGCAGCGCCCGCGCCTTGTGCTCGGTTTCCTTCCATTCCAGCTCCGGCACCGAGTCGGCCACCACGCCGGCGGCGGCCTGCACGTACAAGGTGCCGTCCTTGACGATGGCCGTGCGGATGGCGATCGCCACGTCCATGTCGCCGGCAAAGCTGAGATACCCGCAGGCGCCGCCGTAGAGGCCGCGCTTGACGGGCTCCAGCTGGTCGATCAGCTCCATGGCGTGCACCTTGGGCGCGCCGGTCAGCGTGCCGGCGGGGAAGGTGGCGCGCAGCACGTCCATGCTGCTCATGCCGTCCTGGAGGATGCCCTCCACGTTGCTGACGATGTGCATCACGTGGCTGTAGCGCTCCACGGCGAAGGCCTCGGTCACCTTCACGGTGCCGGTCTTGGCGATGCGGCCGATGTCGTTGCGCGCCAGGTCGATCAGCATCACATGCTCGGCGCGCTCCTTCGGGTCGGCCACCAGTTCCTGCTCGATGGCGCGATCCTGCTCAGGCGTGGCGCCGCGCGCGCGCGTGCCGGCCAGCGGCCGGATGGTGACCTTCTGCCCGCCCTCCACCGCCTCCTGGCGCACCAGGATCTCGGGGCTGGCGCCCACCACCTGGAAGTCGCCGAAGTGGTAGTAGTACATGTAGGGCGAGGGGTTGAGCGAGCGCAGCGCGCGGTACAGGCTCAAGGGGCTCTCGGTGTAGCGCTTGTGCATGCGCTGGCCCACCTGCACCTGCATGAAGTCGCCGGCGGCAATCAGCTCCTTGGCGCGCAGCACGGCGGCCAGGTAATCCTGCTTGGCGAAGCTGCGCTGCACCGGGTGGCTCTCGCTGGCGCGCACCTGCGGCGCGCTGACCGAGTACTTGAGCTGGTCCTTCAGCTCGCGCAGGCGCTTCTTGCCGCGCGCAAATGCCTCGGGCTGGCCCGGGTCGGCATAGACGATGAGGTACAGCTTGCCCGACAGGTTGTCGATGACGGCCAGCTCCTCGCACTGCAGCAGCAGGATGTCGGGGCAGCCCAGCGTGTCCGGCGGGCAGCTGGCCTGCAGCTTCTTCTCGATGTAGCGCACCGCGTCGTAGCCGAAGTAGCCGGCCAGGCCGCCGCAAAAGCGCGGCAGGCCCGGGCGCAGCGCCACCTTGAAGCGCTGTTGGTACTCGCTGACGAAGTCCAGCGGGTTGCCGGCGTGCTTCTCGGTCACCTGGCCGTCGGTCACTACCTCGGTGCGCGCCTGGTCGCCGAAGCCGCTGGCGCGCAAGAGCGTGCGCGCCGGCAGGCCGATGAAGCTGTAGCGCCCGAAACGCTCGCCGCCGACCACGGATTCGAGCAGGAAGCTGTTGCTGCCGTCGCCCTTGGCATGGGCCAGCTTCAGGTACAGCGACAGTGGGGTTTCCAGGTCGGCGAACGCCTCGGCGATCAGCGGGATGCGGTTGTAGCCCTGGTGGGCCAGGCTTTTGAATTCCAGTTCAGTGATCACAGGAATGGTTCCCAGCGGGTGCGGCGCGCGCCATGCAAGTGATGGCGGAGGGAGGAAAAAGCAGGCGCCGCGGATTCATTCGGTCTGGCAGCCGGGCTGCCGGCGAAGGGCAGCGGTGCCTCGGGCGCACGCCGGGACGCGCCCAGGTGCATGGCTCACAGGTTCATGGATGCAGGCTTGCGCCAGGGCCAGGCTCCCCGGTCGCTGCGACCCGCAATGAACGTGCGATGAATGAACATGGCGGC